>CAZBTA010000086.1:0-19278 GCA_964494515.1 uncultured Bryobacter sp.
GATCCGCCGGGGTAAAAGGCTTGGAACCTTCAGGATGATCGCAAAGAATGAGAAGAAATGTCGAGCGGCTATATGAGCAAGTTGAAACTTGAATTGCAGAAGAAACAGGCAGAGGCGCGTGTCGATCAACTGCTGCTCGAAGGGTTGCGCTCGGGGGAGCCTGTTGAGGTCACACCTGAGCTTTGGGTGAAGAAGCGATTGGCGCTTGTGGAGCGCCATGAGAAGAAATCCAGACCGTAGCGCCAAGTCGGATCCATTGCGATGTCAGGCCCTGGGGGTTTTGCTCGCGATCTCGCGGATAGCGCGAGTGAAGCGGTCGACGTCGTCGAGGCTCGAGTAGATGTTGGGGGTGATGCGGATGCAGTCGAATTCGTTGGGGATCAGGCGGGTGCGGACGTGGATCTTGTATTTGGTGATGAGTTCGGCCGTTAGCTTGTCCGAGGGTAGGCCCTGAATCGACAAGGCGCCGATGCCGCAGGATTGGGCGGGGTCGTCGGAGATGTGCATGCGGACGTTGGGGACTTCCTTCAATGCGTTGAACCAGCGGCGGCGGAGATAGCGTAGGCGCTCTTCTTTGCGCTTGGCCCCTAACCCGCGATGGAAGGCGAGGGCGTCGGCGATCGCATTCCGCATTGCTACCGGTTGCGTTCCTACCGATTCGAATTTGCGGATGTTTGAGCGCATCGCGGCCGGCACACCCGTCAGGGGCCAGACGTCCGGAATGAGATCGCGGCGCATGTAGAGAAACCCCGTGCCTACCGGGGCCGTGAGCCACTTGTGGAGACTGGTGGCGTAGAAGTCGCAGCCGATCTCGGAGACTTTGAAATCGAGATGCGCAAAACCGTGGGCGCCATCGATGATCGTGAAAATGCCGCGGCGGCGGGCTTCCGCACAGATGTCCTTGATGGGGAAGATCTGGCCGGTGGTGAAGGTGAGGTGCGAAACCAGAATGGCGCGGGTGCGCGGGGTGATGTTCGCGAGGAAGAGCTCCGTCAGCTCCCGCGGAGACTTGGGGGGCGAGGGGTATTTGAACTTCTTGACCACGATGCCCTCGCGGGTGGCGCGCTGCTCGAGGCTTGAGAGCATGCTCGGGTAATCCTGCGTGGTGGTGAGCACTTCGTCGCCCGCCTTGAGGGGCATGCCCAGGATCACAGTGTGGAGGCCTTCGCTGGTGTTGCGGGTGAGAGCAAGCTCTTCAGGGGAACAGCCGAACTCGCGGGCGAGGTCTTCGCGGATGACTTCAGTCTCGGGGAGGAGAAGCTCGTCGACGTAGTGGGAGGGGGAGAGATTGGTGACGGTCCAGTAGCGGTGCATCGCTTCCTGGACGGCTTTGGGCGCGGGGCAGACGGAGCCGTTATTGAAGTTGAGGAGATTGCGATCGACGGTGAAAGCCATGCGCGCGGCGAACCAGAAGTCTTCGTTCGCGGCGGTCTCGGTGGGGGTTTGGGCCTGGGCCAGAGGAGCAAGGGCAGCGAGCAGAGCGCGGCGAGTCATTACGCAATGCTAGCGAGAAACCTCCGGGCGGCGTCAACAGGGGTGGGGTTGAGAGGCCAGAAGCGTTCGACATCGTGACGGCCAGACTCGAGCTGGAAGAGGCCCTGCGATTTGTACTCGGCGATGAGCCAGTTGACGATGACCGAGTAGGTGAGTGATTCGGCGCGCGTGACGGGGCGAGAACGCTGGAACTGGAAGATGGGTTCGTTGTGGCAGGGCTTGCTCGAATGAGCGGGCTCAACAGCAAGCAGGAGCGGCCGCTGATTCTGGGGCAACTGCGCGAGGGCCTCGCGGGAGAGGCGGGCGACGGCCTTGTGATGACCATGCTCGCCGGGAGATGGAGCAAGGACGAAGACGGCGTCGTAATGATGAGCGGTAATGCGCGCCTCGATGCGGCGCTTGATCTCTTCGATGCGCCAGGCGCGGAAGGCGGCGCTTTCCTCCAGCGTGTAGCCGGGGTCGGGCTGGCCGAGGAACTCGGTGTGGCGCACGCCGAGGAGCTTACCGGCGCGGAGCGATTCTTCACGGCGGATTTCAGGCAGGAGGGCGTGATCTTTGCCGCCCTCGGTGAGATCGAGGCCATAGATCTGCCCGGCAAGACCGGCGAAGCGATGGCCGCCGGCGCCATCGGTGATGATCATGAGATCGACGGTGCCGTTGAGCTCGCGGGCGACGCGGTATAGAGTGGCGGCGCAGTAATACTCGTCGTCAGGATGAGCCGCGATCAGGAGAACCGAGGGAGCACTCATGCAGCACGCTCACGACGGCGCTGGGCGGCGATGAAGCGCTCGGCGGCGATGGTGACGGGAACCTGAGTCTTCTGGCTTTGCTGCTCGAGCCAGGCGAGGGAGGCTTCGGGAGAGAAACCGTAGCGGGCGAGAATCGACTGGGCCCGGGGCGTGAGCTTGGTGGCGCGGAGTTGTTCGGCGAGCAGCGTGAGAAGGGCCTTGAGACGAGATTGTTCCTGCTGGCGGGACTGGAGGATGGCGTAGTTGAGCAGGAGCGACTCGAGCGTATTGAGCAGGGAGAAGAGCTCGACGGCGCGGATGGCCGGGCGGGCGGCGGAGAGCTCGATGTAGCCGTAAGAATAGGGGCCGGAGCGGAGCTCGCGCGAGAGGGAAATACCGGTGGGGGCCGTGGTGGGGACGGTGAGTGAGAAATCGGCGATGGGGCCGCGATGGGGATTGCGCAGAGATAACGAGACAGCATTGAGGCCGGCGATGGCGGCCAGCTCGTGGGCGATGCGCTCAAGCGCCTCGGCGGGCGAAGCGGTGTAGGCGAGAGTGCGGCTGGTGAAAGAGAGGAGGGTGGCGATGGGGTGCATTAGCGAACCTCCCCGGAGACGGAGATAAACCAGGAGATGAGGAAGATCCACAGAGTGGTTCCGATGAGTTTGGCCCAGTTGGAGAGTGCTTTGAATTCCATTGCTACTACCTAGATCGAGAATAGCTTGATTCCAGGCAGTTGTCAATATTGTCGATAGAATTGGTAGAGTTTAAGGCGAAAAAAAGAGGGTCAGATGTAATACATGAGTTCTTCACCGCCATCGGCGGAGCGGCGGGCGGCGTCGACCTTCTCGCAGACGGAGGCGAGCGAGGTTTTATCGAGGATGGCGGCAGTGGCGTCGCGGACCTGGCGCATGATCATGCTGGTGCCGCAGAAGCGGATATCGGGGCATTCGTCGCACTTGCGGAAGCTGGTTTCGCTGGCGCAGGGTAAGGGGGCGAGGGGGCCATCGACCATGCGGATGATATCGCCGACCATGACCTTGTGGGGATCGACGGCGAGGAAGTAGCCGCCGGTGCGGCCACGACGGCTCGAGACGAGGCCTTTCTGCTTCATGCCGAGGAGGATCTGCTCGAGGAATTTCTTGGGGATCTGTTCCTGATCGCTGAGATCGGAAATGAGAACGGAGACGCCCTGGCCGAGGCGGGCCATGGCGTAGAGGGCTCGCAGCGAATACTGGGTCTTTTTGGATAAAGTGCGCAACCGTTTCCATTCTAGTACCGGCGATTGTGTGATAGGTTGATCGCGCGATGAATGTTGCAATTTTGCTCGGCATGATTGGGTTGGCGCAGGCTTACCCGGAGGTGACGATTGGCAATGGGCAGGTGACGGCGGTGTTGCACTTGCCGGACCAGATGAGCGGGAGTTATCGGGGTTCGCGGTTTGACTGGTCGGGCGTGGTGAAGAGTTTGCGGTATGGGAAGCATGAGTATTTTGGGGTCTGGTATGCGAAGCATGATCCGCTGCATCATGACGCGATCACGGGACCGGTGGAGGAGTTTTTGACCGGGGACGCGGCGCTGGGGTGGGATGAGGCGAAGGCGGGTGGGAAGTTTGTGCGGATCGGGATCGGGGTGATGCGCAAGGAGAGTGAGGGGAAGTTTGAGCGGTTTGGGCGGTATGCGCTGCTCGATGGGGGCAAGTGGACGGTGAAGACGGGCAAGGACAGGGTGGTGTTCCGGCAGGAGCTGATGGATGCCGAGACGGGGTATGGGTACCGGTATGAGAAGACGGTGCGGCTCGAGAAGGGCAAGCCGGGCATGGTGATCGAGCATGAGCTGAAGAATACGGGGCGGAAGCGGATTGAGACGTCGACGTATAACCACAACTTCTTTGTGATTGATGGGGAGCCGACGGGGCCGAATCTGCGCGTGAAGTTTGGGTTTGGGGCAGTGGCGAAGGCAAGGCTCGAGCCGCTGGCGAAGCTGGAGGGGCAGACGCTTGCCTATCAGAGCGAACTCAAGCCGGGGCAGACGGTGATGAGCGAGTTTACGGGGTTTGGCGGGGAGGCGAAGGATTACCAGTTTGCGGTGGAGAATACGAAGTCGGGAGCGGGGGTGAGAATTGCGGGGGACAGGCCGCTCGAGAAGGTGATCTTCTGGTCGATCCGCCCGGTGCTATCGCCGGAGCCATATGTGAAGCTCGCGATTGAACCGGGGCGGAGCGAGAAGTGGCGGATTACTTACGATTTCTACGAGCTGCCGCGATAACGGCGCCAAGGGCGACGAGCGAGCCGGCAAAGGTGGCGGGCTCGGGGATCTCGGCCGGGGCATCGATAACGGACTGGATCCAGTTGGCATAAACGGAGACACGGGTGTCGCCGAAGTATTCGCCGAAGGAGCTATTGAGTGTGCCGTCAACGTCGGGGGGCGTAAAGCAGAAACCATTACTGCCGGCGCACCCCAGATAGGAATGGACACCGGCGATACGACCACCGATGAGAGTGGGGCCGCCGGAATCGCCCTGAGCGATGCCAACTTCGTTGAGGCCTTCGCCAAGATCGGTGCCGAAGAGGCTTTGATCGATGGAGCCGCTGTCGAAATCGAAGAGGAGCGTGGAGCCCTGAATCGCATCAACGCGATTGAGACCCTGACGGCGAGTGCCAAAGGTGTTGGCGACCGAACCGGTGGCGCCAGTACCCTGACGGCCGTAGCCAGCGATGATGGCCAGGGATTCGAGTTCGCCCGTGCCGGTGTAGAGGCTCATGCGTTCGATCGAGGGATCGACGAACTGGTTGAGCGTGAGGACAGCAATGTCGCCGGGGCTACCGATTACCGTGGGGGAGAAGTCTGGATTGTAAACGGCGTTGCCGGTGATGTAGGTGAATTCGGTGAGGGATGAATTCTGAAAGGTGATGGAGAAAGAGGTGTCGACAAAGTTGCCGCTGGGATTGACGACGCAGTGAGCGGCAGTGAGGAAATGGCGACCCGTGCTGAGCAGAGAACCGCTGCAAGCACCACCGGCGGAATTGATCCGGCCGACGCCGGTCAGACTCGACAGATACATGGGATCGTTGGGGTCGGAGCCGGAAACGACAATGGCGCGAGCTTCAGCGAGGCAGAGCAGAAGCAGGGGCAGGGCGCGCAAACAGGTGCAAATAGGCATTTCGTACCGTAACTAAAGTTCTAGTATTATAGCCGGGTTTTGGGTTTACCAGAAAGCCGTTTGTGGAATGAAGTTGGCCGTTCATGAGAAAGGAATCATGAGGGGAGTTGAGGGGTCATATGATGGGACCTATGCTCAAGGCCGTTGAACTGACGAAGACCTATGGGGCGCAAACGGCGCTTCATCCACTGACGCTTGAGGTAAAGGCTGGCGAGATTTTTTGCCTGTTGGGGGCCAACGGGGCCGGCAAGACGACAACGATCAATCTGTTTCTGAACTTCATTGAGCCATCGGGGGGCAAGGCGCTGATCAACGGGATGGACGTGACGGAGCAGCCGCTCGAGACGAAGAAGCACATTGCTTACATTCCCGAGCAGGTGAGCCTGTACCGGAATCTGACGGGGTTTGAGAATCTGGATTACTTTGCGACGCTGGCCAACGGGGCGCCGGTGGAGAAGGCGAAGTTGCTCGAATACCTGCGGGAGGTGGACCTGCCGACGGGGGCCGAGGAACGCAAGGTTGGCACTTATTCGAAAGGGATGCGGCAGAAGATCGTGATCGCGATTGCGATGGCGAAGCAGGCGAAGGCGTTACTGCTGGATGAGCCGACCTCGGGGCTCGACCCGAAGGCGTCGAACGAGTTTTCGCAGTTGATCCGCAAGCTGGCCGGCCAGGGGACGGCGATCCTGATGGCGACACATGATCTGTTTCGCGCCAAGGAAGATGGCTCGCGCGTGGGGATCATGCGGCAGGGCAAGCTGCGACAGGTGCTGAATACCGACGAGTTTGGCCATGCCGATCTCGAGAGAATCTACCTCGAACACATGCACGACTAAGGGGAGAGAGTAAGCCATGATTCTGCATATCGCGAAGAAAGAGATGCTCGAGATGCGCCAGGATGGGCGCTTTCAGATTGCATCGGCCATTGTGATGACGCTGTTGGTGGTCTCGCTTGGGATCGGCTGGCAACAGTATGTGAGCGTGAACCGGCAGCACGAGCAGGCGCGGGAACAGACGCGCGAGCAGTGGCTGACGCAGGGCAAGAAGAACCCGCACTCGGCGGCGCATTACGGCGTGTATGCGTTCAAGCCGAAGAGCCCGTTGTCGCTGGTGGACCGGGGCGCGGATAACTACACGGGTGTAGCGGTGTGGCTTGAGGCGCACAAGCAGAATGAGTTCAAATACAAGCCGGCGCGGGATGCGAATACGCTGGCGCGGTTTGGGGATCTGACGGCATCGAGCGTGTTGCAGTTGCTGATTCCGCTATTGATCATCCTGATGAGTTTTTCGGCTTTTGCCGGGGAGCGCGAACAGGGCACGCTGCGGCTGCTGCTGTCGATGGGTGTGCCGCGGGAAAAGCTGGCGATTGGCAAGGCGGTAGGCATCGCTGGCGGGCTGGGGATGCTGTTGGTGCCGGCGGCGGTGGTGGGGTCGGCAGCGCTGCTGCTGGCGAGCGAGGATGGATCGTTTGTGGCGAACCTGCCGCGACTGGGATGGATGTCGGTGAGCTACCTGTTGTACTTTGCCGCGTTTGTGGGCATTTCGCTCGCGGTATCGGCGCTGGCGAAATCGGCGCGACTGGCGCTGGTGTGTCTGCTGGGGTTCTGGATCTTCAATGGTCTGGCGGCGCCGCGGCTATTCAGCGATCTGTCGCGCACGGTGTACCGGACGCCGTCGAGCTTTGAGTTTGCCAAGCGCATGGAGGCGGATCTGAAGAAGGGGTTTGACGAGGAGGCGTTCAAGCAGAAGGTGATGGCGCAGTACAAGGTGGCCAAGCTGGAGGATCTGCCGGTGAACTACTCGGGGTTGTCGCTAAAGGCTGGGGAGGACCATGGCAATGAGGTGTACGACAAGTTGTATGGCGAGTTGTGGGACACGTTCGAGCGGCAGAACCTGTTGCAGCAGCAGGGCGCGATGGTGGCGCCGTTGATGGCGATTCGCTCGGTGTCGATGGGATTGAGCGGGACGGACTTTGCGCAGTTTCGCGATTTCTCCGTGGCGGCCGAAAAGTACCGGCGCATGTTTATCGATGTGATGAACGACGACATCGCGCATGCGGGCAAGACCGAAGGGCCCTATATGGCGGATGAGAAGTTGTGGTCGAAGGTGCCGGCGTTTGCCTATGAAGCGCCGCCAGTAGCGACGGTATTGAGCCAGCAGACGTGGTCGCTCGCGTTGCTGGCGGCATGGGCAGGCACGGCGGCCCTGGCGGCCGGCTGGGCGGCAACACGGAGGCTGCGCGCGGAATGATCGGAACGATTGTGCGCCATGAGTGGCGCTTGCTGAAAGCGGACCGGACACTGGCGGCCGTGGTGGCGCTGATGGCGCTGCTGGTGAGCTACAGCCTTTATAACGGGACATCGTGGGTGGGTTTTCAGGCGGAGACGCTAAAGGACGCCCAAGCCGAACAGGCCGAGCGGATGGGGAAACTCAAGAGTGATTTAGTGGCTTACGAAGAGGGTCGGAAGGAGCCGAAGGGCTTCCAGGATCCTCGTAGTGCGGGGGCCATCGGAGGGACGACTGGGGCCCCCTACGTTGCCATGCCGCCGGCACCGCTGGCGGCACTGGCAATCGGACAGAGCGATCTGTATCCGTACTACTTCAAGCTGAACCTGCGATCGAAGCAGGCGATTCTGGCCAACGATGAGATCGAGAACCCGACGAACCTGCTGGCGGGACGGTTTGATCTGGCGTTTGTGCTGGTGTATCTGTTTCCGCTCGTGGTGTTGGCGTTGGGCTACAACCTGATCTCGGCCGAGCGCGAGCAGGGGACGCTGGTGCTGGCGATGTCGCAACCGGTGACGATGTCGCAGTTGGTGACAGGCAAGATTGTCATGCGCGGGGCGCTGCTGTTGGGCCTGGTGATCGGCTTTACGCTGATCGGGGCGGTGGTGACCGGCGTGGATCTGGGGGCGAGCACGGTGTGGTTGCGCCTGGGGCTGTGGATGGGGCTTATGACGCTGTATACGATGTTCTGGTTCGGGCTGGCGGTGCTGGTGAATAGCTATACGACGAGTTCGGCGACGAACGCGTTGACGCTGGCGGGGGTGTGGCTGGGGCTGGTGTTGGTGATGCCGAGTGTGGCGAATCTGGTGGCGACGAGCCTTTACCCGGTGCCAAGCCGTGTGGAGATGGTGCAGGCGATGCGTACGGCCGGCAAGGAAGCGCAATCCAAGGGCAGCACGCTGCTGGCGAAGTATATGGAAGATCATCCGGAACTGCTGCCGGCGGGCGAGAAGCCGCAGGGTGACTTTGCGAGCATCAGCTACGCGGTGCAGATGGAAGTGGACAAGCAGGTGCAGCCGGTGCTCGACCGGTTTGACGCGCAGGTGGAGAAGCAGCAGAAGTTCGTGGATGGGTTCCGGTATTTGTCGCCGGCGATTCTGGCACAGAGTGCCATCAATGATCTGGCGGGCACAAGCCTGGGGCGGTATCAGCACTTCTCAAGGCAGGTGGATGGATTCTTCGAGCAGTGGAAGGGTTACTTCCTGCCGAAGGTGTTCGCCAAGGTGAAGCTGACGTCGAGCCAGATGAGCGAGCTGCCGCAGTGGCGGTTTGTCGAAGAAAGCGACGCGGAGATTGTGGGGCGGGTGAGCATGCTGCTTGTGGGCATGGGCGTGCTCACCGCGCTGGTGATGGGCTGGGCCTACGCGCGCATGAAGTCGGCGCGGGCGGTGGCCTGAGCTTTGGGTGGCTTGACGGCGGCCATCTCGTAGCCGCGCGCGATGTGGATGGTGATGAAGTCGAAGTAGTTGGACATCGAGCGGAGGAGCTCGAGTTCATCGTAGATTTCGATGGGGGTGAGGTTGTAGTTCTGATCGCTAACCCAGGCGCGGATGGCGCCCTTCAGCAGAGTGATCTTCTGCAGGACCTCATGCAGCGGCATGCCCTCGGCGCGACGGCGCAGCCCCAGATCGGCAAAGTGGCCGGCGAGGCGCGACTCATCACGACTCGCCAGCCAGAAGGAGAAAGAGGAGATCAGGTCGCGAACACGAGTGCGGATCTCATCATCGGAGAGATTTCGGTAATTGGGCATGTCCGGGTTGCGGCGGCGGCCGTCAATCACGGACTGAGCGATGGAATCAGCGTTGGCTTCGATGCGTTGCAGTAGCCTGGCGGCAATCATGCAGATCCTCCCCGGAATTAAAAAATCGGGTCGCGCGGAAGAAGCTGGAGAAAGCGGCGCGACCCGTCAAGCATCTACGTCAATCTCAGATTAATGCCGAGTTAAGATTCGGACAAATAGATGTTTTGAGCGTAAATCATTGGTTTAACCGATGGGTGGCGAAGAGGTTGTCGCGGGCGGATTCGCAGAGGGTGGAGACGGCGGGGTGTTTAAGGCGGCGCTCCATGGAGATGGCGTAGAAGTTCTCACGTAGCGAATCGAGGCGGCCGACGACCTGAACGCCGTAGGCGGAGCGGACGTCCTGCTCAATAGCCGAGGGGGCGAAGAAGAGGCCAGCGCCAGCGCCACCAAAGGTTTTGATGAGGGCGCTGTCCTTGAACTCGCCAACGATGCGGGGCCGGATGGCAAGGGATTCGCACCACTGGTCGATCTGACGGCGCGCCGGAGACTGGGGCAATGGCAACAGCAAGGGAGCTTCGTCGAGCGATTGGGGGAAGCGGCGCCGATAGCGGGCGGCGAGATCATGACGGGCGAAGACAGAGAGGCCGCAGGAGCCGAGCAGGTGGTGGAAGACGCGACGGCGATCGGCGGGAGTTACGGGCGTTTCGGATAGAACGACATCGAGGCGATGTTCGCCGAGATCGACGAGAAGCGCATCGGGCGAGCCTTCTTCGCAGATGAGCTGGACGGGCTCGGGCATGGCGAGCACCGGGGCGAGGATGCGGTGGGCGATGAGCTTGGGGATCATGTCGGAGACGCCAACAACAAAGCGGCGAGGCTGGGCGCCCTTGAGAGATTGCTGGAGCTCACGACCGAGGGAGAAGATCTCGTCGGCGTAGTCGAAGACGATGCGGCCGGTGGCGGTGAGGGTGAGGCCGCGGCCGGATTTGGTGAAGAGCTTGTCGCCGAGACTGTCCTCAAGCGCGCGGATCTGGCCACTGATGGTGGGCTGGGCGAGGCGGAGGATGGTGCAGGCGCGGGCGATGCTGCCTTCGCGGGCGACGGTCCAGAAGTAAAGCAGGTGGTGGTAGTTGAGCCATTCCATATGCTGATTCCAATATGGCGCGTGAGAGGGCTAGACTCAAAGCAATGGGTAGTAAGTGGCTTGTGGTGACGGGCGTGCTGTGGCTCGCCGGGTGTTCGGAGATCAAGACGACGATTTTTCCGGCGAAGACGATTCCGCCGGACTACAACCAGCAAGACACGACGCAGGCGGGGGCCGCGGCGCCGGGCAAGCTGGTGAGCGCGTTCTTTGGCCTGGATAACCGGCTGCCGCTGCTGGCGAACTATCGCGTGTGCCAGGGGGCGGCGAATGCCGATGGGATGCCGGTGGTGTTTGAGCGGGAGCTTGAGGTGAAGAGTGTGCAGGCCGGGGACTTTCGGGTGAAGACGAAGAACGGCGGGGCGACGAAGGTGACGTGTGTGACGTTTATGCCGGCGGCGGATGAGGGGGAGATGCGGACGGTACTGCTGGTGGGTGAGTTTGGCAATGCGAAAACGGATCCGCCGGAGACGGTGGAGATTGTGGGCAACGTGTTGTCGAAGGACCGTCAGGTGAACTACAAGGGGGCGACGATGGCGGTGACGCCGCTTGAGGCGGGGCCGACGATTGTGCATGTGGAGCGGGCAGACCCGAAGCAGACACCGCCGCGGGCGGGGTCGTGGGGGCAAGGGAGTGGGTGTCCGGCATCGGCGCGGGTGGCACTGCGTGTGACTTGGGCCGGGGGGATCCGCATGAAGGATGGGGATGAGCTGCAGCCGGTGGAGCAGCGGTTGTACAAGGTGGAGCTGAGTGATGGGCGAACGGTGATTCCGTCGAATGTGGCGGATCTCGATGACGGGGATAATGTGCACCTGTTGTGCTTTGATCTGGAGGTTAGTCCGAAGCGGGTGAGTTATCCGGCGAATGTGCTGGTGGATCCGAATCGGGACCGGAATCCGGCGACGACGATGGTTGTGCCGGAGTGAAGCAGGTAGAGCGACCGGTGAGCCCGAGGTAGGGAGCTACCAGTCAAGCACGCCTTCGACCGCGTGGGCCTGGCGCTTGGAGACGACGAACTCCTGACCGTTGGTGAGGGTGAGCATCCAGCGCTGGCTCGACATGGCGGCCATTTTGCGGACGTGGTCGAGGTTGACCAGAGCGTTGCGGTGGATGCGCTGGAAGTTGAGGCCCGTTACTTTTTCCTGGATCGCGCGGAGGCTTTGGGTGGCGAGGAACTTCTGCTTCTGCGTGATGATCCAGACGAGTTCGCCTTCGGCCTGAAAGGCGAGGACTTCTTCGGCATTGAGCAGATAGTATTCTTTGCCCGAACGGCCGACGATGCGCTTGTTGCCGGGGCGGGGGGCGGGGGTGACCGATTCCTGAATGCGGGCGACGGTTTCAGCCGACTCGAGCGGACTGCCCGAGAGGCGGCGCGCCTTCTCGATCGAACGCTCAAGACGCTGCTGGCTGACGGGCTTGAGCAGATAGTCGATGGCGCCGGCTTCGAGAGCCTCAATGGCGTGCTGATCAAAGGCCGTGACGAAGACAAACACCGGAACATGAGCACCGCCACGATAGGCGCGGAGCACCTCGAGGCCGGTCATGCCGGGCATCTGGATGTCGAGGAAGACGATGTCGGGTTGGGTGGATTCAATCGCGGCCAGGGCACTGACGCCCTCTTCGGCCTCGCCCACGACGAGCAGGCCGTCCATGGCTTCGAGCTCTTCGCGCAGAACGCGGCGCGCCAGAGGTTCATCATCGACGATTAGGGCTTTCATCAGACGTGTACTCATTCCAGCTTGTCCGTGAAGTTAGGAATCTCCGAGAAGTATCCCACCAGTGGCGGCTGCGGCTGGGTGGGCGGGCGGCTTGGCGCCGTCAACGGGAATGCGGAGCGTCGCAGCGGTGAAGCCGCCAGTGTGTGAGACCTCGAGGGTGGCGGCATCCCCGTAGTGGAGATGGAGACGGCGACGGACATTGTCGAGGCCGACGCGATTGCCTTCGGTGGAGGTGGCATCGGCAGGGCCGGGGCCGGTGTCGCGAACAATGATGGTCATCACGCCCTCAGCGGCAAATGCGGTAAGGGAGACTTCGCCGGGACCGGACTGGGCGGCAATGCCGTGCTTGATAGCGTTCTCAACAAGCGGCTCAACGGAGAGGACGGGGATGGGGAAGGAGAGCCACTCGGCAGGGATATCGATCGAGGTGGAGAGGCGCGGGCCGAGGCGGGCCTTTTCGATCTCGAGGTAGGCCTGGATGATGGTGAGCTCTTCTTCGAGGCGCACAGTGGAGCGCGAGGTGGTGAGGAAGTAGCGGAAGACTTCGCTGAGGCTCAGCACGAGGCGACGGGCATCGGCGGCCTGGCGGGGGATGCTGCCATAGAGGGCATTGAGCGCGTTGAACAGGAAGTGGGGATGGATCTGGGCCTGGAGCGCGCGGAGCTCGGCCTGGACCATGAGGCGCTCGAGCTCGCGAGTGCGGGCGCGGTCGACCTCGCGGGCGACGATGAGGCAGAAGTCTTCAAGCGCGTCGAGGTCTTCAGAGAGAAAGCGACGACCGGCGAGATTGAGGTAGACGTAATCGCCCTTGAGGAACTGGATGCGCGTGGCGGCATCGGCCCAGGCCAGTTGGGAGGGGGCGATCTGCCAGCGCTCGGCGCGGAAGTAGGAGGCGAGAGTGCGAGCGGCGGTATCGAGAATGACGGTCTCGTCGCCTTCGAGGCGCTGGAGAGATTGGGTGACCGACTCGGGGTTATGCCGCTGGAAGACGCGCGCGGTGAGCCAGCGCTGGACGGCTTCGCGGGCTTTGGCAAAGCCAAGCAGCGTGAGGCCACAGCCAACCATGAGCATGCCGAAGCCGAAGGGGTCGCTTGAATTGGCGAGGCGCAGCATGGGTTCGCGCGATTCCCAGAGGATGGCGACGACGATGCCGGCGAGGACGCCGTTAGCGGCCAGGCGCGTGAAGGCATCAAGCAGAATGAAGCGGTAATCCTGCATGACGACAAAGAGGGCGACGGGGATGCCGGCGTGGTGGAGGATGATCTCGGTCCAGAGGGCGTGGGAACCGGCTTCTTCACGGAAGTGGAGGATGGAGATGGACAGCAGAAACAGGCAGAGGGAGCCGGCGGCGGAGACGTTGATGTTCTGCTGGCGCAGGCGCCAATAGCTGATGGCGGCGAGCAGGGCAAACCCGAGCGAGAGCGCGATGAGGGCGAAGCCGTGGATGTCGGGCCCGTGGACGAAGACTTCGCTGGCGTGGAGCAGCGCGCAGAAGCCACCGAGCGTATAGCCGGCGGCCTTGAGCGCCTTGAGGCGCGGGCCGAGGCCGAGATCGAGCAGCACGGCGGGCATGAGGCTGAGGCAGACAAAGGCAAGCGCGGCGGCGGCGTTGGCCCAGAAGGCGTTTTCGTTGAGGGTGGCGATGCCGATCAGCAGGCCAAGATCCCAACCGAGGGCGAGCAGCGTGGAGACGAGCGGGAGAATTCGAAGGCTGTGACCGGCGCGGCGCGAATCGCGATAGATCAGCACGAACAGCGTGGCGAAGACGAGAATGCCGGCCGAGTGGCCGATGGCGTTAACCCAGTGGTGGCCGTGGAGATCAATTTCCGTGCTGGGCATGCTCGTAAAGGCGCCAGGCCTCGCGGGCGAGGGTGGGGTCGAGGCGGGCGTAGTCGCCCTTGCCGGCTTCGTTGAGGAGCACCTGGCGGAGACGGGCGATCAGCTTTTCGCGCACGATGGGCTCGAGAGCGCCAACGGGGCGCGTGTTGATGAGATAGGAGAGCGGGTACTCGAAGACGCGCGTCTTGAGGTTGAGCTTTTTGAGCGGGTGGCGCTGGGAGAAATCGGCGGCAAAGGTGGAATCGCCACGCACCGGACCTGGCAGCGGGGCTTCGTCGGCAAAGGTGAGATAGCGGACGGTGGCCTCGATGGCGGTGGTGATGCGGCGGCGGGTGGATTCGGACCAGTTGGCTTCGAGATCGGGCTGCTTGTCCATCTCGTTCATGACGTGCTGGAGCTTGAGGGCGGAGCGCGTTTCGTAGTTGAGGCGGGCGATGTAGTTGTGACCGGTGACCTGGTGGGTGAGCACGAGGTGGGCAACGAGGTCGGAGGTCTGAGCAGGCCAGGCGGGCGAGTCGAAAGACTTTACAGCGCGGCCTTCGTCGGGAGTATTGAAGAAGCGATTGCCAAGGTGGGGGAAATCCGCCGTGCCGGAGACATACCAGCCGCCCCAGCGCTCGGCCATGGGGCTGCGCTGATCGGTGACGTAGCTGGTGGTATTGGTGTGGATCTGGCCCGAGGGCTGGGTGAACACGCTGCGGACGATGTGGCCGGGGACGCCGGAGGTGCGGGCGGAGTGGTGGCACTGCAGGCAATCGTCGTGGCGCTCAAAGCGGGGACGGGGGCGTGGCTCTTGCTCGAGGACGTAGAAGACGCCGCCAAGCTTGGGGTCGGCCGTGGAGAGCTCGAGGTAGTCGGCGCCTTTGACCCAGCCGACGTAGGTATCGTCGTTAAAGAAGATGGCGCGGGGGGCGTGGGGGAAGATCTGGGGGGCCTGAAAGGAAGTCTTGGAGAAGACGAGCGTCTGGCTGGAGAGGGGGATTTTGAGTTGTTCGAGGACGCTGAGCAGGTAGCCATGGCGCGGCTCAAAACGGAGGCGGGCGATGGGGATGCGGGTGATCTCGTTGTCGGCGGGGGCTTTGTATTCAACCGGACCATGCTCGAGGTCGTACACCATCGAGCCGTCAAACGAGGCGGGAACCTGCCCGAAGAGGGCAAGAAGTAAAACTTGCCGGATCACGTGACTTTATTATGATCCGATTTGTAGTCCGCGGCGACTCATACTGCCCTATGAGCCGCCGCGAATTTCTGGTGTGAAGCTACTGATTGGACTCAAGCAGCAGCAGGAGTGGGCTCGAGGCTCATCCTGCTCACCAGAGCTTTTTTCAGCCGGGTGAGACGAACGCGCACACCGACGGCTGACAAACCGAAAGTCTTGGAGAGTTCCTGGCTGGTGTACCCCTCCAAATAGTAGAGACTCAGAAGTTCTTTTTCTGTTTCAGTGCAACCTTCAAACATTTTGTGGGCGTCGATGGGCTCGGATTCGAGGGGGTTTTCGACGGCACTGGTTTCGAGCAGTTCGGCAGTCAACTGCTGTTTGCGGAAGTTGCTGCGGAGGAGATTCTTGGCGATCGAGTTGATCCAGAAGGTCAGCGCCTGCACATGGCGGAGCTGGCCCAGGCGTTCCCATCCGCGAACCCACGCGGCCTGGGCTACTTCTTCGGCCAACTCTATGGGCGCTCCGGTCGACGCCAGAAAGCGCACTGTCTTGGAATAGCCATCCTGATAAGCGCGCGCGTAGTCGTCTTGGGTCAGGGGGCGTGATTGCGGCGTACAGGTCAGTGTCATGCCGGAAAAGAGTGCATTTTGCGCGCCAAACTGCCATTCGGAGCGAAGTGGTTGATAATAGGTGGGATATTCTGGCAGGCCGGAATTGCGTGGCAGGGAAAAATTGCCCTGTTGCGAAAAATCTACAGAGTGTGTCGGAGATTCTCTATGTCAATTCGTCTCAGGCTGAGCGTCATGATGCTCCTCGAATACATGGTTTGGGGGGCCTGGTATCCGGACTTTTCCGCATATTTAGGCAAAGTGCTGGGTTTTACCGACGGGCAGGTGGGGGCGATTTATGCGTTGATGCCGATTGGGTGCATGGTGGCGCCGTTCTTTGCCGGGCAGATTGCAGACCGGTACTTTCCGACGGATAAGTTGTTGGCCATCTTGCACTTGCTGGGGGCGGCGCCACTGCTGATCATGGCGACGGCGACGACGTATGACAACGTCTGGATGTGGATGCTGGCCTGGGCGCTGCTGTTTGGGCCGACGCTCGCGCTGACGAATTCGATTTGTTTTCATCACATGCCGGCGGCGGAGGGCGAGTTTGGCCTGGTGCGCGTATGGGGGACGATCGGGTGGATTGTGGTGGGGTTGCTGCTGGGCGTGGGGCTGCGCGAATGGGCGCCGACACTGCTGGGGCCGCTGGGTGGATTTGACGGGATGTGGCTGGCGGGAGGGTTATCGGTGGTGATGGGGCTGTGGTGTTTCCTGTTGCCGCATACGCCGCCGGCGGCCAAGGGCGAGAGCCCGTTCGCGTTTCTCGGGGCGTTGAAAATGCTGAAGGATCCGCAGTTTGCGATCTTCATCGCGATTGCGTTTGTGGTGGCGACGGAGCTGATGTTCTACTTCATCCTGACCGGGCCTTTCCTGTACAAGGTGGGCATTGCGCCGGGCAGCGCGCCGGCGTGGATGGCGATCGCGCAGGCGGCCGAGATCGGGACGATGCTGTTTCTGCCGCAGATGCTGAAGAAGTACGGCATCCGCGGCACGATGATGATCGGCATTCTGGCGTGGCCGCTGCGCTATGCGGTGTTTGCCGTGGGTGGGCCGTTGTGGCTGGTGCTCGCGTCGTTGTCGCTGCACGGACTTTGCTATGTGTGTTTCTTTACAGCGAGCTACATCTATGTGGATGAAGTGGCGCCGGCGGATGTGCGCCACTCGGCGCAGGGGCTGATCGCGTTTGTGCTGCTGGGAGCGGGCCTGGTGGTGGGCAGCTGGTTTGCGGGATGGGTGAGCGACACGTTCCGGGTGGGGGCGGAGGTGGATTACACGAAGGTGTTCCTCGTGCCGCTCGTGCTGACGATTCTTTGCGCGGTGTTGTTTGTGAGCTTCTTCCGGGTGAAGCCCGCAGCCGGCAAGAGCTAGGCGTCGTCGCGGATCGTCTCGACCGGGGCGATGCGGGTGACGCCGCGCGCCGGCAGATAGCTGGCGGCGATGCCCGTGAGCAGGAAACACCCGGCCATCAGGATGAAATTGAGCGGGTCGCCCGGGGTGACGTTAAAGACGAGCCCCTGCACCGCACGAAGCAGCGGAATGGCCAGTAGCGCGCCCCCGCAAATGCCCAGCAGGATGAGGCCGAGCGATTCACGCACGACTGACCACTGGAGGCCACCTGGTGACGCGCCAAGGGCAAGGCGGATGCCGAGTTCCTTGCGGCGCTGGGCCACGGTGTAGGCAATCAGCGCATAAATGCCCAACGAGGCGAGCACCAGCGCGAACGCCGCAAAGCCGGCGAGGCAGATCGCCAGAGCGCGGCGGGGCGAGAGGCTGCGATCGAGCAGATCCTGCACGGGCACGACGGCAGTGGCGCCGATGACGGGGTCGAAGGGTTGGAGCGTTGCCTTGACCTGCGCGGCGAGCGTGTTGCGATCGATCGTGGAACGGACAACGAGCTCAAAGCCCATCGAATCGTCCGTCTGGGTGGCGGGCAGGTAGAACTCAAACCCCGCAGGCTGATCGACGGCAAGATGGCGCGTATCGTGCAGGACACCGATGATGCGACGGGGCTTGTCCCCATCAATTTGCATGAGCTTGCCGATGGCGGACTGGCCGGGGAAGATGCGGCGGGCGAGGGCCTCGTTGATCATGGTGACGCGATCGGAGCCGGGGCCATCGGCGCGCGTGAACTCGCGGCCTTCGATCAGGCGCAGGCCCATGGCGGTGACGAAGTCGTCGCTGACGATGCGTACGTAAGCGCCGTTGTAGGCGAGAGGGTCTGACTTGCGGTCCCACGGGGCGATGCCCCAGGTACGATTGCGGCCGAAGGGCATCGAGTCGGTAAGCGCGGCGGCGGTGACGCCGGCGAGAGCGCGGACGCGGGCGAGAGCGTCGGCCAGGCGGGCGGGATTGGGATTCTCAATATCGACGCGGACCGACCAGGCGTGGGTGGGCACGAAGCCGGGGTCGATCGCGAGCAGAGCCATCATGCCGCGCAGCAACAACACCGCGCCCAGCAGCAGCACACAGGCGAAGCTGACCTCGCCGACGACGAGCAGCTTGCGCGTCCAGACCATACGGGTGCTCGAGCTGGCGCCACGACTGCTCGACTTGAGCGCTTCGATCGGCGTGCGAGCGAGCGAGACAGCGCTGAGGATGCTGAACAGCAGCGCGGCGAGCAGACAGATGGCGAGCGTGAAGAGCGCGACATTGCGATCGAGGCGCACGAGGCTAAGCAGGGGAACGCGCAGGGTATCGAGGTTGGCGATGAGGCGAGTGCAGAGAGCGGCGAAGGCCAGCGCAATAGCGCAGCCGCCGGAGGCGAGCAGCAGCGACTCGATCCACAACTGGCGCCACAAGCGGAGCTGGCCAGCGCCGAGGGCCGTGCGGATGGCGAACTCTTTGCGGCGCGAGGAGGCGCGAGCCAGCTGCAGGCTGGCGAGGTTGGCGCAGACAATCAGCAATACGGCAACGACGGCGGCAAAGACAAGCCAGACGGATTGGCGCGTGTTGCCGCGGATGCGATCGTGCAGCGAAGAGACGCGGGGGATGAGCGCGTTGCGCCGGGGCAGACGCTGGAGCTCTTTGGCCATGGCGCTGAGCTCGACCTGCGCGGCGACGACGGTGGAACCGGACCGCAGCCGGCCGAGCAGCGACATCGTGTTGCCCCAGCGATCCGTCTGCGGCGCGAGCGGGAAGGGGCTGAAGGCATCGATGCGCACGCCGGGAGCGAACAGCGCGCCGAAGTCAAACTCGGCGGGCATTACGCCAATGATGCGAGCGCGGGCATCGTCAAGATCGACCTCGCGACCAATGATGGCGGGGTCGGCGGCGAAGTGGGTGGTCCAGAAGCGGTGGCTGAGCAGGAGCACCTTGGGAGCACCCCAGAGCGCTTCGCTCGGCTGGAACTGGCGGCCGAATTGTGGGGTGACGCCGAGAGTGGGGAAGAAATTCTCGGC
>CAZBTA010000087.1:0-17471 GCA_964494515.1 uncultured Bryobacter sp.
CGGTATGAACTGGTTAGACGTTCTTCTCGCCGCAATCATCGGCGTTTCAGTTGGCACAGGCATTTGGAAGGGTTTCTTCCGCCTCTCGATCGGCCTGGCCGCCACGGTGATCGGCATTCTCATGGCATCGTGGTTTTACGGCTTGGCGGCGACCTTCTACACGCCTTATCTCAAGCAGGAGACATTCGCCAACTTCCTCGGCTTTGTCACCATTCTCGTCATTGTGCAATTGGTGGGGATCGGCATGGCCAAACTACTGACGGTGATCTTCAAAACGGCAGGCCTCGGCTGGGTCGATCGAGTGCTCGGCGGCGTCTTTGGCCTTGTGCGCGCGATCCTGATTGCGAGCGTGCTGGTGATGGTGATGACAGCTTTCTCCTGGAAAGACGAGCCGACCGCCGTAGCCGAATCTCGCATCGCCCCTTACGTGATGGAAGGCGCGCGCATTCTTGTCTACCTTACGCCACGTGAGATCCGCGACGGCTTCCACGAAAACTACGAGAAACTAAAAAAGACGTGGAACAAAACCATCAAGGAAACTCTCAAGAAAGCACCGGGAGTCTTCGACAAGTAGCTCCTTTCCCTGCCCCGCGGCTGTTGATTTTTGATCTCGATGGAACGATGATCGATTCGCGGGATGACCTGATCTCGAGCGTCAATGCGACACGAGCCTACATGCAGTTGCCGCCGCTGCCAGGTGAGACCGTAGCGAGCTACGTCGGTAACGGCGCCCCCGTGCTGATCCGCAAGGCGATGGGCGCTGCAGCCAGTGACGAGCAGGTCGAAACGGCTCTCGACTACTTCATTCGCTACTACCACGACCACTGCCTCGACCAGACCCGCCTCTACCCGGGCGTCCAGGAGGTGCTGGATGAAGCCCGTGCCAAAGGCATTGCGCTCTCGATCCTTACCAACAAGCCAGTCCGCATCTCGAATGTCATTGTCGACGGTCTCGGGCTGAGTGGTGTGTTCTTCCGTGTTTACGGTGGTAACAGTTTTGCCGCCAAGAAGCCCGATCCCATCGGCATCAATGCTCTCCGCGAAGAATCTGGCACCGCCGCGCAACACACGCTGATGATCGGTGATTCCTCGGTCGACATCCACACGGCACGCAATGCCGGTGTTTATTCCGTCGGCCTCACCTACGGCTTGCAGCCGGAGAGCCTGCGCGAGGTTCCGCCAGATCTCCTGCTGGATCGCATCGAAGATCTGATCCCACACCTATGAGACTGCTGCTGGCACTGGCATTCGCAGCCATCGCCTGCGCCCAACCGACGTGGCGCGAGGCGGCTCCGATCCTCGATCGGTATTGCAACGAGTGTCATCGTGCCGGACAGGTAGGGCCGTTCGACTTCACCACGTATGAAGGCGCCGCGGCCTATGCGCCAGAGATCGTGCGATACGTCACCGGAAACAAGATGCCCCCGTGGCGCGCAAAGCCTTCGCCCCTCGCGTTTGCCCATTCGCGAGCAATGCCTGATAGCGCGACCGCCACACTGCTGGGCTGGATCAACGGCGGCACGCGCGAGGGCGTCGCTCCGCCCCTCACCAAACGCCAGCCACAGTGGAATCTTGGCAAGCCCGACCTGATCGTCGCGCAACCCATGGAACACACGGTTGCCGCAGAGAAGACTGTCGACATCATCTCCTTCGAGGTCCCCGCAACAGAACTCGGCACGACCACCATTGATCGCTACTTCGACGGCCTCGAGTTGCGGCCATCCAACCGCACGCTGCTGCACCACGCCGTCCTCAAGGTGGCCGGCCAGCCCATCGCCGCCTGGGCAATGTGCGACGGCGGCGTCCGCCTGCCCACTGGTGTAGCGTGGCAATTACCGCGCGGCAAGGCGCTTACCGTTGAGTTGCATTACTTCAAGCGCAATGTGCGGCCGGGCCGCGACCTCACACGGGTAGCCTTCTTCTGGGCCAAAGCGAAGCCACAACGCATTGCATCACTCATCGAAGTCACCAAACCCGATATCCGGATTCCCGCCGGAGCAAACCTGCACATCGAGAAGATGCGCTTCACCCTGCGCGAGAACGTCCAGTTGCACGGCGTGCTACCTGTCTTCCAATTGCTCGCCGCGAGCGTGCGCGTCAAGCTCGAAGGGCAGCGCGATTTTTTTCTGTGGGTGGAACCCTTTGAGCACCACGTCATGATGGGCTACTTTTTGGCTCGTCCACTCGTGTTGCGTTCAGGCGCGGCACTTGCCATCGAAGCCACCTACGACAACTCCACGCAGAATCCCTACAATCCCCACCGGCAACTCCGCGAAGTACGCTTTGCCGAGAATGGCCTCGACGAGACATTCCGCCTATGGCTCACCATATCCCGCTAAGGCCACACCGTCGCCTGCGCACCACCAACGGCATGGGCTGGAGTTCCAACTCGCTCAACGAAGTGAGTGAACTCTTCGTCAAGGCCTGTGGCCCAGGCCTGACCGCGCTCGACATTGGCGCCGCCCTGGGCGTGGCTACGCTGCCCGCTCTTGCGGCCGGAGCCGTTGTGCACGCCAGTGACGCCAGTGCGGAACAACTGTCGCAGATTGCCGCGCAAGCCGATGACGCCATGCGGGCGCGGCTCATCCTGCATGCCGGGCGCTTCCATAAAGTCTTCACCGCGCCAGAGGCTTCGATCGATCTCGCGCACGCCTCAAACGTATTCCACTTTTTCACCGGGCGACAACTGCAACTCGCCGCCGCCACCCTCAATCACGTCCTCAAGCCAGGCGGCCGCGTGTACGTCATTGCGGCAACTCCGTTCATGGGGCCGTTTGTGAACTTCATCCCCGTCTACGAACGCAACATCGTCGCGGGCGAAGCCTGGCCCGGCTGGATTGAGAATGTGCGGGATTACTCGGATCACCGGCTGCTCGCGCAGTTTCCCAAGTCGGTGCATCTGCTCGATCAGCAGGTATTGACGCGCGTCTTCAGCGATGCCGGATTTGCAATAGAACAATGCTGGTATCTGCGGCGCTGGGATCTACCGAAAAGCGTTCATCACGACGGCCGCGAGAACGTGGCGCTCATCGCGCGCAAGCTCGACGCCGCCGCCCGATAGGTATTCGCCGCGGCCACCACCGTGTCGCGAATCGGTTCCGCATAGCCGCCACCCAGCGTAATCACACAGGGCAATTGCTTGCGGCGCACCCAGTCAAACACCAGCGCATCACGGCGCTTCAGCCCCTCATGCGTGAGGGCGAGCTTGCCAAGGCGATCGGTCACAAGCGCATCCACACCCGCCTGGTAGAACACGATGTCCGCCGTCCAGCCAAACACGCGCTCCAGTGCCGGTTCAAGCGCGGTCAGATAGTCCTCATCCGTCGTGCCATTGTCGAACTCCAGATCAAACGTCGACACCTGCTTGCGAAATGGAAAGTTATGCCGCCCATGTGCCGAGAAGGTAAACACCTCCTCACGTCCCGTAAAAATCGCCGCCGTGCCATCGCCCTGGTGCACATCCAGATCCACCACCAGCACGCGCCGCACCAGCCCTTCATCAAGCAATGCCTGCGCCGCGACGGCAATATCGTTCAACACGCAGAAGCCCGAGCCGAAATCCCGATAAGCATGATGCGTGCCCCCGGCCAGCACGCCGCTCAAACCCTCACGCAAACACCGGCGCGCAGCCGCGAGCGTACCGCCGACGCTCGACAGGCTGCGCGCAATCAACTGCGGCACCTGGGGAAAACCGATGCGTCGCACTTGCGCCGCATCCAGCGCACCGCTCAAGAATGCGTCCACGTAATCAGCATCATGGACGCGGAGTAGATCGGGCCGCTTCACCAGCGGGCCTGGCGCGAAGCGGAAGACTCCAGCGGGTTCCAGTTCCTGGCGGATCAACCGGTACTTCTCCATCGGGAACTTGTGGCCTGCGGGCAAAGGGATGTCGTGGTGGTCGCAATAGTAGAGGACAAACACAGCTTCTGTTGGCTAGTGCAACAAATTGCCGGCCACCACGGCAAGACTATTCCGCAAGTTCTTCGCACAACTGGCGCACCGAGTTCAGCTTGTCGAGATAAGCCCCGCTGTGAATCTGCTCGGGCGATTGATCAAGAAACTGGATCGTCTCGTTCATCTCGGCGGCCAGCTTGCGGATATTCAATACCAGTTGCAATCCGGCGGCGGAGTTGAAGTCCGAGTACGACATTGAGGTTGCCAGCTTGGTCGCCCGGTCGAGCGCGGCATTCACCTCGTCCTTCAATTCCGCGAGCCGCACGCGCTGGCTCGAAAGGCTTGAATGATCAAACGTGACGAGGCGGGTCATGGCAAGTGCCTGCTCGGCCGCTGCATTGGCATGCAGCTTCATTTCCCTTTCAAACTGGAGGTTAGGGGTGGATTCGGCGCTGGCGTTGAAGAATGTGGCGAGGGTGAGAGTGGTGATAATCGCGAAGGTTTTCATTGTTCTGTCTCCTGCAAATAGAGACGAAGACAACGAGCCAGTCGCGCGTAAAGACTTGTGAAGAAGTGTTAGCCGAGGTGAAGCTCAAGCCAGCGCACCAGCGGCGCGGCAAAGGGAGCGATGCCCTTGTAACGCAGCATCGCGGCCGGGCATGTGCGCATCACGCCAAGCAGAATCAATTGTTGCTCCCGCGTTAAGGTTGCCACCGGTTGCGTGTAGGTGTGCACGGTGAAGAGCACTTTGCCGCTCGGCTCAAGGCGGCTCAACGTTTGCCGCTCGGCACGCATCCAGCAGTGCTCGCCGGCGTTGTTCTCATTCACTTGCTGGTTCCATGCGGCAACCTGCGCATCCCAACGGTTCGTAAGATCCAGTTGCCCTGTGGCCTTCACGGCCCAATTCAGCCGCTGCACGGGACGCCCCGGCTTAAGCCGCTCGAGCAACTTCTCGCTCGACGGGCCAATCGTCTTGTCAAAGTCGGGCACCGGCGCATGAATCGCCAGAAACGGCTTGCCCAGCTTGTCATCAAGGCACCAAGCATTGGCAAAGCAAAGATGGCCGGCTATCAGCGGCAATCCCGGTTGATCCGGATCCATGATCAACAGATCTTCTTGCACAGCGTCTCCCGCGGCACGCACCATGCCTTCCTCGTCTACCCCCACCAGCTTGGCCACATCCCGCTGCGCCTGCTCCGAGCCTGGCAGCGACTGGCAATAGTAATCCGCGTTCCACTCCATGCACGCGCGCTTCTGCGCCATCTCGGCATCAAAGTGCTCATCACGTTCAAAGATGGCGCCCGCCGGCGGGATCGGCCCAGCGCCAATCTTCAACTCATACTCAGGCGACGGCAGGGGAAAGTAATGCGGCGGAATCATGCCTCTTGCTCACCATCAGCGGCCAGCCCGAACAAGGCCAGAAACAGCGTCAATACTTCCGAATCACCCAGGTTGTGCTCAAACACGCCACTGGCCGCCAACCCCGCCACCGAGGCCAGCGCAAAGTACCGCATCAGCGACGGACGTCGCCACCACTGCCGGACATTCACGCCCACAAAGATCAGCAGGCACAGCAGGGCCGGCACACCACGCTCGGCGGCAAACTGCAAATACACGTTGTGCAGATGCCCGTAGTAGCCCTCGGGCAGCGGGTAATCCGGACGCGGCAAATACTCCTTGAAATGCTTGCCCGGCCCTTCCGGCCCGAGCCCCAGCAATGGATGCGCGGCGATCATCCGGTAGCCCACCTCGCGCGTCACCACCCGATGTTCGTTGGAATCCACCTGTCCATGGGGCCGCACAATGCTCTCGATGCGGCTCTTCACCGGCGCCGGCGCCACGACATACGTGGCCAGCGCCAGCACTGGCAGGCTCAACAACGACCACGGCTTCCAGCACCCCATCAACACGGCGGCGCACACGCCAACGCCAAGATAGATCGACCTCGTCTGCCCCAGCAGAATCGCCACTGTAAACACTCCGAGCAGCACCACCAGCCCCAGTTGTCGCCATCGCGTCTGCCGCGTAAACAACAGCGTCGCCCCGGCAAGCGCAAAGCCCAACATCATATGCGCCCCGAACGTCATCCAGTGGCTCATGAATCCGGTAATTCGCGACGCCACATAAGCCAGGTAAAAGTCCTGCCCCGCTGCTTGCGCCGCAGCCCACTTCTGGTAATACTCAACAAAACTCCACAGCGCAGATGCAGTCGCCGCCACAAGCCCTGGCCAGACGATCGCCGCTTTCGGAAACGAGCGTCCCAGCAGCGTGGCCCCCAGCGGCAGCAATGTCCAAAGGTAGAGCTTCTTGATCTGTGGCAAGGCCGTCCGCGGCTCTCCGCTGAGCAGCGCGGCAAGAATCGTCAGGCCTAAAAACGCCGCCGCCCACATCATCCCGGCAGGCCACGTTGGCCTGCGCTGTAACGACAAAAACAACACGATCGCCAGCCCCAACAGGATCTGGCTGGCGGCGATTGAACAAAACGCCATCACGATCGATCCCGCCAGGGCCACCTGCGCCCATTGCTCTCTCGTTAGCGACACAGATTTCATCGTAGTATTGAATTGCACTCGCAATGGAACTGTATCTGCTCAGGCATGGCATTGCAGAAGACGCGTCCCCCACGGGCCGCGATGCAGACCGTGCGCTCGTACCCGAAGGCAAACGTAAACTGCGCGAAATCCTGAAGACGGCGGCGAAAGCCGGCGTCAAGCCAGACCTGATTCTCTCGAGCCCCTACAAGCGCGCTCAGGAAACCGCTCTCATCGCCGCCAAAGAGCTGGGCTACGAGCACGAAATCCTCGAATCAAATTCACTCGTGCCCAACGCCCATCCGCAGGAGCTCTGGGAAGAAGTACGCGTGCACCGCACCACGCCCCGCCTGCTGATTGCCTCCCACGAGCCGCTGCTATCATCAGCGGCGGCGTTCCTGCTGAATGCCCCCGGCATGATGATCGACTTCAAGAAGGGCGCTCTCATGCGCATCGACCTCGAGGGCTTCACGGCACAACCGCGTGGCATCCTCAAGTGGTATCTCACCAGCCGCCTGGTCGCTTAGGGCATCCGCCTTTTCAGCCAGCCACGTACGGCCTTGTTGGCCTTGCTCAGCGCTCCCTCGGTCTTTTCATTCGCTACGCCCAGCCCGTCCACCGCTTTGCTGCCGGCCAGCACGATGGATTGCGTGGCGGGGTTCTGCGGATTGACGTCGATCACCTTCTTTGATTTATCGAGCTGCTCAAACAGCTTGGGCGAGAAGTCACTCGCAAACTTTTGCTCCAACTGCCAGTTGCCCAGCTTCACCCACGTCGCATCGTTCAACGCCTGCTCACGCTCCCCCAGATTGATCACCCGCGGCACCGCCAGTAGTTCCGTGCGATCACACCGGTCCGCCCCACACCCGAAGCGGCAAGCCCCCGGCGAGAAGTACGATGCATGCTTGCCCGCCGACAGCCAGACATCAGGCCCCCTGTGTTCGGCGCCAATACGATCCGCCCGCACCGCACGACCGCGATCACACACCGTATCCTCATGCGCGGCGGCATACCAATATCGCGCCTTCCACTTGCCCCCGTCAGAGATCAAGAAAACCGCTACATGCTCGGCGTCGAGGTCATGGCCGCGCAACCCGCAGTCCTTAGCCCACAGATGATAGAAGTGCAGCTCAACGCCGGCATGCGCGCGAAACGCGCGGCCATAGATCACACCGTTGCGTTCCTTGCTCACCGGCAGATCACCCTGCGCGACAAACTCCGATGGCTTCACATCACAGTCGCCTGTCGCCACATGGAATCGCGGCAAAAACTGCTCGAGCAGTTGCTGTTCGTCCGCGTCGGCAAGGCCATCGCGATCGAGGTCGGCGGAATTCGTGGTGAGCAGTAGCAACACCAACAGCAGGGGCATCTTTCAGTTATAGGCTGTTTCAGTACGATGGAGGGGAGCGAAATGAGCGAATCGCAACAAATCCTGGAAGCGGTGGAAGCCGGGTTCGGTGGCAAGGCCCTCGAATTCCAGGTCGTTCATGTCTCGCGCAAGTTTGAAATCACCACGCTCATCGTCCCGGGCAAACCTGAGCCCGAACTCTGCTCGATTGCCACAAATGGCCTTTGGCACACTCAGGGCAACATCCTCTACGCCGGCACACCCACACGATACGAACTCACCGGCGTGTTTGAGATCAACCGCGAGGGCGCGAGAGAGATCGTTGCCGCCGCGGCATTCAAGATCATGCGCACCCAGCGGCTGCCACGTCCCGGCCAGGTGTTTCTCAATATCGTGCACGAGTGGTACCCGAAGGCGAGCGTCCCACACGTCTACATTACCGAGGCGGAAGAATGGACATTTCCTGCGCTGCGGCCCCTTCGCGTCGGCCCGGTGCAAGTGAAGTTCTTGCAGATCATCCCCATCACCGAGAGCGAAGCGCAACTGGTCGACGAGCAGGGCGGCGCCACGCTCGAAGCTCATCTTCTCGGGGCCGCCACCAGCATCTGGGATCTACGCCGCAGCCCCTGTTTGTAAGGTTTTGTAAGGTTTCCCCGGCAAGCGAAATCTCGCGCCACGCACCAGCGTCCATCGCGCTTGCTGATGAAAACACTGCTGCTCCCTCTTGTCTTGATATCCGCTGCATTGGCGCAGGATGCCTCCTCTCTTTCAGGCTCGGTGGCTGACCCCAATGCCCTGCCGATCAGCGCCGCCAAGCTCACTCTTTATGAGCCCACACGCAAGCTCACGCGCTATGCCCTCACCAACGACGCTGGCATCTACAGCTTCGACTCGCTCACGGCTGGCGACTACATGCTCACCATCACCAAAGAGGGCTTCAAGGATCAACGCATCGACCTGATCCGGCTGACCGCGCGCGACACGCGCAACCTCCGCATCACGATGGAAGTCGGCGAAGCCAGCGGCACATCGATCACCGTCACCGCGCAGGCCGAAGGCGTCTCCACCGAGATCGCCACCGGCTCTTCATTGAGTGGTGAGTACTCGCGCAACCTTCCCGTCAACGGTCGCAACGTGCAGGCGCTGGTCAATCTGACACCCGGTGTCGTCTCCGGCGTCAGCCCCGATGGCGGCATCAACACCAACGGCCTGCGCTCCAACACCAACTACTACACAGTGGATGGCGTGGCGGCCAATACCGCCCCGGGCGGCGGCCCGGCGGGCGGTGGTGGCCCCATGGGTTTTCTCGGTGGCGCCATGGGTGGCACGGGCACCAGCCCCGGCGTCACGGGCACGGGGCAATCCAATCTGATCACGCTCGACTCGATGCAGGAATTACGCATCCAGACATCCGCCTTTGCCCCCGAGTTCGGCCGCACCCCCGGCGCCCAGATCGCCATCACCAGCCGCGGCGGCACCAACAACTACCACGGCTCCCTGTTCGGCTACTTCCGCAACCAGCGCTTCAACGCCAACGACTGGTTTGCCAACCGCTCCGGCCTCACCCGCGCGCCCATGCGGCAGAACAACGTGGGCGGCGTCTTCGGTGGCCGCATCATCCCCAATCGCACATTCTTCTTCGCGAGCTACGAGCAAAACTCGCTGGCGGCTCCACAAACGCTCTTCGTCTCGGTGCCCTCACGCCAGGCCCGCCTCAGCGCGCCGGCTAATCTGCGTCGCTTTCTCAATGCCTTCCCCATTGCCAATGGCCCGCTGCTGGAAGATGGCGCCGCCCAGTTCGCCGCCACCTATGCCAACCCATCAGAAATGAAATCGGCCAGCGTCCGCGTCGATCATACCGTCAACGACACCAGCACCATCTTTGCCCGCTTTGCCACCACGCCTTCATCCAGCACGTCGCGCGGCAACGGCTTTACCACCGCCAACACGGTTTCGCACCAGGAGAATCGCAACTTCACCCTCACCGGTGGTTGGCAATGGCAGCGTTCCGAAGAAGCCTCCAACGACCTGCGCATCAATTGGACCCGCTCAAGCTTCAACAGCTCCTCTTCACTCGACAACTTTGGCGGCGCCGTGCCACTTGACGCCTCCACCGTGCTCCCCGCCAGCCTTACCCCCGGCTCTGGTTCGTTCACCCTTCAGATCAACGGCCTTGGTGGCTACAGCTTCGGCCAGCAGAGCACAAGCAGGCAGGAACAGATCAACATCGTCGACAACTACAGCGTCACCTCTGGCGCGCACCAATACAAGTACGGCTTCGACTATCGCCGCCTCATGCCCTCCACCACCCAATTGCCCTACACGGCCATCGTCACCTTCAATGGCTTGGGCACTGGCGACGCGGGTAGTTTTCTCTCCGGCAACGCCTCGAACGCCATCATCTCCTCCAACACCACCGAGGTGAAGCCGCTCTATCAGAACTTCTCCGCCTTCTGGCAGGACACCTGGAAAGCCTCCGACCGCACAACGCTCACCTTCGGCCTGCGTTGGGACGTCAACCCCGCCCCCACTTCGCGCACCAGCCTCAAGCCCCTCGCCATCGCGAGCGACAACACATTCACCCAGGACAAGCCGCTCTACAACACCCGCTGGTTCAACATCGCCCCGCGCATTGGCCTGGCTTACCTGATGGACAATACCCCCGGCAAGGAACTCATGTTCCGCGGTGGCCTCGGCATCTTCTACGACATCGGCTACGGCTCCACCAGCGCCGCCTTTGCCGGCCCGCCCTACTCGAGCGTGCGCCTGTTAACCAGCCCCAGCTTCCCACTCTCCACGGCCAACCTCGCCGCGCCCGGCTTGCCCGCCACGGCCCCCTATGGCCAGGTCAGCGGCGTCGACAACGCGCTGCTCGCCCCGCGTGTCATCCAGTACCAGATGACGTTTGAGCGCTACTTCGGCGCCCGCCAGTCGCTCACGCTCGGCTATGTCGGCACCAAGGGCACACGCATGGCCACTCAGGAAACCCGCACCGTCTTCGCCGACACCACTTCCACCGCCGACAGCGCCACCCTGGTCCGCCTTACCACCAACGGCGCCACCAGCGATTATCACGGCATGAACGTGCAGTACCGCCGTCGCTTCTCGCGCGCCCTGCAGGCCCAGGTCAACTACACCTGGTCCCATTCCATCGACAGCTCATCGAGCGACCTCGGCGGCGGCTTCGCCATCTTCTCCACCGGCAATCGGGGCAACTCCAACTTCGATATCCGGCACAATCTCAACGCGAGCGGCAGCTACCGCCTGCCCGGGACTGGCATCACGTGGCTCAAACCGCTCACCAACTTCTGGTCACTCGATTTCGTCGTCACCTCACGCACCGGCCTGCCCTTTGACATTCAGAACCAGACGGCAACGCCCAGCGCGAGTTCCACATCGGCGACGGCGCGCACCGGCTTCTTCGGCCAGGGCCGGCCCGACTATAACGGTAACCCCGTCTACATCAGCGACCCCAATGCCCCCGGCGGTCGCCGCCTCAACCCCGACGCCTTCTCCGTGCCCTCAGACTTCACACAGGGCAATCTCGGCCGCAACGTCATCCGCGGCTTCGGCCTCAATCAGGTCGACTTCACACTGCGTCGCGACCTGCAGTTGAACGATCGCTTCAAGCTCCAACTCCGCGTCGAGGCCTACAACGTGCTCAACCACGCCAACTTCGCCAACCCCTCCGTGCAGGAAGGCGCCAATCTCGCCAGCCCCAACTTCGGCATCATGAATCGCATGGCCAACAACAGCGGCTTCGGCGGTGGTGGCATCTATACCAACGGTGGCCCGCGCACGATGCAGGCCGTGCTGCGCCTCGAGTTCTAACCGAGCTTGTAGAGCTTGTGCGTGTTGCCCCAGGTCACCTTCTCAAGCGCTGCCCCGCTCAGGTGCCGGTGCAACACGGTCAAGGTCTCGCGCGCCACACACTTGCCGAACATGCGCTTGGCCGCCGGGTTGTTCTGTTGTGACGTCCCGTTGCCCCGGCCATCGGCACACGCGCAATCGCTGCCAAACAGCAGCTTGTTCTGATGCCGCTTCAGAAACCCGGCGGTAAACTCCTCATCGCGTGACAACGCATTGTTGCCCGAGTTCGCGCTCAGATCGCCATACAGATTCGGGAAGTCGCTCAGCAACTTGTCTGTCACGCCACCCTTCTTCACCGGCCCGCTCGGATACGCGGCTTCCTCGTGATAATCCGCGCTGATGTTCGCCCAGAACGCGTCCGCGTGCCCGATAAACTTCGTCTTTGGATACGCCTTCAACATCGCGGCAAAGTTCTTGAACCCCGTCGCCCACTTCCCCTCGCCCTCAAAGTGATCCACCTCCTGAAAGTGGATCAGGATCGGCACATCGAGCTCGGCCGCCAACGCATACGCCCGCCGCAACTCCGGCCCATCGGCCGCCACGTGGAACTTGAGCTCACCAAACGCCTTCGCCCCCTTCTTCACCGCCGCCGTCAATACCTGCTCCGCATCAGGCTTCGTGATGTCCGCGCTCACCGACCACACAAACCGCTCCGGATACTTCGCCACCACGGCCGCCGCCGCATCGCCGGCCTGCGCCCGCGTCAGCAACACCGCCTTGTCCACACCACACCCATCCATGTGCACGAGGTTCGCGTCCTTGTCCATCCGCAGGTCCTGCCGCCAGTGCAGGTGGATATCAATCACCTTCGTCTTCCACTTCGGCGGAGCGTGGTTCTGCGCCACCAGCGGCAGCGCGGCGGCGGTAGCAAGAAAGCTTCTGCGGGTTTGCATGTCGGCCAGTATATGCAAACCCGCCACCTCACGCAGCCAGCAGTTTTGCCACCTCGCGCGCCATCGCCTCGCCCAGCAGTTTGTGCTGGCTCGCCTCGAGATGCACCCCGTCCACATCGCTCACCTGCGCCACGCTCGCGGCATCAAAGAACGCGCACCCCAGCTCACCCGCCACCTGCTCAAGCACGCCCGCCAGCCCCACACACCGCGCCGACGCCCCGGCAAACTTCGGAAATCCCGCCACTTCCTTCAGCACCGGTGGCGAGACGATCAGCACCGGCGGCGGCGTCATCCCCGGCTCAATCGGCGCCTTTCGCATTTCATTCACCACCGCCACAATCCCCTGCCCCACGGTCCACGCATTGTTGAACGGATGGTTGAACTGAAAGTCGTTCGTCCCCAGCAGCACGATCGCCAGCCGCAGCGGCGAGTAGATCTCCATCTTCTGCCCCAGCCCGAGCAGCCCGTTCCGCCCTGGCTTGTAGGGGTCTTCCCACACCGTGCGGCGCCCGTTCAGGCAATCCTCGATCACCCGCACATCCTCGCCCGCCGCGCGCAGGGCGATCTCCATCACCCCCGGCCAGCGCTGTTCAAACTCCAGCCGCTTCCGCGTGCCGGGCACAATGCCCCAGCTCAGCGAGTCCCCATAAACGAGTAAACTATTCATTTCAGGCCTCCTAAACGGGCAGGTTACCACCCCGTGTTGCGGGCGGGTGAAAAATCCGGTAGGATAAGAGTTTGTGGCAGCACTGCCGCGCGTTTCCGCGTGCACTCAGCGCTGTTATTCCACAGTTTGATCCGCCTTAACTAAAAGGAAACAGACAGAGTTATGTACGCAGTGATTGAAGCCGGCGGTAAGCAGTTCAAGGTGTCTCCCGGCGATCTCGTTCGAGTTGACACGCTGGCTGCCGAACCCGGCGCTGAAGTGGAATTGGGCAAAGTCCTGATGGTCGGTGGTGATTCCGGCGTCAAGACGGGTGCTGAAGCCGCCGCCGTGAAGGTGACCGGTACGGTGACCAAGCATGGTCGCGCCGCCAAGATTATCGTTTTCAAGTTCAAGCGCAAAAAGCAGTACAAGCGCACCCAGGGTCACCGGCAGAACTTCACCGAAGTCAAGATTAACGCGATCGCCTAACGCGGCCGCATTTGAGAGCAAACAGGAGTTAACAGGCAATGGCAAGTAAAAAAGGCGCAGGCTCTACTCGAAACGGTCGCGATTCTCACGCTCAACGACTGGGCGTCAAGCGTTTTGGCGGCGAAATGGTCACTGGCGGTTCCATCCTCGTTCGTCAGCGCGGCACCCGCATCAAGCCCGGCGAAAACGTCGGCATTGGCAAGGACGACACCCTTTACGCCCGCATCCCCGGCGTGGTCGAATTCCGCGACCGTGGCCGCATGGGCAAGTTCGTGTCGATCAAGGAAGTCAGCGTTAACTAACTTCCCAGTTTAAAATTCTGGTTTGGCCGCCAGCGATACCGCATGGCGGCCATTTTCATTGATGCTCCACTCATCCAAATTCATCGACGAAGCCAAGGTTTACGTCCGCGGCGGTGACGGCGGTAACGGCTGTTCAGCCTTCCGGCGTGAGAAGTTCGTGCCCCGTGGCGGCCCCAGCGGTGGCGACGGTGGGCGCGGCGGCGACGTCATCTTCGAAGCCTCCCGCCACTACAACACCCTCTTCCACCTCCGGATGAACCCCGAGCATACCGCCGACCGTGGTCGCCACGGCGAGGGCTCCAACCGCACCGGTCGCAATGGCGACTCGGTCATCGTCAAAGTCCCCATCGGCACCGTCGTCTACAACTGGGACACCGGCGAATTCATTCACGATTTCACCGAGGACGGCGAACAGTTCACTGTCGCGCGCGGTGGCCGCGGTGGCCGTGGCAACCAACACTTCGCCACCCCCACCCACCAGGCCCCCACCGAGAAAGAAGACGGCAATCCCGGCCAGTTCTTCACCCTCCGCCTTGAGATGAAGCTGCTCGCCGACGTCGGCCTTGTGGGCTTCCCCAACGCGGGCAAGAGCACGCTCATCTCCCGCCTCTCCGCCGCCAAGCCCGAGATCGCCCCCTACCCGTTCACCACCAAAGAACCCGTTCTCGGCGTCGTCTCCATGGACGAGTACGGCAACAACACATTCATCATGGCCGACATCCCCGGCCTGATCGAAGGCGCCAGCGAGGGCCACGGCCTCGGCATCACGTTCCTCCGCCACGTCGAGCGCACTCGCGTGCTGCTCCACCTGATCGATCTCTCCGAGTTCAATGAGAGCCGCCCTGTCGACGCCTACCACGTCATCATGAACGAGCTCGCGAACTTCAGCGACAAGCTGCTCGACAAGCCGATGATCGTCGTGGCCACCAAGCTCGATTCCGCCCAGGACCCCACTCGCCTCGAAGAGCTCCAGCAGTTCTGCGACGAGAACGGCCTCACGCTCCACGTCATTTCCGCCATCACCGGCAAAGGCCTCAAAGAGCTCCAGCACGCCACGTGGGAACTGCTCAAGGAAGCGCGCGAACTCGCCCCGATCACCTTCGACGATGACGAGCCAGAAGACGGCGACGAGCCGATCGACCCGGCCACCCTGCTCAAGCTCTAGTTGCCACCAAACATCAAGCTGATGTTGTAACCACCCACGGTTACGCCTACGCACACCAGCACAATCCCGAGCGCCTGCTTGAGCTTCAGCTCACTGGCCGCGCGGCCCAGGTGTAGCCCGAGAAACGTCCCCACCAGCGTCGCCCCGAGAAAGCTCAGCGCCAGCCCCAGCACCGCCTCCCACTGCGGCCGCTGTTGCACGGCGCCGCTCAGCGTATTCACCGCGATCACCGGCAGCGAGGTCGCCGTTGCTCGCCGGGCATCGAGCCCCCCAAACGCAATCAACGCCGGCACCAGCAGAAATCCCCCGCCCACCCCCAGCAGCCCCGTCAAGAACCCCACACACGCCCCAATCACCAGCGACATTACCGCGTTCGTCTTGTACTCGGCCTTCTCATTCGCCGTTGAGATCATGCGCACCCCGGCGATACTCATCACCACCCCAAAGCAGATCATCAGCGTCCGCGGCTCAATTGCCGCCGAGGCCATCGCGCCCACCCGCGTTGCTGGCATCCCCGCCAGCCCAAACAGCAACACCTCGCGCCACACCACTCGCCCCGTGCGCGCCTGCAACAGCGTCCCCACCAGCGCCGCCGTGCCCACTACCAACTGCGACACCGCCACGGCCTGCCTCACCGGCAGGTTCGCGCCATACACCAGGATCGGCAGCGCCAGGATCGCTCCCCCACTGCCTAGCGCCCCCAACACCACACCGATCACCACCGCCAGCGGCAGTATCGGCCAATGCTCAAGCATGTTGGGCTTCTCGCCAGGCCTCCTCTAAGCGGCGACGTTCACTCGAACACATCAACTCGCACAATTGTTCTACCATCGGGTCGGCGACGAAATAGATCACCTCAAGGCCCGCCTTGCGCCGGCCCACCAGCGCCGCTTCATACAGCGCCTGCAGGTGCCGGCTCGTGTTCGATTGCGTCATCCCCGTGGCTTCCACCAGCGCCTTCACGCTGCGCTCGCCCGCCATCAGCTCCTGCAGAATGCGCAGTCGCGAAGGCTCGCCCATCGCGCGAAACCGCTGGGCAATGGACTCGAGAAACGCCTCCGGGATCTGGGCCTTCTGCTTGGGCATAACTTCTATCCTCGCATCCCGGCCTTGCGCAGGATCGTCATCATCGGGCACCAGTTCGTAAACGCCGATTGCAGCAGGTTCGCGCCGATGAAACCAGTACCACCGCGGATCCACCAGGTGCCCTAGGGCCACGCTCAGCAGAATCATAAAGCCCGCGATCATTCGCAACATTCTTTCTACGTTCATCACTTCCTCCTCAGGTACCTCTGCATCAGGAAATAAACCACCGGAACTGTCACGCGAGACAACAACAGCGAGGCGATCTCGCCGGCCATCAACGCGATTGCCAAACCCTGAAAAATCGGATCAAACAGAATCACCGCTGTCCCCACCACCACTGCCGCCGCCGTCAGCATCATCGGCCTGAAGCGCACCGCCCCGGCATCAATCACCGCCGCGTCCAGTGCCATGCCCTCGGCCAGCCGCAGCTCGATAAAGTCCACGAGGATGATCGAATTGCGCACCACAATGCCCGCCCCGGCGATAAAGCCAATCATCGAGGTCGCCGTAAAGAACGCGCCCATCAGCGCGTGCCCCGGCAGAATGCCCACCAGCGAGAACGGAATCGCCACCATGATCACCAGTGGTGTCAAAAAACTCTCAAACCACCCCACCACCAGCACATAGATCAGCACCAGCACCGCCGCAAACGCGAACCCCAGATCACGAAACACCTCATAGGTGATGTGCCACTCCCCATCCCACTTCATCGCATAGCGCGAGGCATCAAACGGCTGCCGCGCCACATACTGCTCGATCTCATACCCATACGGCCGGTACTTCTGGATTTCGGGCCCCACCGCCAGCACCGCGTACACCGGGCTCTCGATCGCCCCGGCCACATCGGCCGTCACATAGGTCACCGGCAGCAGGTTCTTGTGATAGATGTTGCGCGGCTGCCGCGTCATCTCCACCGTGGTCAACTCGCCAATCGGCACGGCCACTCCGCTTGCGCCGATCACGCGCATCCGCCGGATGCGTTCGATATCGGCGCGATCGCCACGGTCCAGCCGCAAGGCGATCCCCACCGGCTCCTGCTCTCGCTCGAGATGCGCGAGGCCCGCCATCTCGCCCATCGTCGCCATGCGCACGGCATCGGCAATCGCCGCCGGGCTCACGCCATACACGCCCGCCTTCACGCCATCCACCTTCAGATACTGCCGCGGTTGCTCGTCCTCGACATACCAGTCCACGTCCACCACGCCGCGCGTCTTCTCGAGAATCTTGCGCAACTCGCCCGCCACGGC
>CAZBTA010000087.1:17571-18922 GCA_964494515.1 uncultured Bryobacter sp.
CACCTCGGCCACCTGAATCACCGCGCCAAACGTGCGCGCCAGTGGGACAAGTCGCTCGCGCACCTGTTTGGCGATCTCATGGCTCTGCTGTTGCCGCTTGTCGCGCGGCTGCAGGTTCACCTGGATATCCGCGACATTGGCGCCGGCGCGCAGGTAGTAATGCCGCACAAGGCCATTAAAGTTATGCGGCGCCGCCGTGCCCGCATAGGTCTGCACATTCACCACCTCCGGCTGTCGCATCGCCTCGGCCGCCAGCACGCGCACCACCCGCTGCGTCTCCTCAAGCGCGGTCCCCTCCGGCATGTTCACGATCACCTGAAACTCGCTCTTGTTGTCGAACGGCAGCATCTTCACCTTCACCCACCCGAGCGGCACAAACAGCATCGCGCCCACCAGCAACACCACCACCCCCACCAGAAATGTCCCCGTCCACAACGGCCGGTGCAACAGGCGATCCATGTAGCGGCGGTACAACCGCGTCATCAGGTCTTCCTGCTCGTGATGCTGATGCGCCGCGTCACCCAGCAGCCGCACCGCCGCCCACGGCGTCACCAGAAACGCGATCACCATCGAGAACACCATCGCCGCCGTCGCGCCGATCGGGATCGGCCGCATATATGGCCCCATCAGCCCGCCCACAAACGCCATCGGCAGAATCGCCGCCACCACGGTCAGCGTTGCCAGAATCGTCGGGTTGCCCACCTCATTCACTGCCTCCACGGCCACCTCGGCAAACGGCCGCCCGGCATTCGTCGCCAGTCGCCGGTGCCGCACAATGTTCTCCACCACCACAATGGCGTCGTCCACCAGAATGCCGATCGAGAAGATCAGCGCGAACAGCGTAATGCGGTTCAGCGTGTAGCCATAGAGGTAGAACACGGTCAACGTCAGCGCCAGCGTTACCGGCACCGCCGCAAACACCACCAGCGATTCGCGCCACCCCAGCACCAGCGCAATCAGCAGCGCCACCGACAACACGGCAATCCCCATGTGCTCCAGCAGCTCATTGCTCTTCTCAGCCGCCGTCTCGCCATACTGCCGGCTGATGCTCACGGTCACATCGGCCGGGATCACCTTGCCCTTGGCCAGCGCCACTTTCTCGAGCACCGCGTCCGCCACCGCAATCGCATTCGCCCCTTTGCGCTTGGCCACAGCGATCGTCACCGCCGGCGTTGCCGCCTCACGATCGAGATGAAACACATATTCGTTCATCTCCGCGCCCGTATCCTCCACCCGCGCCACATCCCGCAGAAAGACGGGCTTCGCGTTGAACACGCCCACCACCACCTGGCGCAAATCCTCCACCCCACGGATCAGCGCACCGGCCGCCACCACGCGCTCCTGATTCGCG
>CAZBTA010000088.1:0-18828 GCA_964494515.1 uncultured Bryobacter sp.
GCCGCCGCGTTCGCCGCCACCCACGCGCGGAACGCCGCCACGATCTTCTCCGGGTCCTGATCCGGCACCAGCCGGAAGCTCACCTTCGCCAGCGCTTTGGCCGGAATCACGGTCTTCGAACCCGCGCCCGTAAAGCCGCCCGCGATCCCGTGCACCTCAAGCGTCGGCCGCGCCCACAGCCGTTCAAACAATCCATACTCCGGCTCGCCACTCAAAGCCACCACCTGCGCCTCGCGGGTCATGTATTCGTGCGCATCAAATGGCAATCCCGCCCAGCTCTCCAGTTCTGCTTCCGTCGGGGGCACCAGGCCCTCATACAACCCCGGAATCAAAATTCTCCCCTCGGCATCCTTGAGCGCCGCCACGATGCGCCCCGCCACCTCAATTGCATTCGGTACCCCGCCCCCATAAACGCCGGAGTGCAAGTCCACGCGCCCCGTCTGCACCTTCAGCTCGGCATACACAATCCCGCGCAACCCCACACAGATTGTCGGCAGCTCCGGCGCAAACATCTCCGTGTCACAGATCAGCGCCGCATCACAGGCGAGCGCCGCGGTCTGCTGCTTCACATATTCCGATACATGATCACCACCCGACTCTTCCTCGCCCTCAAACAAAAACTTCACATTCACCGGCAGCGGCTTCCCTACCTCGAGAAAGCGCCGCACCGCATGGATCAGAATGATCGCGAGCCCCTTGTCATCCGCCGCCCCACGCGCATACAGGTTGTCGCCGATCACCGTCGGCTCAAACGGTGGCGTCTTCCACAGCTCCAGCGGTTCGGCCGGCTGCACATCGTAGTGCCCATAGCAAAGCAGCGTCGGCTTGCCAGGCGCATGCAGCCATTCCCCGTACACCAGCGGGTTCCCTTCCCCTTCAATCAGCCGAACATCCTCAAGCCCCGCCCGCCGGAACAGCTCCGCCGTATAGCGTGCCGCGGCAAAAACCGCCCCCGCCGCGGCCGGGTCAGCGCTTACGCTCGGGATCTCCAGCCACTGCTTCAGCTCTTCCAGTACTACTTCCATACCGCCTCCAGTTTCCGCACCGCATCGGCGCACAACACCGCTGCGTGTTTAGATTCCACAATCAGCCCGCCGACTGCACTTTCTACATCGGCCGCTCCGAGCTGTTTCAGTTCCTCCCGGCGCCGCCCCACCAGCAGTTCCGTCAGCGCGCTCCCACAGGCGATCGACGCGGTACACCCGCGCGCCAGAAATCGCACCTCCTCCACGCGCCCGTCTTCACATCGCAGCGACAGCCGCAGTTGATCGCCGCAGACGGGGTTCTCACACGCAATTTCATGCGTCGCTCCTTCGAGCTTGCCAGGATTGCGCGGGTTCGCGAAGTGATCGAGAAGTTGCGGGTTATGCACGGTCTTCCCATTTTCCCCGATCCTCGGGATAAGCTAGGGACAACAGTTCCCGATGGCGAAAGCAGTTACCGTAGTGGCCGCAGTTGTCACTCATGCCGGAAAAGTTCTCATTGGCCAGCGCAAGCGCAACGATTGGCACGGTGGCAAATGGGAGTTTCCTGGCGGCAAAATCGAGCCAGGTGAAGCCCCCGAGCAAGCTCTCGCTCGCGAACTCCGCGAAGAACTCGGCATCGAAGCCGACATTGGCGAGCTGCTGCAACGCTACCAGTTCAGCTATAACGAGCGCCCGCCCGTCGATCTGATCTTCTACAGCGTCACCCAGTTCACCGGCGTCCCCGTCAACTACGAGTTCGAGCAGATCGTCTGGGAAGAAGCCCACCGCCTGCCCGACTACGACTTCCTCGAAGGCGACCGCGACTTCATCGCCTGGCTCGCCACTCAGCCCGACTACTCGTAGCGCAACGCCACCACCGGGTCGAGTCGCGCCGCCTTGTTCGCCGGCCAGATCCCAAAGAACAAGCCCACCGCCACGCTCACCCCCACGCCCACACTCGCCGCCCACAGCGGCACCGACATTGGCAGGTCCGGAAAGATCACCCCACCAATCAGCGGGATCAGATACCCCACCGCCATCCCCAGCAATCCCCCAAGAAACGTCAACACCACCGCCTCGGTCATGAACTGCGTAATGATCTCGCGACTCCGCGCCCCCAGCGCCTTGCGCACGCCGATCTCGCGTGTCCGCTCGGTCACGCTCACCAGCATGATGTTCATCACCCCAATGCCACCCACCAGCAACCCGATCGAGCTCATCACCACCATCACCAACGCCGTGATCGACATGATCGCGCGAAAGTCCTGGATCATCTGCTCGCTCGTCGAGAACGCAAAGCTGTCCGGCTGATCGTGTTTCACGCGGCGCTCCTGCCGCAACACCCCGCGGATCTCATCCATCGCCACCGTCTGCTGGCCCTTAACCGGCTGCACAAACAGCATGTGCTCCTGCGCGGCGGGTTGAAACTTCCGCATCGTCCAGTAAGGCAAAACCACCCGCGAGTCGCGATTGCCCGGCCCGTTGGATTCCGAACGCTTCATCACGCCCATCACCTGCATCTGATGCCCTTCGACATCAATCCACTTGCCGGTCGGATCACTTGAGGCAAACAACCCCTTGGCCACATCCTCACCCAGCACCACCGCTGGCGCCCGGTGCTGATTCTCCACTTCGGTATAGAAGCGCCCGTGCAACATGTCCGCCTGCATCACTTCCGCGTAGCTCACATCCGCGCCTTGCAATTGCGCCCCGGCATAATCATTGCCCTGGTAGCGCACCTTTTGAATACCGCGCCACGGCCGCAGCACCGCCGTAACCCGCTCCACATGCGGACACCGCTCGCGCACTGCCTGCGCCTGCTCATAGGTGATCGGCTTTCGTGTCCGCTCTTCTTCCGACCGGTTGCCAAACCGCGGCCCCAGCGCAAACTTGAACACCACAATCGTCTCGTTGCCAATCGAGCGCATCGCGTTCGAGAACGCCCCGTCCATGCCCGTGATAATCGAACCCACGCCAATGATCGTCCCGGTGCCAATGATCACTCCCAGCACTGTCAGAAACGACCGCAATTTGTAGCTGCGCAGCGTATCAAACGCCATGCCCACGCTCGACCAGAACACGCCCTGAAACATTCGCTTACCTCTCTACTCGTAGTGCTTCAATCGGGTCGAGCTTCGAGGCCCGCCGCGCCGGATAGATTCCGAAGAAAAGTCCCACCACCATCGACAAGCCCACCCCCAGCGCCACGCTCATCATCGGCATTGCCATCGGCACTGGCGTCACATTTCGGATCACCACCGCAAACAGCCAAGCAATGATCACCCCCAACAATCCGCCACTCGCCGCCAACACCGAGCTCTCCACCAGAAACTGGTTCAGAATGTCGCTCTGCCGCGCCCCCAGGCTCTTGCGAATGCCTATCTCCTGCGTCCTCTCGCTCACCACTGCCAGCATGATGTTCATGATCACCACCCCACCCACCACCATGAATACGCTCACAATCGCGATCGCCGTCGCCGCAATGGCGCCCGTCATCTTCGACCACGCCCCCGACAACGACTCCGAATTAAACACCGCAAAGTTATCCTCGCGCCCCGGCGTCAGCTTGCGATACGCACGGATCAGCACCCGCACCTCTTCCTGTGCCTGCAGCAGCTTGTCATGCCCGCTTGCCACCAGGCTGTAGGTGATCCCCTTGCGCGCCCCGTAGATCTTGAAGTAAGTCTCCGCGGGCATCGTCACAAAGCTGTCCTGCGTCTGCCCAAACACGCTGCCCTTCGACTTCGCCACCCCGATCACCTGAAACGGCCGTCCATCCACCTGTACGGTCTTGCCTACGGCCTCCACATTCGGGAACCACCGCTCCTTGAAGTCATGACCGATCACCACCACCATCAACCGGCGCTGATTATCGGTCTCACCCAGGTACCGGCCACTGGCCATCTGCGTGTTCTCAACGGCCGCCAGATTCGGCGTCCCACCCTGGATATCCGCCCCGTCCACCTTGTCACCGTCAAAGGCGAGCGGCCCCGTGCGTGACACGAAAATCGCCGCTTCCTTCACCAGCGTTGCTTTGGCTTTGACAAACTCAAATTCCTCGCGGCTCAGTTCCGGATTCTTGCGCAGAAACTCGAGATACCGCTTCGGATCAAAGTCCCCGAAAAACGCCATCCGCACCACCCGGAAACCATCCGCCCCCATATCGCTTACCTTCTCGGCGATATACACGTCCATGCCATGGATCAAGCTCATCACCGCGATCAGCGTTGTCGTCGCCAGAATGATCCCAAGCAGCGTCAGAAAACTCCGCAGCTTGCTCGTCCTCAGACTTTGGAGCGCCACGCGCACCGCTTCGCCAAACGCACTTGTCCGCTGATTCGCCATTCAGCGACAAGATACGCGCTAGCGCGAGTTGAAGTTCCTTAAAATCCAGTCGCCCGCGAATTCTTCGCTCCAGAATCGCGCCGCCCCGCGCGCGAGAAAACCCACATGTCCCCCGTGGTCGGTCATCTCGAGCTTTAGCATCGGGTTCGCCTCCGGGTTCGCCTTCTCATACACCCACCGCGGAATCAGCGGGTCATCCGCCGAATGGATCAGCAGCCCCGGCACGCGGATCCCGGCGAGAAAATGCTGGCTCGATTGCGTCGCGTAGTAATTCGTCGCATCCCCAAACCCGAATGCCTTCGAAGTAAACTTGTCGTCAAATTCCAGCACGCTCTTCACCGCGTCCAACCCATCCAGCGGGAACACGTCAGGAAACTCCGCCGCCCGCCGCCGGTAGCGCGCCTTCAGCCGGTCGATGAACTTCGTCGAATAGAGGAAGTTCCGCTTCTCCTGCATCCGCAGACAACACGCCATCAGGTCGAGCGGTGTCGACACGCTCACCACCCCGGCTATGCCCAACGCCCCGGCCTCTTCGCCCAATTCGCCCGCCAGCTTCAGCACCACCTTGCCGCCCAGCGAATACCCCACCAGATACACCGGCGCCTCCAGCCGCCCCACCAGCGTCCGCAGATCGCTCGTTAGCCCCGCGTGGTAAAGCGTCGGAGCCAGGCCCTCCGTGCCCCCACAGGTGCGCATGTTCAGCCGGTGCACACGGAATCCCCGTGCCAGCGCCGCGGCCGCCATGCTCTTCATGTAGCCCGATTCGTGCGAGCCCTCAAGCCCGTGCAACACCACCACATTGCCGCGCGCTGCGCCAGCCGGCTCATGCCGCACCGCCAGCACTTGCACCTGCTCTTCCGTCCGGTGGAAATCACGATGCCCCGGATACCTCGCTTCATCGAGGTTCCGGGGCCAAAAGTTTGCCGCGATCGTGGTCAGATCGCCATTCTTGATCAGAGGATCGAAGGGTACCAACTCTTCAGGCTAAACCGCTTTAGGCCTTCTCGTCATCCACATCGTCACTCTTGCGCGCCAACTCTTCAGCGAGGATGATCGCCTCAGCCAGTTCCTTCATCGGTTTGCGATGCCGGCGGCTCTCGTTGCGCAACCGCAAATACGCTTCCTCTTCCGTCAGCTTGTAGCGCGATTGCAGAATCCCCTTGGCGCGCTCCACCAGCTTGCGCGTCTCGAGCTGACGCTTCATTTCTTCCGTCTCGCTCAGCAGCCGCTGGTTCTCTTCGCTCAATACTTCCTTGGAAATCGCAATCCCCATCTGCTCACCAATAAACGTCAGCAGCGAGATTTCTTCGGCCGTGTGCGGATGCGGTTCCTTATGGTGCACGTTGATGACGCCGATAATCTCACCCTGATTGATCAGCGGCACCGAAAGGAACGCTTCGTAAGTATCTTCCACCAAACCCTGGAATCGCTTGAACCGGTGATCCAGCGCCGAGTTCGCCGCCAGCGCCACCACCGACTTGTGCTCGGCCACCCAGCCCGTCACACCTTCGCCCATCTTCATGCGCAACAGGTTCAGATCCTGGGCGTGTGGCACCTGCGAGGCTCGCAGCACGATTTCATTCGTCTCTTTTTCGATCAGATACACCAGCGCTGCGTCGCAGTTAGTTACCTGCACCGTCAGGCCGATGATTTCGCCCAACATTTCGTCGAGCGTCCGCTGTGAACTCACAATGCTCGAAATTCGGTGCAACAATGCAACTTGAGAGGTCTGGGGTTCGGTCATAGTGCTGGATCCCATACTGCAATGCTAGGGAATCTCTCCTCCTTATACAATTCAATCTTTTTATCAGTCCAATGGATAACAGTACTGCTGCTATCCACATGCCTTACAGTACAGGCTCAAAGTGCTCTCCAGTCAGAACATTTTGTTTTCTTCAGCAATCCCAAAAACCTGAAGGTTGCTGAAAAATCTTTACTCCATCTGGAGCAGCTTCGCGCCGCCCTGATCACTTTGCATGGCGAGAATTGGATTGCGCCCAAACCGCTGTACGTCTGGTTGCCGGATCATTCCACCGATTGGCTGAAAATCGCAAAACAACCACAGGAACAAGGGTTGTTCTTCTCTGGGGAGCGATCCAACTGGATCGTCGTCAATCCTGCCACTGCCGCCTTCAACGAGGTGCTGAGCCATGAGTACATCCACGCGGTACTCCACCGGACGATCCCGAATCTTCCCACTTGGTTCGAGGAGGGTATCTGTGAATTCTACTCTACCCTTGCCGTTCGTGGTAGAGAATTCGCCGTTGGCGTACCGCCAGTGCGCCGGCTGCGCGAGCTCCGCGACGTTTCCACCATCAAAATCGCCGACTTTGCCACCGGTATCGATTACGCCCGCGCCTGGGCCGCTGCCTACCGCATCTTCCCCGGCTGGCGGCCGGGCGATCCATTTCCCGCAAGCGTCCCCGTCGGGCCCTTCCCGCCCGTCAAACACCGGCTCACCACCACCCCCGCCACCGGCCCCTTTACACTTCTGACACGCGACGCCACCAACGCCATCGCCCGCGAGCTCGCACTGCTCATCCCCAGCTACAGCAATCCCCTCGCCGACATCGACTCTGAGCTCATTTCCGCTTCGCGCCTTGCCGACCAGGGCGACCCCGCCGCCATCCCCCTGCTCGAACGCATCTGCCCTCTCACTCCCGGCAACCACAGTTGCTGGTACACGCTTGCCTTTGCCGCCCTTGAGGCCAACCAGCCCGAACGCGCCCGCCCCGCCCTCGAGCAGGCCCGCCGCACCGCGCTCACCCCCTCAGAAACCAAAGCCGTCGACAACCTCGCCACGCGCCTCCCCCGCTAATGCCACTCCAGAACCGCGTCAATCCCTTCTCTGAAATCATCGCCACCCCCGAGCGTGGTCTGCTTACCGGCAATCGTGGCATCCTCCACAACGCCTCCCGCCAGCTTATTACTACCCGCTGGCGCACTCGCGCCTGGATCATCTGCACGCTCACCTGGCGCGACGTCCGCCGCACGCCCATGAGCCCGCGCACCTGGACGGAGCTATTCTTCCTCGACGAAGCCACCGCCCTTGCCGCCGGTCATCGGCCCTGTGCGTATTGCCGCCGCGCGATCTACCGTGATTTCCTCTCCCGCTCAGGCCACGCGAGCGCTCCGGCACTCGATGCCACGCTTCACACCCAGCGCACCCTGCCCGCCCCGCCAGCCCCCTTCGCTTCCCTGCCCCTCGGCGCCATGTTCGCCGTGGGCGATCAATCCTGGCTCAAATGCTCCACCGCAACGGCCCAACTCTGGTCATTTGCCGGCTACGCCCCGCCCGTCGAATTCGCGGCCCGCACCAGCGTCCGCCCCCTCACCCCAGCCCTCACCTGCGACATTCTCGCCCGCGGCTTCAAGCCGCTGCTGCACCCTACAGCAGCCCTCTCGCTCTAAGCCAGTCCTCCACCCGTGCCATCCACGTCCGCGCCACCACGCTCTTGGCCCCCGGCTTGATGCCAAACCCATGCCCCCCGCTCTCAAACACATGCATCTCCGCCGCCACGCCAGCCTTCTGCAGCGCTCCATAAGTGGCGATCACGTAGTCGCGCGCAATGTTGTCATCCCCGGCCACCAGCAATAATCCCGGCGGCGTCTCCTTCGTAATCCCTGCACTGCGCTGCAACCCTCCCGGATACACCACCACCTGAAAGTCCGGCCGCGAGCTCACGCCCATTTCGTTGTCATACTGCGTTGCCGCGAGCAACGCCAGTTCCCCACCCGCCGAGAACCCCATTACCCCAATCCGGTCCGCGCGCAATCCCCAATCCGCCGCATGGTGCCTCACCACCCGCAACGCCCGCCGCGCATCCGCCAGTGCATGTTCTTCCACTGTGTATGTGGACCCCTCCGCCTTAGCCAGCCGGTACTTGAGCACAAACGCCGCCACCCCCAGCGCATTCAGCGCCTTCGCTACATTGCGCCCCTCATGCTCCACTGCCAGATGCCGGTGCCCGCCTCCGGGCATCACCACCACCGCCGTACCGTTGGGCTTCTCCGGCAGGTAAATCGTCAGAGTCGGCCGGTGCACATTCGTCACCCGCTCAAAATCGCCCGCGCCAGCGGATTTCTCTGCCTGGTCTTTGAATTTCGCCGACCCCGGCGCGCCCTCCGGCCAGATCGGAATCACGTTTTGCGCCCACCCAAGCGCGGCAAAGCACAGCAGTACGAGGCAGCTTTTCACAGCCGCAATCTTATTACAGGCCGAGATGCGAAATCGCGTAGAGCCCGGCGCCGAAGAACGCCGCACCGAGAAACACACACGCCGGCAACGTCAGCACCCACGCGAGCAACATCGACTTCACGGTGTTCACCTGCACGCCGCTGCGATTGGCGGCCATCGTCCCCGCCACACCGCTCGTCAGCACATGTGTCGTACTCACGGGCAATCCAAAGTGATCCGCTGCCCCGATCGTCACCATCGCCACCAGCTCAGCGCTCGCGCCCTGGCCATATGTCAGATGGTCCTTACCGATCTTCTCGCCCACCGTCACCACAATGCGCTTCCAGCCCACCATCGTGCCGATGCCCAGCGCCAACGCCACCGCAATCTTCACCCACAACGGGATAAACCGCGTGCTGTTCGACAGCTGCTTGCGGTAGCCGTCGATCGCCTTCTTGTCCTTGTCGTCCTTCACGCCACCCAGCTTCACCAGCTTGCCCAGCGCTTCGTCCACCAGGTAGAGGTCGCTGCGCAACTTTGTCCGCGCCTCGCGCGGTACGTCCTTGAGCGCGTTGTGACACTTCAGCGTCTTGGTCGCCTCATCATTCAGATAGGCAATCGCGGCCGGTGTGCGCGAGTTCGCCACCACGTTCGGCTTGAGAAAGTTCGAAAGCTCAATCTGCGCTTCCTGATAAGTGAACGGTGATGGGTCGAAGCGCTCATTCAACATCCTCGACACCTGCGTCGAGCTGTCTCGCAGCGCCACCATTTCCTTCGGTGACACGCCCTCATTCAGCGCAAACGACGCCGGCAGCACCCCAATCAGGATGAGCATCATCAGGCCCATGCCCTTCTGCCCGTCATTCGATCCGTGCGCAAAGCTCACGCCCGTACAGGTAAAGATCAGAATCGCGCGCACCCACAGCGGCGGCTTCTGTCCCGGCGCCGGAGCTTCAAAGAGCTTCTTGTTCTGCACCAGCATCTTCAGCGCAATCAGCAATAATCCCGCCGCCGTAAAGCCAACCAGCGGTGACAGCAGCAGGCTGCCAAACACTTCGCGCGTCTTGCCCCAGTTCACCCCGCTGCCAAACACTTCGTTGTTGATCAGCGAGTGGGCAATACCCACGCCAAGGATCGACCCGATCAGCGTATGCGAGCTCGAGGCCGGCAAGCCGAGATACCACGTGCCAAGATTCCAGAGGATTGCTGCGATCAGCAGCGAGAACACCATCGCCATGCCCGCCGATGAGCCGACATTCAACACCAGCTCCGCCGGCAATAGCGAGACCACCCCAAATGCCACTGCGCCCGATGACGCCAGCACCCCAATCAGGTTCCAAACCCCGGACCATACTACAGCCACGGTCGGTGGCAAGGAGTTTGTATAGATCACCGTGGCCACTGCGTTCGCAGTGTCATGAAATCCATTCACTACTTCAAAACCAAGGGCCAATGCCAAAGCAGCTAGAAGCAGGATTGCCGTCGTCAGCGCGACCGGTTCACCAAAGAGTTCCACAGAGAGCTACCTCTAGCAGTTCACCAGATTTCCGTCCGCTGTAGCAATGTTTTCACGAACAATTCACACAGTCTTTAAACGATTTTGAAACGTGTTTGCGAACCTGTGAATGTATCCCTATGTTAAAAATCCTTGCAACTCTATTGCTGGCAAAGCTTTGCATGTTTGCCCAGTTCGACTCTGCCGCCATCGTCGGCACGGTTCGCGACGAGAAGGGTGGCGCAATTTCCGGCGCAAAGGTTGTACTCAAGAACAACGATACCGGCATCCTTCAGACCACAACCTCCTCCGATTCTGGCGATTTCACCTTTCCCACCGTTCGCATCGGCAACTACAAAGTCACCGCCGAAATGTCCGGTTTCACCACCGGCGTCGCCGATAACGTTGTCCTCACCGTCAACGCCCGCCAGCGCATCGACCTCACACTGCGCGTAGGCGCCGTCAGCGAAATCGTCAACGTTGAAGCCACTACGCCCCTGCTCGAGAGCGAAAGCTCCTCCAAGGGTCAGGTCATTAACGCCCGCCAGGTCGTCGAACTGCCCCTCCAGGGCCGCTCCTACGCCAATCTCGCCCTGCTTTCGCCTGGTGTTCGCCAGTCTCAGTCTGGCAATCAGGGCTCCATCGCCTTCCGCCGCGAGGGCTCTTACAACGTCAACGGCCTCCGCAGCGTATGGAACAACTTCCTGCTCGACGGCATCGACAACAACTTTTACGGCACCACCAACCAGGGCTTCTCCAATCAGTCCATTCAGCCCTCCCCCGACTCGGTCGCCGAGTTCCGCCTCATCGTCAATGCTTACTCCGCCGAGTTCGGCCGTAGCGGTGGCGCCGTCATGAACGTTGCCTCCAAGTCCGGCACCAACACTCTCCACGGTTCGGCCTGGGAATTCCTCCAGAACGAAAAGCTCAACGCCACCGGCTTCTTCAAGCCCACCCTCAATCAGAAGCCCATCAACAAGCGCAACCAGTTCGGCGCCGCCGTCGGTGGCCCAATTATCAAGGACCGCACCTTCTTCTTCGCCGATTACGAGGGTTCCCGCTGGTCGATCGCGCCGTTCTCGCTCACCTCGGTGCCCAGCGCGGACATGCGTGCCGGCATCCTGCCGCTCGATGTACGCGCCCCATATGCGTTCACTGATTCCACCGGTCGCTCCTGGGCCGCTGGCACGGTTTTCGCCGCCGGTACGCCCGTCCCCATGACGCCCTTCGCCCGCCGCGTGCTGAACGAACTGCCGCAGGCCAATCGCACCGGCAGCGGCGCCCTCGGCATCAGCACCAACTTTGGCGGCTTTGACAGCAATAAACTCACCGACGATAAGGGCGCCGTCAAGGTGGACCACAAAGTCTCCGACAACATTACAAGCTTCTTCCGCTACGCCCACCGCAAGCAGTTCATCGCGGCTCCCGGCCTCATTACCGGCTTCGCGGGTGGCAACAACCTCGGCACGCTCGACACGTTCAACCAGCAGGGTATCGCTGGCCTCACCTGGACCAAGTCCCCCACCGAAGTCATCGAGTATCGCTTCGCCGTAACCCGCCTCGGCATGGATCGCCTCCCTGCTCAGGTGGGCGGCCCCTCGATGCGCGAACTGTTCGGGATTACCGGCTTGCCCGAAGGCCCCCGCATCCAGGGCGGCATCACCCCGCAGGACATTCAGGGCTTCCCGCGCTTTGGTCGCCAGTCCACCAATCCGCAGGCCCAGTTCCCCACCACCATCAACTCGCGTCTCAATCTTTCAAAGATCGTCAATCGCCACAATCTCAAGATGGGCTACGAGTTGCTCTTCATGCGCATCCGCGTTGACGACACCAACCCCCTCTATGGCATCGACGGCTACGCAGGCTTTTACTCCCGCCTGCCCGGTCAGAATCTCGGCGCCCTCGCCGGCGGCAGTGCCAACACTGTCCACTCCCTCGCCGACTTCTACTTCGGCGCGCGCTCTTCATACCAGCTCGCCACCCAGGTCGAAGCCAAAGTCCGCCAGCAGGCCCACTGGTTCTACATCCAGGATGACTTCAAAGTCTCAAACAAGCTCACCCTCAACATGGGTGTTCGCTATGAGATGACCACCCCCGCCTACGACGCCGACAATCGTCTCGCCAACTTCGACCCTGCCCAGAATCGACTCGTTCTCGCCTCTGGCGGTAACGGCATCGAGGGCCGCACCCTCCAGCGTCAGACCTGGAACAACTTCGCGCCACGCTTCGGCGCCGCCTACACGCTCAACAGCAAAACCGTGCTTCGCGGCGGCTATGGCTTCGGCTGGAATTACTGGAACCGCATGGCCAGCGCTGAGTATCTCAACACCAACGCTCCCTACGTTGTCCGCTTCTCGGCCCAGAACAGCCCGGCCCAGTTGGGCAATCTTTGCACCGCCAACAACTTTGCCAATTGCTTCCGCACTCGCGAGCAGGGCTACCCCGTCAATCCGCCCTCGAACGTCATCCTCCACATGGATCGCAACACTCCGTGGGGCTACGTCCAGAACTGGCACTTCACCGTGCAGCGCAATCTCTTCAAGAACACGCTGCTTGATCTCGCCTATGTCGGCAATCGCGCCGACCATCTGCCGGTCCTCGGCGACCTCAATCAGGCCCGTCCCATCACGCAGGCCGAGTTGAATCAGGGGCTCACCACGCTCGGCACGCTGCTTTCGCGCCGTCCGTATCAGGGCTTCGGCAACATCACCGCGGTACTGCCGCGCGCCTTCTCCAACTACCACTCTTTGCAGGTCAAGTTCGAACATCGTGGCGAATGGCTCACGGTGCTCAACTCCTTCACCTACGGCAAAGCCATCGACACTGTCGGTCAGGTCCTCGAAGGCACCGTGGGCGGCAGCCCCAATCCGCAGGACATCAACAACGTCGCCAACGATAAGGGCGCCTCAAGCTTCGACCAGCGCTGGAACAACACCACCAGCTTTGTCGCTGATGTCCCCTTTGGCAAAGGCCGTAAGTTCGGCCGCGACCTCAACTCCGCCCTCGATGCCATCATCGGTGGCTGGCAGCTGAGTGCCATTATCAATTCGCAAAGCGGCCTCCCGCTCAACCTCCGCTACCCCGATGCTTCCGGCGCTCTGTCCGACGGTCAGCCCGACTTCCTCGGCAACGTCGCTCTCCGCCCCAACATCATCAATGGCTCGATCGGTGTGCTCGCTCCTGAATCCGAGCGCAGCTACACCAACTACTTCAACCGCGCCAACCTCGCCATCCCCTCCGTTACCGCGCCGTTCGGCAATCTGGGCCGCAACGTCGCCTACGGCTTCCCGCTCTACCAGACCGACCTGGTCCTGGCCAAGAGCTTCCCCCTGCGCTTCATCAATGAAGGCGCGCGTCTGCAGTTCCGTTCAGAGTTTTACAACCTGTTCAACAAGACGAACTTTGCCCAGCCGGAAATCAGTCTCGCCAGCGCCAACTTTGGCCGCGTGTCGAGCACCTTCGATCCCCGCTACATCCAGTTCGCCCTCAAGCTGCAGTTCTAACTCACACAACTACGGGGCCGCATCTCAACACGCGGCCCCGTTACACTGTTGGCTAGCAGTGCCCTCTCCTCTCGATTCCTTCCTCGCCCTCCGCCCCCGCCTCTTCGGTCTCCTCTATCGCATCACCTCGAGCGCCACTGAGTCAGAAGACCTCCTGCAGGACACCTGGCTCCGCTGGCAATCCGCCGACCACGCCTCCATCATCGACCCCACCGCCTTCCTCATCACCACCGCCACCCGCCTCGCGCTCAATCATCTCTCAAGCGCCCACCATCGCCGCCACACTTACATCGGCCCCTGGCTGCCCGAGCCCGTCGACACCTCTCACGATCCCTACCTCGGCGCCGCCAACACCTCCGCCCTCTCCTTCGGCATCCTGCTCCTGCTCGATTCCCTCTCCCCCACCGAGCGCGCCGCCTTCGTCCTCCGCGAAGCCTTCGACTTCCCCTACCGCGACATCGCCACCATCCTCGACACCACCGAGGCCAACTCGCGTCAGCTCGTCACCCGCGCCCGCCAGCATCTCGCATCACACACCACCACCACGCCCGGTCCTGCCCACCGCCAACTCCTCGAAGCATTCCTCACCGCTGCCCACTCGGGCGATACCGCCAATCTCACCTCACTTTTCCGCGCCGACATCACGGCCACCTCTGACGGTGGCGGCCGCGTCCGCGCCTCGGGCACGCCGCTCCACGGCGCGCGCTATGTTGCCAACTTCGTCTCAAGTGTCTCCCGCCGCTTCTGGCAGGACGCCACGCTCGAGTTCCGCGAGCTCAACGGCATGCCTGCCCTCTATGTCGAGCGCGCCGCCGAAGGCCCCCTCGCCGTCTGCTTCGAATTCTCCGGCGATCAGATCTCTCACCTCTACATCGTTTTAAATCCCGAAAAGTTGTCACAACTCGCCCAACCACCCGGTCCTCGTTAGTGCCATGAGCAATAACATCCTCGCCCTCGGCGGTACGGGCCTGATTGGCCGCCATCTTTCTTCACTGCTTCCCGTTCGTGCGGCCTCGCCCTCCACCGGCGTCGACGCCTACACTGGCGCGGGCCTGACCGAAGCATTCCAAGACATCCGCACCATCATCGAACTCACCAACCCCAAGAGCTTCGACGAAGCAACCACCAAAGACTTCTACGCCACCTCCACGGCCAACTCCCTCGCCGCCGCGCGCGCCGCCGGCGTCGCCCACTACATCGTCCTCAGCGTCGTCGGCGCCGATCGCCTCACCGGCAGCGGCTACATGGCCGGCAAGCTGATTCAGGAATCCCTGCTCGTCAACTCCGGCCTCCCCTACACCATCCTCCGCGCCACCCAGTTCCACGAGTTCCTCGACTTCCTCGCCCAATGCTTCACCACCCCCACCGGTATCACCGTCCCCATCGGCCCTATCCAGACCATCGCCGCCAGCGACGTCGCCATGGCCCTCGCCGACATCGCCTGCTCCTCTCCCGCTAACGCCATCCTCGATGTCGCCGGCCCTAAGGCCATGCCCTTTGCCGAGGCCATCCGTCGGCGCCTCGCCCAGCACGGCGCCTCCACACCAGTCAATGAGAGCGCCGACCTCACCTACTTCGGCGCCCGCATCGACTCTGGCCAGCTCATCCCCGCCGGCCCCCACCGTCGCGCCAACACAACGCTGGAGGCCTGGGCGGGAGTGAACGCCTGACCTAGATCACCTCATCAAACGTGTACTGAAATGGCTTGCCTGGCAAACGATTCGAGTACCCGTGCTGAAACAGATCGCGCTGCCCGGTTACCGGATTGCGGAACGGCCACTGTTCCGCATCCGCGCCGGGCAGATACATCCCGTAATCATGCACCTGCTGGCCGTTGTAGTCGAGAATCGTCAACACTCGCGCCCAGAAAGCATACCCCGCTCCAGACCCGCCATATCCTCCACCATTCGGCCCGATCGTGATGCCAACCGGATCCACCAGTCGCGAGTCGCGCAGCACCCCCAGCGGCTCCCCGCGATACGTAAACGCATGCACTTCCCGCGAGGCCCGGCTCACCACATACAAATCATCCGCCGGGCTTGAGCCCATGATCGGCTCGGCAATCTGCACCGGGTTCAACCCCACCTTCAACGTCCGGATCGGCGTGGCCGATACCTGCGGCACAAACCGGTCATCCACCAGCGCCTTCACATCAAACTGCTGCAGCGTCCCATCCATCGACGCCACCCACGCATGGTAAAACCGCTCATGCCAGGCTCCACCCTGAAACCCCGCTCGCGCATTCGTTCCTTCCACAAACTTGCGCGCCACCACCGCCGTTGGTTGCATCACGCGCATTGTCGCCACAATGCGCGGCTTCTGCTCCGGCACCGCTTCAAACGTATACGGCCACTGGTTCGGCCCCGGCCCCTGATTCGCGTTCGCGGTCTGCTTCCAGTTGGCCTCCGTTGTGAGATACATCTTGCGGTAATAAGCCAGCAGCGGCCGCAGATCCACAAAGCTCACCCGGTTCTCCGCCCGCGACGCCACAATCGCATACCCAGCCCGCGCCAGTTGCTTCCAGATCCCCTCGCGCAGACAATCCGGATACATCACCACCGGACAATTGCGCGCCAGCCATTCATCCCTTACCTTCTGCTGGTTCAAATCTTCGTACCACGTGTTAAACCCGCGGAACTTCTGTCCCCCGGCCGAAATGCTCACCGACACCGACGTCGGCGCGCTCATCGGCAAATCCACAAAGCCCAGCAGCTTCAACCCACGAATCACCGGCCAGCTCTGCACGCCCCATCCATAACGCCCCGTGTGCGTCGGCCCCACGTTCGCCGGGTCAGCCGGGCCCACCGCTATCACGGCCAGTTGTCCCCGCCGCGTGTTGATGTCCCACACCGTCGCCACCAGAAACTCATTCAGCCCCGTCAGCGCCAGCGCCGTCGGCACCTTTCCCGGCGGTAACTGCAAGTAACTCTCACAAGGCGTGTTATCCCCAAACCCACCGCAGTAAGCGTCATTACCCGTCCCCGCCCAGGCAATCACTCCATTCGAGAACGCAAGAAACCCGGTAATTGACGCCTGTATGTCCCCGCGCGCCGTCGCCACTGGCGGCAAAGGCAGGTCCGGCAGCGCCTTCTTCAGCCGCACCACTGCCGGAGTCGACGGCGTGCTGATGTTGTTGCGATTCCACCAGTCCGGCGTCCACTCCGCGCGCAGCCGCATGCACAGCGCTCTGGTCTCAAGCTCGCCCTGCGCGTTGAACTTTCTCGCCATCGCGCCATCAAAGGCGCGCATGTTCGCTGACCCGTAGCGAAACTCCGCCGGAGCCGTGCTCGAAGGCGCAAACAGCAACTGGCCCGACAACTGCCAGCCACCGCCGCCATCTTGCAGGCGCGCCTCCTCTGCTTCATTGCGCGGCAGCTTGTCGGAGGTTACACAAAAAGCATTGGCTAGCGCCGCATCAAGCCCTCCCTTCCAGAGCCCCTGCGGATCGGGCTGCGGCACAGTGGGCACCGGCGTCGTTGGCGTCACGTTCAGCTCCGCCGCCGAAGGGCCCAATCGCCATTGCAGCGCCTGCTCGGAGTGGTAGTTCCGGGCAATCGCTTCCCATTCCCGCCAGTTCATCGTGCCATCCGCGTTGAGGATCCTCTCCCGATACGGCACACGTGTCTGGGCCATCATCAGCGCCGGCAGCAGTAACAGCGATGCCGCGCTCAGGGTTCGTTCAGAAAGTAGCTTCATAAGAGTTCCCTCAATCCTGAGGCACTTTCTCCAAACGGCTCAATTGGCAAATTTCTTAGTATTTTGGCCGCAGACCACAAAAAAACCTGATTTACCTCCGAGGTAATTGAACGCCCCAGATACCCCACTTATGGTCGAATCTAATGACTCGTCTTTTTACCTTTTTCCTGGCTCTCGCTGCCGGCGGCCATGCCGCCGTGCTCACGCCCTCTTCGATCTCGGCCACCAGCACCTTCTTCACCTACGACGTCCAGTCGCTGGTCGATGGTTCCGGCCTCACCAACCAGCTCCACGACAATACCTTCAGCAACATGTGGCTGAGCGACAATCTGTTCCCCGATTTCGACCCCTCTACCATCAGCCTCACCGTCAACTTCGCTCTGCCCACCACCGTCGCCTCCTTCAGCATCTGGAACTACAACTACGATGAGTTTGGCCTCAACCCCGAACCTCTCAATCGCGGTGTCCAAACCTTTGCCCTCTCCTGGCTCTCCGGCAGCAACTTCATCCCCATCGCCGAATACACCTTGGGCCGCGGCACCGGCCAGCCGCTCGCCGCAAGCACGTTCTCCTTCAACACCGCCATCACCACCACCGCCTTCCGCCTCGACATCCTCAGCAACTACGGCGATCGCGACTACGTGGGCCTCTCCGAGCTCCAGTTCCTCTCGGCCGCGCCCACCAGCACGCCTCCCAGCCCCGCCCCCGTTCCCGAGCCGCACACCTGCATGCTCCTCACCGGCGGTCTCGCCATACTGCTTTTCCGCAAGCGTGCGGTGCGATTCCAATAGCGAGCAATCTCGTGTTCTCCTGTTAGGTATGCCCGAGCGCAGAGATTTCCTGGTCGGCCTCTCCGCCATGCTTGCCATGGACGGCGAGGCCGCCGCCGCTGATACGATCTACATCCCCGAGCGTCAGGCCGAGCGCGATCGCCCCTTCCTGATCGACTTCATGCGCGAGTTCACCTTCGCCATGGTCATCACTTCCAAGGGCGGCATCCGTGTCACCAACGTCCCCACGCTCTATAAGCCCGACCCCGAAGGCTGGGGCAGCGTCTGGTTCCACCTCGCCAGGGGCAACGCGCAGAATCAGGCTTTCGACGGGCCCGATGAAGCAGTAATTGTCTTCCACGGCCCCCACGGTTACATCTCGCCCAACTGGTACAACACAAAGAACGCGGTCCCCACCTGGAACTTCGCTGTCGTTCATGCCAAGGGCCACCCCCGCCGCATCGATGATGATGCCGCCTTTGCCGAGAATCTCCGCCAGCTCGTCGCTCTCAACGAAGGCCGCTACGGCGGTGGCGACAAGTGGGATTTCGCCAAGCTCCCCGAAAGCTATCTCAAGGGCATGCGCCAGGGCATCGTCGCCTGGGAAATGAAAGTCGAATCGGTCGAAGGCAAATTCAAGCTCGGCCACGAGCGCCCCGACGCCGACCGCCAGGGCGTCCTCACCGGCCTCGAGCGCAAGCAGGAGCGCAACCTCCTCGACCTCACTCGCGCCTACTACGACCGCAAGAAAGCCTGACCTTTAACGCTCACGCAACGCCTCTGTGGGCTCGATTTGCAGACTCCTCCGCGTCGGGCCCAACACCGCTCCCAGTCCCACTGCGACCACCACCACTGCCACCACTGGCAACACCACCGC
>CAZBTA010000089.1:0-18636 GCA_964494515.1 uncultured Bryobacter sp.
CCGCAGCCGCGCCCCGGGCCGGATGCCGAGTGAGTTCAAATACTCGAGCAACTCCCGGTCCCGCTCAAACGCGCTTTGCACGCTCATTTCCTCAAACGTCTCCAGCTCGGCCAGCGTAATCCACCCCATGTCCCGGCGCTGTGCCGGCGAGTCCAGCCCCAGCCGGTTCCCGTGCGGACATTGCTCGCTATCCCCCAGCTTCTCGATCAGCTTCTTTTCAAACTCGGCGCTTACCGCGTGCTCCAACTGCTCGGCCTCGTCATGCACGAGATACCACTCCATGCCAAACACCTCCGTCAGCATCCGCTCAATCAGATGGTGCCGCCGGATCAGCCGCTGCGCGATCTCCCGCCCTTCTTCCGTCAGGTGGATCACGCCGCTTTTTTCAATCGCGATCAGGTTGTCCCGCTTCAGTCGCCGCATGGCCATCGTCACGGCCGGAGCGCTTACCTTGAGCCAGCGGGCGAGGGTGGCGGCAATTACAACTTCGCCTTCGCTCTCCGCTTCAGCGATTGCCTTCAGGTAGTTTTCCTTCGAAATGGTGATTTTCAAGCGAGTCCCTTTATTGTAACCGCCACTCCCCCATTGCTACACTCACTCTGAAAACCTATGCGCAGACGCAATTTCCTCTCTCTCTCCGCGCTTCCTTTCGTCGCCTCGCAAGCCTTCGAGCTTGCCGCCGAACAGCTTGAGAATGTCGACCTGAACGTGGTCCACCTCATCAAGAACGAAGCCTTCAACAACTCGCAGATCATGGACACCATGTTCTACCTCTGCGACGTCAATGGTCCCCGCATCTCCGGTTCCCCCGGCTACAAGAAAGCGGCCGACTACATCAAAAAGCGTCTCACCGAGCATGGCATCCCCGACGTCAAATTCGAAGACTTCGAATTCGGTCGCGGCTGGCAGCACTTCAAGTACGCCGGCCACATGATCGAGCCCGCCTACTCCGAGCTCATTGGTTTCCCCCTCGCCTGGACCCCCGGCACCAAAGGCCCCGCCCGCGGCGAAGCCGTCTTCGCCCCGCTGCGCACCCAGGCCGACCTCGACAAGTGGAAGGGCAAGCTCAAGGGCAAGATCGTCCTCGTCGATGCCCCCCGCACACTCGAGCTCCCGTTCCAGCCCGATGGCAAGCGTTACTCTGCTGAAGACCTCGCCAAGATCGCCGAAGCCCCCGAGCCCGGCCAGTCCTTCGGCCGTCCCGCCGCCGCCGCTGGCCCCGCCATGTCGCGCGAGCAGATGATGGCCTTCCGCGACAAGGTCAATCAGTACCTCAACGACGAAGGTGTCCTCGTCGTCGTCAAGACCAGCTACGCCGGCGATTCCGGCGACGTCTTCGGCTCCTCCGGTGGCCCTTACCAGAAGGACAAGCCCGTCCCGCCCGCCTCGGTTGCCATCGCCGCTGAGAACTACAATCGCGTCATCCGCCTGCTCGAGAAGAAGGTCCCCGTCACCCTCGAGTTCGACATCGACGCGAAGTTTTACGACGAGACCACCAAGAGCTTCAACGTCATGGCCGAACTCCCCGGCACCACCCGCAAGGACGAGTGGGTCATGCTCGGTGGCCACCTCGATTCCTGGCAGGGCGCTACCGGCGCCACCGACAACGCCACCGGCGTTGCCGTCATGATGGAAGCCGCCCGCATCCTCAAGACCCTCAACCTCAAGACCCAGCGCGGCATCCGCCTCGGTCTTTGGGGTGCTGAAGAGCAGGGCCTTATCGGCTCCCGCGCCTGGGTCAAGGATCATCTCGCCGACCCCGCCGACATGAAGCTCAAGCCCGAGCACGGCAAGGTCTCCGCCTACTTCAACATCGATAACGGCTCCGGCAAGATCCGTGGCATCTACACGCAGGGCAACGACATGGTCAAGGGCATCTTCGCCCAGTGGCTGGCTCCGTTCCACGATCTCGGCGCCACCACCGTCACCAATCGCAACACCGGTGGCACCGACCACCAGGCCTTCGATGCCGTCGGCGTCCCCGGCTTCCAGTTCATCCAGGATCCCCTCGACTACATGCAGCGCACCCATCACTCCAACATGGACACGATGGACCGCGTGCCCAAGGGCGATCTCATGCAGATGGCCGCCGTCGTGGCCACCTTCGCCTACCTCACCGCCAACCGGCCCGACATGCTGCCGCGCAAGGCCCTCCCCAAGGCCAACCCGCCCCGCCGTCCGGCCAATCCTCCCGCCACCTCGAGTGCGGAAGGGCAGGAATAGCGATAAGCTGAGGGGCACCATGAAATTGGTGCCCCTCTTGCTTTTGGCCTCTCTCCTGTCCGCCGCCGAGCTCAAGCGCGACATCGAATTCTCCCGCCCCGGTGGCCTCCCGCTCACGCTCGACGCCTCCATCCCCGACGGCCCCGGCCCCCATCCCGCCGTCATCATCGTTCATGGTGGTGGCTTTGTGCGCGGCGACAAGCGCACCTACGTTCCGCCCCTGTTCCCGCCGCTTACCGAGGCCGGCTTCGCCTGGTTCTCCATCGACTATCGCCTCGCCCCCAATCACCAGTTCCCCGCGCCCGTCGACGACCTCCGCGCCGCCTTCGACCACATCGTCAAGAACGCCAAAGACTACAAGATCGACCCGCGCCGCATCGCCATCATGGGCGAGTCCGCCGGCGGCACCATCGTCGCCTTCTACGGCGCCACCGTGCGCGACAGGTATCGCCCTCGCGCCGTCGTGGATTTCTACGGCGTCACCGATTGGGAATTCCACCGCGATACCCTGGGCAAGCTCAGCGATAACGCCACCTCCTGGCTCGGCTCCACCCCGCTCAAAGACGCCTCCGCCATCAACTTCATCCGCAAGGATATGCCACCCTTTCTGTTCATCCACGGCACCAAAGATACGCAGGTTCCCTTCGAGCACAGCCCCAAAATGTGCTCCGCCATGCGCCTCAAGGGAGCCCGCTGCGAGGTCTTCGTCGTCGAGGATGGCGCCCATGGCGTTGGCGCCTGGGAGAAGAATCCCGCCCAGCAGTCTTACAAGAAAAAAATGATCTCCTGGCTCCGCGAAAACCTTTGATTAATCCATTTCGTCGAGTTTTATGGCATCCTACTTTTCGTTGCCACTTTCGGAGGTTTTATGATCACTTGCCCGGCTTGTCAGGCCGACATCGACATCGAAGAAGAAGATCTGGACGAAGGTGACCTCTTTGATTGCACCGAGTGCGGTGCCAACCTTCGTGTCGCCAGCCTGAAGCCCCTTGATCTTGTCGCCGTCAAGGACGACGCGTCCTACGACGAAGACGAAGAGGACGAAGATTACGACGACGACGAGGACGAAGAAGAAGAAGAGGAAGATGACGATTACGAGGACGAACTCGAAGAAGAAGAGGACGAAGAAGAAGACGACTGGAATTAGTCGCCGTCTCCTCCTCGCTGTCTTTCCACTAGCCCTGAGCCTCCGCGCTCAGGGCTCTTATTCGGTCATCGCGGGCACCGTCTTCCGCGAAACCGGCCACGCTTTCCCCGGCGTCGAAGTCTCACTGGTTCCCGATAAACCCTCAAAAAAGTTCAAGTCCTTATCCACTCGCGCCAACACGCGCGGCGAATTCGCCTTTCGCGTTCCCGCCGCCCCAATGGACTATCAACTCTCTGTCAAACCCGACGGCTACCGTCCAGAGACGAAACGCGTCAAAATAGTAGGGGATGAGCGCGTGGAGCAGAACTTCCTGCTCGATCGTGCCCCCAAGGAGAAGCCCTGATTATGACTCGCAAATTGCTCCTCGCCGTCGCGCTCCTCGCCACCGCCTTCCTGGTTACCGCTCAGGAACGGCCCGCGCCGACCCCAAAGAATCCTCCGCTCTTCAAGGGTGACAAGCCCAAGAAGGACGACGGCACGCGCACCCTCCGCGGCGTCGTGCGCGATCCGGGCGACAACCCCGTTGAAAGCGCCGTCGTCAAGGTCAAGGACACCAAGACGCTCACCATCCGCAGCTTCATCACCAAGGCCGATGGTTCCTACATCTTCAACGGCCTTTCGGTCAACATCGACTACGAAGTCATGGCCGAGACCCGCGATGGCTCCGCCAGTGGCACCAAGACGCTTTCCGTCTACAACACCACCAAAGAGCCCGTCATCAACCTCAAGGTCGAACCCAAAAAGACCGAATCCCGGAATTAGGCCCACCCCATGCTCACCCGTCGCGCTGCTCTCGCCCTCTTCCCTCTGGTGGCTACTCTGCGCGCCGCCACGGCTCTCGAGGTCAAAACCCTCGAGGGCAAGCCGCTCACCATTACCCCGGGCGCCAACCATGTCACTGTCGTGGTCTTCTATTCCACCCAGTGCCCCATCTCGAACGACTACAACGATCGCCTCTCCGATCTCGTCAAGCTCTATTCCCCGCGCGGCGTCAATTTCTACGTCATCAATGCCAACTCCACCGAGTCCATTGACATGATCCTCGAACATCGCAAGTCCGCCGGCTTCGTCTTCCCGATCTACAAGGACGTCAACGCCGCCGAGCGCCTCAGCGCCCAGGTCACCCCAGAGTCCTTCGTCTTCGATCGCTCCGGCAATCAGATCTACCAGGGCTACATCGACGATGCCCGCAACGTCGCCCGTATAACCGATCACGGCCTCCGCAACGCCATCGAGGCTGCCCTCGCGGGCAAGCCCGCCCCCAAAGCTCAAACTCGCGCCTTCGGCTGCACCATCAAGAAATTCCGCCGCAACTCATGAAACTCCTCACGCCCTTCCTCCTTGCCGCCACCCTCGCCTTCGCTGCTGGCCCCACCAAGCTCACCCCCGTCGACGAAGCTGCTTACCCCAAGCTCGTCGCGGCCAACAAGGGCAAGGTCGTCCTCGTCAATTTCTGGGCCACCTGGTGTGTCCCCTGTCGCGCTGAGATGCCCGCCCTCGCCAAGATCTCCGCTGCCCTCAAGGCCAAAGGCCTCAACCTGATCACCATCTCAGCCGACGAGCCCGAAGACGAGAAAGCCGCCCTCGCCTTCCTCGCCAAGTCCGGCATCACCGACGTCTCCTACGCCAAGCGCGCGAAGAACGACGACAAGTTCATCGGCTCCATCGATGCCAAGTGGTCCGGCGCACTGCCAGCGCTGATCCTCTATGACAAGACCGGCAAAAAGGTGAAGTTCTGGGTGGGTGAATCAGATCTCAAGGCCGTCGAAGCCGAGATCAAAAAGCTACTGTAGTTCCTTCGGAATGCGCTTGGAGTGCGCCTCCGACAGTCGCAGTAGAAAGTCCGTTTCGTCCTGCAATCCCTCAAGCGCCATCCGCGCCTCCGTGATCAGCCGGATCGCCGCCACCAGCATAAAGATCGCCCCCAGCACGCCCAGCAACACCGGCACCACCGCCCACCCCGCCGAGAAGATCGACACAAACCCGATCGACACGCTCGTCAGCACAAACAGGCCGCTCGCGATATAGAACGACACCATCGAGCGCATCAACAGTTGCGCTCGCTTCGATTGCAGCTGCATGTGCTTGGCGATCATCGCCTTGCGCTCCTCGCGCAATACCGGGTCCGGCTCCTTCTCGATCACGTCTTCCATCCGGTCTGCCAGCTTCCTCACCCGGTCCACCACTCGCCCCAATCGGCCCGAGGTCGAGATGATAAAGCTCCCGCAGGCGCTCATCAGCAACGCCGGTGTCAGCATCGCCGTCAGTACGTTCAGCGCGCTCGACAGGTTCTGGAATGTGAATGGCAGCGAGAACAGCGGATTCATGCTTCTGCACTATAGATGGTATCCGAGTGTCCGCTGCCGGACACCCCTCCCCGCCGCTTCATCCCCAAGTCGTTGAAAACACGTTTGCCGCTTTTGGCATTTGAATTGCCTCTTTTTAAGGCATGTTGACAGGCATCACTCAGGACATCCGCTACGCCGTCCGTGGCTTCTTGAAGTCCCCTCTGTTTGCGGGCATTGCCATCCTCAGCGTCGCCATTGGCATCGGCGCCAACGCCGCCATCTTCAGCCTCATCGATCAGGTCCTCCTCCGGCCCCTGCCCGTTGCCCATCCCGATCGCCTCGTCATGCTCGATCTGCCTGGCGGCCGCATCGGCTCCACGTTTACTGATTTCGCCTTCTCCAATCCGATGTACCGCGGCCTCCGCGATCGCAACGCCTCCTTCGAACAATTGATCGCCGTCCTCAACGATCAGGCCAACCTCAGCTTCCGCGGCCGCAGCGAGACCGTGCCCGTCGCCGTCATCTCCGGCAACTACTTCACCGGCCTCGGCGTCCAGCCCGCCATGGGCCGCCTCATCGAGCCCAACGACGACATCACCCGCAACGGCCATCCCGTCGTCGTCCTCAGCTACGGCTACTTCAATCGCCGCTTCGGTGGCGACACCTCCGTTATCGGGCAGAACGTCCGTCTCAATTCCCAGCTCTACCAGGTCATCGGCGTCGCCCCCCGTGGCTTTGCTGGCCTCGAGATCGAGAACGTCCCCAGCCTCTATGTCCCCCTCGCCCAGAAGACCCAGATCACCACCACCTGGGACGGCATGGACGATCCCAACTTCTACTTCCTCCACGTCTTCGGCACGCTCAAGCCTGGCGTCACTTTGCAGTCCGCCAAGGCCAACCTCGATTCGCTCGTCGCCCCCATGATCGAAGACGAGCTCAAGAACTTCCCCTCCATGCCCGCTCGTGGGCAGGCCCGTTTCCGTGCCCGTCGCTTCGCCATCATGCCTGCTGGCACGCCCTTGGTCGGCGATCGCGAACGTCTCGAGCGCGCGCTCTACCTGCTGCTCGGCGTCGTCGGCCTTGTGCTGCTCATCGCCTGCGCCAACGTGGCCAATCTTCTGCTGGCCCGCGCCAGCTCCCGCGTTCGTGAGGTCGCCATCCGGATGGCACTCGGTGCCGGTCGCGCCCGCCTCGCCCGTCAGTTGCTGGTCGAGAGTACTCTGCTCGGCCTCTCCGGCGGCCTCATCGGCATGCTGCTCTCCATCTGGATTCTCGATGGCATCATCGCCATGCAGGGTGCTGACCCCGGCGTTGAGATCTTCGTCAACTCCACTCCCAACTGGCGCGTCGGCGTCTTCTGCTTCGCTATCAGCCTCCTCACCGGTCTGCTGTTCGGCATCGCGCCCGCCCTCCGCGGTGCCGGTTTCGCCATCGTCGAAACCCTCAAGGAGAACACCGCCTCCGTCATCGGCCAGGGCTCTCAGGGCTGGCTCCGCCGCGCCCTTGTCGTCGCCCAGGTCACTCTCAGCCTCGTCCTGCTGGTCGCCGCCGGCCTCTTCGCCCGCAGCCTCATGAACCTCCGCCAGTCCGACACCGGCTTCAAACCCGACGCCCTTCTTACTTTCCGCATTGACCCATCGCTGAACGGCTACGAGCAGAAGCGTGCCATCAACTTCCTCGACCGTTTCCGCAAAGAGATTGAGGCCTTACCCGGAGTGCGTGATGTCACCGTCGCTTCAGTTCCCCTGCTGGAGAATTCGGTGAATCAGGCCACCATGTCCATCGAGGGCTACTCCCGCCGGGAAGGCCTCAATACCAATTCCCGCATCAACAACATCGGCCCTGGCTTCTTCAAGGCCATGGGCTTCCCGCTGCTGCAGGGCAGGGAATTCAGCGACGGCGACCAGTCCAACTCTCTCCCCGTCGCCATCGTCAACGAAGTCTTCGCCAGGGAGTTCTTCAACGGCAACGCCGTCGGCAAGCGCATCGGCTTCGGCTTTAATCGCGACGGCTCCCTCCGCCTCAATCTCCAGATCGTCGGCGTCATCCGCGACGGCAAGTTCGAGAACATGCGCGAGGCCGCTCCCCAGCGCTTCGTCTACACGCCGTATTCTCAAACCGAGAACATCCAGGGCATGACGTTCTACATCCGCAGCCAGCGCGACCCCCAACAGCTCGCCACCGAGATCCGCTCCGGCCTCCGCCGCATCGACGACAATCTCGCCATGTTCCGCATCCAGACCATGACGCGCACCATCGAGAACAGCCTCCGCATGGATCGCATGATGTCCATGCTCTGCTCCTCCTTCGGCCTGCTCGCCACGCTGCTGGCCGCCATTGGTCTCTACGGCGTCATGGCCTTCAACGTCGCCCGCCGCACCCGTGAGATCGGCATCCGCCTCGCTCTCGGCGCCGAACGCACCACCCTCATCCAGATGGTTATGCGCGAAGTCGGCGCCATGATCTTCGCCGGCCTCCTCATCGGCCTGCCCGTCGCGCTCGCCCTCGGCCGCTACGTCGAGTCACAGCTCTGGGGCCTCAAGGGATGGGATCCTCTCATCCTCTCCGGCGCTTCCTTCACGCTCACGCTTGTCGCCTGTCTGGCCGGCCTCGTTCCCGCCTGGCGCGCCAGCCGCGTCTCTCCCATGCGCGCTCTGAGGTACGAATAGATGCAAACCCTCCGCGCCCTCCGCCGCGACTGGGTCTTCACCCTCGCCGCCATCGCCATCATGAGTGTCGCCATTGCGGCCAACTCAAGCGTCTTCACGCTCGTCAACACCATCCTGCTCAAGCCGCTCTCCTACAGCGACCCCGAGCGCATCGTCCGGCTTGAGACGTCTCTACCCGACATCGTCCCCGACGACATCCCCTTCTCCACGCCAGACGTCTACAAGTTCCGCGAACGTTCCCGCGCCTTCTCCGCGATGGCCGCCTTCATCTCGCGCGAGCTCGATCTGTCCGGCGCCATCGAGCCCACCCGCATCCCCGCCGCCCGCGTGGAGGGCGAGCTCTGGCAACTGATCGGTGCCAAGCCGCTTATGGGCCGTCTCTTCGATCCCGCTGAAGACCGTCGCGGCGATCGCCACCTCGTTATCAGCCACGCTCTCTGGAAGCGCCTCTTCTCCTCCGACCCCAACGTCATCGGTCGCGGCATCGACGTCAATCGCCAGGCCTACACCATCACCGCCGTCATGCCCCCCGGCTTTGTCTTCCCGCCTCCCGGTCTCGACACCGGCGATTCTCCGGCCGAGGCCTGGGTCCCCATTTCCTTCACCAAAGATCAACTCCTCGCCGTCGCCGATCAGTTCAATAACGGCGTCATCGCCAAGCTCAATCCCGGCGTCTCCGCCACTGCTCTCGATCAGGAACTCCGCCGCCTCGCCACCGACATCAAGGCCACCTATCCCGCCGAGCTCCCGCTCAAGCGTTTCGCCTTCCACGCCTCACCACTCATCGATCAGGTCGTTGGCGATACGCGCGGCCTCCTGCTCCTGCTGCTGGCTTGCGTCGGCGGCGTGCTGCTCATCGGCGCCGCCAATATCTCGAGCCTCATGCTCGCCCGCGCGGTGGGCCGCGCCGAAGAGTTCGCTGTTCGCAAAGCCCTCGGCGCAAGCACCTGGCAACTCCTCCGCCAGAGCTTCCTCGAATCTCTCTTCATCGCTATACCCGGCTCCCTGATCGGCCTTTTGCTCACCGCCTGGAGCATCGACCTGCTCATCCGCCTCGCCCCTGCCTCGCTGCCGCGTATGGGTGAGGTCACGCTCGATTGGCGTGTCACCGTCTTCACGCTCGCCATCAGCATCGGCGCCGCTTTCCTGTTCGCCCTCGCCCCCGCCTGGCAGGCCTCCCGGACCGATCCCGGCTCCATCCGCGGTGGCGCCAAGGGCGGCTCCCAATCGCGCCAATCCCTCCGCCTTGGCCTCGCCCTCGTCAGCGTTGAGGTCGCTCTCTGCTTCATGCTCCTCGGCGCCACGGGCCTCCTTGTCGCCACCTGGCGCAACATACTCGATACCGACCCTGGCTTCGCCCCCCGCAAGCTGCTTGCCTTTGAGGTCTCCCCCCGTTCGGCCGTCTATGGCGAAGGCATGGACAAGCGCAAGATCTTCTTCGATCGCCTCGACCAGTCGCTCGCCACCATCCCCGGCATTGAACGCATCGCCTGGTCCGACGCCGCGCCCCTCGCCATCGGCTGGCGCCGCATTTTCCTCCGCGAAGGCCAAACCACTCTCGCCGCCGACGTCCCCCAGATCACCGTCCATTCCCTTATCAGTCCCGGCTATTTCTCCACCATCGGCGCCCGCCTCGTTGCTGGTCGCGAGTTCTACTCGACCGATCGCACGGGCAGCCAGCCCGTCTGCATCGTCAGCCAGACCCTCGCCCGCAAGTTCTTCCCCAATGGCGCCATCGGCCAGCGCATCCGCTTCGGCGGCCCTGGCGACAACGCTCCCCTCAACACCATCATCGGCGTCGTCGCTGACATCAAGGTCAACGAGCTCAACGAGGGCCCCATGGTCCAGACCTTCGAGCCCATCCTCCAGCACCCCGCCAACGATCGCACTTACCTCCTCAAGGCCACTGGCGATCCGTCCTCTCTCGCCGCTGCCGCTCGCGCTGCTGTCCGCTCCATCGATCCCGGTCAGGTCGTCGCCAACGTCCGCACCATGAACGAAGTCATCGACCGCAAAGCCGCCCGCCGCAAGTTCCAGATGCTCCTGCTTGGCGTCTTCGCCTCGGCTGCGCTCTTGCTCGCCTTCACCGGTATCTTCGCCGTCATCGCCAACACGATCCAGCGCCAGACCCGCGAGATCGGCATCCGCATGGCACTGGGTGCCACCAGCGGCACAACGCTCAAGTTGATCCTCTATCGCGCCCTCCGCCCGGTGCTCACCGGCCTCGCCCTCGGCTTCGTCGGCTTCCTCGCCGCCGGTCGCGCCATCGAGTCATTCCTGTTTCAGGTCACGCCGCGCGATCCCCTCGCCATTTCCCTCGCCGCCGGTGTCCTGTTGCTCGCCGCCGTGCTGGCCATCATCGTGCCCGCCCGTCGCGCGATGCGGGTCAATCCGGCTGTCTCCCTGCGCGCCGATTAGCTCGTAACACCAGCGCCCTTCATGAGTCCTACAAGCGCTGCCTCTCCACCGCAGTCTCAGGAGGGAACCACGCTTGAAAACCACAATCTGTATTCTGTTCGCCACAAGCTGCTGCTTGCTCGCGACATCCATCAGCGGCACTCTCGCCGCCACATCCACCATTCCGGGCCTGGCCCCAACCACCACCAATACCGCCGCCTGTGTCACTCCACCAGGCAGTTGCTCCACCACGCTCCCCGGCCTTTCCCAGTCCTCTGGCAATGACTTCAACGTCCTTGCCTCGCTCGACGCCGCACTGGGTTCATCCGTCGCGGCCGCCGTCTCTGGCACACCCGTAAACCCCGTTGCCTCCACAATCACCGAGCGCGTCTGGCAGGACACGGAATCGCCATCTTCCCTCGATCTCGCGGTGGATTCTCGTCTCACCGCCAACCCCTCTCAACCCGCCACCGCCGTAGTCTCCAGTCGTGTGGATCGTCTCGCCTATCAGACCAATCCCGCCGGTAACTTCATCACTTCCTTCGGCCTCGTTTACGCCGCTTTCCTCTCCATCGGACAGGGTGCCGCCACCAACGGCCTCATTGACTTCAACGCTTCCTCCGGCACGCTGAAGGTCTCTTCCGGCAATCGGGTTTCCGGTTCCATCGATATGCTCTACAGCCGCTTCACCCCCGCAGGCAGCTTCACCGATCGTCTCTTCTCGCTGGCCTTTACCAACGGCATCATCACCGATGCCTTCAGCGCCACACCCCTCTCCTTGCCTACGATCGGTAGCATCGCCGTATTCGAGGTTGGCATCCCTAACCAGATCTTCTCTGGCCCTCTCAGTTTTGTCGAAGGCCTCCCTATCACCCAGCAGTTCACTACCCAACAGTTCGCCACTGCCGCTACCGTCGTCCCCGAACCCTCCACTACCATCGCCGGCCTGTGCGCTCTAGCCCTCGCTCTTGCCCTCAGGCCCGCGCGTCAATCCACCGCGCCACCAGCAGCCCCAACAGCCCCAGCGCCAGCGAATTCCACGCAAACACATCACCCGTTTTCGAATACAGCGTCGTCTTAAACGCCGTCGCATACTGCAATCTTCCCGCCAGCACCCGGTTGGGCACGAGGTCATCGATCACGCGCCCGGCCGGGTCGATGCTTACCGTGTACCCGTCATTGGTCGCCCGCAGCAGCCACCGCTCATTCTCCGCCGCCCGCATCCGCGTCACCCGCAGGTGCTGGTCGCGCGCCGCCGATTGCCCAAAATATCCGTCATTGCTCAGGTTCACCAGCACATCGGCGCCCTTGGCCACATAGCTGCGCACATGATGCGGAAACGCCGCCTCATAGCAGATAAACACCCCCAGTTTCCCCGCCGGTGTGCCAAACACTTTCAGCTCCGTCCCCGGCTGGAACATCCCCGCCTCTTGTGACACCTTGCCCACAATCTTGTCGAACACCGGCGGCACAAACTCCCCAAACGGCACCAGGTTCATCTTGTCGTAGGTCCCAGCCGGATCCCCTGTCGCCGTCAACAGTTGTGCCGTGTTGTACGGGTTCCCCTGCTTGTCAAACCGCACCGTGCCAAACAGAAACGGCACTTCGAGAATCCGCGCCAGGCTCCCCGCCTGCTGCCGGAACACCGGGTCCGTCTCATAGTACGGGCTCACCGGCACCTCAGGCCACAACACGATCGACGGCCGCCGCTTCTGCGGGTCGAGCCCCCCGCCCAGCGTGATCTTCGCCAGCCGGTCATACATGCTGGCGATCTGCTGATCCGTCAGCTTCTCATCCTCGGGGATGTTCGGCTGCACCACCAGCGCGTTCATGTCTCCCGCCTTCACATCCGGCAGCTCCGCCAGCAGATACAGCCCCAGCAACGGCGCACACCACGCCAGTTGCATCCTGTCCCACCGCAGATACCAGCACGCCACCGCCCCGCTCATCAGCGCAAACACAAAGCTCACCCCATACACCCCAAACAACGGCGCCATCCGCATCGGCACACCCATATCAATCCCCGCATTGCCCAGCAGCAACCACGTAAAGCCAAGCTCCGCATGCGTCCTCTCAAGGCCCACCCACAACAGCGCCAGCACCGGCGGCGCCCACTTCACGCCAAACAGAAAGTGCGCCGCGCTACCATACACCGCCATGTGCAGCCCCTTGGCCATCGCAAACAGCACAAACAGTACCGTCGCCAACCACCCCGGCATCCCGCCATGCTGCGCCAGCGTTCCCTGGATCCAGTAACACGTCCCGCCCCACTGCACCATCCCCGCCACCCAGCTCATCAGCGCCCGGTGCTTCCACGAGTATTCATCCGCCACCGCGATCAGCAGCGGGGCCAGCGCAAACGGCGCCAGAAAGCTCAACGACGGGGCCGGCTGTATCAACACCAGCAGCACGCCCGTCAGCGCCGCCAGCAGATACTTAACCTCGAGCTTCATGCGCCACCAGGTCCGCCATGTAGCTCGATCTCACAAATGGCCCCGCAAACACCGCGCGCAGCCCGATCGACTCCCCATACTCTCGCCACTCCTCATACTCAGCCGGCTCCACATACCGCGCCACTTCCCGGTTCCGCCGCGTCGGCTGCAGATACTGCCCGATCGTCGCGATGTCCGCCTTGCCCTCTTCCCGAATGTGCCGCAGCAGCTCCCGCACTTCCTCATGCGTTTCCCCCAGCCCCACCATCAGCCCCGACTTCGTCAGGATCTCCGGATGCGCTTCCTTCGCATACCGCAACACTTTCAGGCTCTGCTGATAATCCGCCTGCGGCCGCACGCGCCGGTATAGTCGCGCCACTGTTTCCATGTTGTGGTTGTAGACATGCGGCCCCGCCGCCAGCACCCGCTCCACTGCTTCCAGGTCCCCGTTAAAGTCCGGCGTCAGGGTTTCCACCTGCGCCTCTGGTAGCGCCCGCCGTACCGCCGTCACTGTTGCCGCCCAGTGCGTCGAGCCCCCATCGGGCAGCTCATCCCGGTTCACGCTCGTGATCACCACATAGCGCAGTTGCATCGTCTTCGCCTGCTCGGCCACATGCTCGGGCTCCGCGGCGTCCAGCTCAAACGGGGTCTTCTTCGGGTCCGCCTTCGGCACACTGCAGAATCCGCATCCCCGCGTGCACAGGTTCCCGAGGATCATAAACGTCGCCGCCCCCCGCGAGAAACACTCATGCAGATTCGGGCACCGCGCGCTCTCACACACCGTGTGCAGGTGCAATCCCCGCAGTTCCTTCTTAAGCGCCGTTACCGCCTGATATTCCGATTGGGGTTTGCGCAGGAACTCAGGCAGACGCGGACGCGCCCCCTGCTTCTCAATCTGTACGAGCATCTACTCCAGTGTATTAGTAGCTGCGCGGGAAGGGCTTGAATCCAAGGCCCTCCAGCGTCTCGCGCGTCTTCGCCTTCTGCTCGGTCTGGATCGGTCCCACCAGCACGCGGAAGATCGCGTCCTTCTCCGTCGGCGCAATCCACACCGGCAGGCTCTTGCCCCGCAACACCTTGGCCACCACATCGGCCTCGGCGCGCCCCACTGCCGCCACCTGCATAAACTGGCTGCCCTTCGGCGGCAGGCCCGTTTTCGTCGTGCCACCCTCGGCCGCGCGCACCGGTTCTTCCTTCTTCGGCTCTTCCTTCTTCTTCTTATCGGCCTTCTTTTCGGGCTCTGGCGCCGGCTCACGCTTCGGCTCGGTCTTCTCAGCAGGCTTCTCCACCGGCTTCTCGGCGGTCTTCGTCGCCACCGGCTCACCGGCCGCGCTCGACTTCGGCGCACTGCCGCTCTTGTCGATAATCAACGGATTCGTCGGCGGTCCATCGTTCTTCTGCGCCGTGGTTACTTCCGCACCAGGCACGGGCGAAGAGTTCTTGCCCAGGATGTATCCCATGACAAAGAACACCCCCAGCAGTACAACTACGATGAAGAAAACACTCAGCAACTGGCGGTTGCCCAGGACGAGTTCGAATTCGCCTTCTTCGTTACGCGGCATATGTCCAGCGTATAACGAATCAGAACCACGCGGAAATGTTTTAACTTGAATCTTATGAGCATCATGGAGCAAATCTCTGCCTGGATGGCTTCTGGCCAATCCATGCCCGTCTGCCGCCTCATCGGCATGACGGTCGATTCCGCCACTCCCGGCGCCTCATCCTGCTCGCTCGCTGCCGCCTCCGAGCACTTCAATCCCTTCGGCACCGTCCACGGCGGCATCCTCTGCGACCTCGCCGATCTCTCCATGGGCATGGCCTTCATGACCACGCTCAACCCCGGCGAATCTCTCGCCACCATCGAGCTCAAGATCAACTACGTCCGTCCCGCGCGCGAAGGCAAGCTCACCGCCACCTCCCGCGTCGTCCACCGCGGTCGCTCCACCGGCCTCATCGAGTGCGACATCACCGATGTCTCCGGCCGCCTCATCGCCCGCGCCACTTCCACCTGCATGATCGTCAAAGACGATCGCGTCCTTACCTGGAATCCCAAGGAGTCCTGATCCCCTCATGCTCATCCGCCTCGCCACTCCCGCCGACGCTCCCGCCATCGCCTCCATTGCCGAAAGCGTGCGCTTCAATGCCGCCACCGCCGATCCCTCGCGCGGCTTCCTCGTCTTCGTCGGCACGCCCGCCGAATACGCCGCCCGCCTCACCGGCAACACCACCAGCTACGTCGCCGAGCACGACGGCCAGATCATCGCTTTCCTCCTCACCAGCTTCTCCGCCGCCGATACCGCCACCCATCTCGTCCCCGGCGACGTCATGGATCGCCTCATGGGCGACAACGCCCTCCTCATCGATCAAATCGGCGTCTCCCCCGCCGCCCGTGGCCTCGGCGCCGCGCCTGCTCTGCTAGAGCGCGCCCTCACCGACATCAAGCCCTCCCGCGCCACCGCCGCCATCATGCACTGGCCGCTGTTCAACCACCGCTCCATCGACTTCTTCTCCCGCCGCAATAACTTCAACTGCATCGGCGAATACCACGAAGGCACCGGCTTTCTTTGGGGCATCTACGAATACACCGCCGCCCAAACTCCCGCCGACCCCCGCTACCCCGTCGGCAAGTTCCTCTATTGCGGCCTTGCCAGCGAAGCTGACTTCGCCACCCGCATCGATCGCCTCGCCGCCCTGCCCAGCCTCTTCCGCAATGCCGTCTCCCAGCTCACTACTGACCAGCTCGATACGCCCCCACGCCCCGGTGCCTGGACACCCCGTCAGGTCGTCCATCACGTCGCCGACGGCCACCAGGTCATGATCGAGCGTGTCCGCCTCATCCTCACCGAAGACCGTCCCCCCGTCAAAACCTTCGAAGAAGACGACTGGGCCCAGCTCATCGACGCCCACACCGCTCCCGTCGAAGAAAGCCTCGCCATCCTCGACGGCATCCATGCCCGTCTCGCCCGCCTGCTGCGCACGCTCACGCTCGCCGATCTCCAGCGCGAAATGATCCACCCCCAGCAAGGCCCCGTGAAACTCGACCGCCTTCTCGCTTATCTTGATTGGCATGGGAGACATCACACCGCGCAAATCCTCACCGCTCGTCGCTAGCCTCCTGCTGCTCGCTGTCGCCGTTACAGCCGCCGCCCAGGTCCGCCTCGAGCGCATCGCCTCTGTTGTCCAGAGCTGCGTTGATATCCAGAGCCCCCGCGATGGCAGCGGCCGCCTCTTCTTCGTCCGCCAGCAAGGCCTCATCCTGCTTTGGCGCAACGGCGTTGTTGCCACCGAACCCTTCCTCGACATCCGTACTCGCGTCTCCACCGGCGGCGAGCGCGGCCTTCTCGGCCTGGCCTTCCCGCCGTTCTTCCGCGAAAAACGCTATTTCTATGTCAACTACACCGACCGCAACGGTTCCACCGTGATTTCACGGTTCTCGCTGCTCAATGACAACGCCGCCGACCCCGGTACCGAACGAATCCTCCTCACCATTCCCCAACCCTTCGCCAATCACAACGGCGGCCAGATCCAGTTCGGTCCCGACGGCATGCTCTACATCGGCATGGGCGATGGCGGCGGTGCCAACGACCCGGATGGCAACGGCCAGAACAATCGTTCTCTCCTTGGCAAGATGCTCCGCATCGACACCGAATCCAGCATCGGACGCTACGAGATCCCCCCCGATAATCCCTTCATCGGCAATGCCGCCTACCGGCCCGAGATCTGGGCCACCGGCCTGCGCAACCCCTGGCGCTTCAGCTTCGATCCCGCCACTGGCGATCTCTACATTGCCGACGTCGGCCAGGACCGTCAGGAGGAGATCAACTTCCAGCCCCGCTCCAGTCGCGGTGGCGAGAACTACGGCTGGGCCACCATGGAGGGCACCCTCTGCCTCCGCGCCGGCTGCAATCAGTCCGGCCTTACACTCCCCGTCCAAACCTATCCCCACTCCGAGGGCCAATCCATCACCGGTGGCTACATGTGGCGCGGTGCCTACTATTACGGTGATTTCGTTACCGGCAGAATCTGGTCCCTCCGCCGCCAGGGCAACAATTGGGTCAATGAGCTGGCCTTCAATGGCGGCTCCAGCTTCCTCATCTCCACCTTCGGCCTCGATGAGTCCGGCGATCTGCTTGTCGCCAATTACGGTTCGGGTGAAATCTTCCGTCTCGTGCCCGTGGCCCAGCCCGTCTTCACCGCTGCTGCTGTTGTCAACGCGGGTTCCTTCAGTCAGCCGTTGAGCGCGGGCGCCCTCGCCACTGTTTTCGCTACCAATGTCCTTGGCTCCAACGCTACTCTCATTGCCTCCTCCTTGCCGCTGCCGCGCAGTCTTGGCGGCGTCGAAGTTCGCCTCAACAATATCGCCGTCCCCCTGCTCGCTGTCGTGCGCAGCAACAACGGCGAACAAATCAACTTTCAGATCCCCTGGGAACTGCAAGGTCTCACCAGCGCGCGCATGGAGATCATCGCTCCCTTCGCCCGTAGCGCCGTGATCGAGATTCCTCTTGCCCCGGTCTCGCCAGGCATCTTTGGCATCAATGCCTCCGATGCCCTGCTCATCAATGCCTCCAACTTCACTCTCGTCAATGGGGCTGTGCGTCCCGGCGACTCCCTCATCCTCTATGCCACCGGCCTCGGGCAGTTTGATGTTGCCGCCTCTACCGGCGAAGCTTTGCCTGGCGCGATACGCATCCGCCGCTCTGCCGCGCTGCGCATTGGCTCTGCCTCGGCGGAGATTTCTTACGCTGGCGTGGCCCCCGGCTTCGTCGGCGTCTATCAGGTCAACTTCCGCGTCCCGCAAAACGCCCCCACCGGTACCCAGGATCTGGTCCTTTCGATCGACGGCGCCGACTCGCCTGGGAGAAAAGTACTGATTTCAAATTAGCCGCAACATTTCGTGACACATGGGTTTTGACCACACAGAGGACAAACCCAAATGAAACGGACCTTCGTAACGGCAATCACGATCTTCGCTCTGAGCTTCACTCTCAGCGCCCAGGGCCGCCGCTCGGCCACCGGCTCCCGCTCCGCCACAGTAGTTGGCGCCAAGGGCAAGACTGCCACCCGCACCGCCTCTGGCCAGGCTTCTAACGGCCAGTGGTCGCGCCAGGGCCAGACCACCGGCCCCAACGGCGGCGTCACCTCGAGCCAGAGCTCCGGCACCTACGGCAACGGCCAGTTCTCGGGGCAGGGAACGGTAACGGGCCGCAACGGCAAGACCGCCACCACCCAGACCACCGGCACCTATGGCGACGGCCAGTACACCGCCACCAAGACCACCACCGGTCCGGACGGCAATGCGGTCACCAAAACCAAATCGGGCACTTACGGCAACGGCGAGTTGAACGGCACAACAGTCAAGTCCGGTCCAAACGGGGGCACCTTGACCAAGTCTCGTTCAGCAGAAGTAAAGCGCGACAATCCGTAACCCACCCGACGGAGGGAAAAGCCCGCCAACCCGCAAGGGTCGGCGGGCTTTTTTA
>CAZBTA010000090.1:0-18614 GCA_964494515.1 uncultured Bryobacter sp.
CTGGCAACTACATCACCGACGGCATCGGCGGCATCACCATCGACCTCAAGTTCGACACCGACAACGTCAGCGGCGCTTACTTCCGTGTCCGCCAGGATGCGAGCGTCAACGGCTGGCTCCTCCCCCTCACCAACTCCTTCGCCACGGGCTCCTGGCAATCGATCCAGCTCGCCTTCAACCCCAACTGGGACGACACCACCGCCCGCAACAACGGCTGGATCACCGACAAGGATCTTTCCCCGAACGCTCTCGACAGCCCCGGCTTCGCCGCCACCATGGCTTCCGTCGGTCGCTTCGAGCTACGCTTCACCTCCACCGACGCGAGCACGCTGATCGGCGTCGACAACGTCGGCCTCACCGGCAGCGCCGTCCCCGAACCCTCGAGCCTCGCTACCCTCGCCACCGGCATCGGCGCCATCGCCTTCGGCCTGCGCCGCCGTCGCCAGCGCTAACACTTATGAAAAGCGGTGGGCCAACTCTACAGGCCCACCGCCCAATCCCACGCCTCTCCCGCGCGCTTCACCACCGGCTCCACATCCGCCTCAAGCAACAGCCGCGCCTTCACCATCTCCATCGCCTTGGCCCGCACCAGCCCCTGATACTTCTCCCGGCTGCCGTAGCGTTTCTCGATCTCGGCCCGCGTCAGCGGCAGCGTCGACCCCACCATGTCATTCACATACCCCTTCGGCGCGTTCGGCGCATCCACATAATTCCACCCGCGATACCGGGCCAGCGGCACGGCCACCTCCGGCATCCTCACCCCGCCCACTTCATTCCCGTCCACGCCCACCGCGGGCACCAGCAACGGAAACATCTTTCCCAGCACGGGCGGCTCCGTGCGGTAATCCACCCGCCAGCTGCGCATCGGCTGCTTCGGCACGGCCGCATCCCGCACGTTCTCAAACGCCACCAGTTCCTTGCGATCGAGTCGCGGATAAGCGCTCGCCGGCGGCTCCACCCCATCCTTCACCCACGCCTGCATCGCCTCAAGCAACGCCCGATACAGCGGCCGGTAATCGTTCATGTTCGCGAAGTTCACGCTCCCCGTCTTCGGCGGCGGCATGCGCCCCGGCCCATGCTGGCTGCCGGCCACAAAATACACCCGCGTCCCCGGCGCCATCTCGGCGTCCTTCTTCCCATCCGGCGTCACATGGATCAGCGCCGCATTTCTCCCCCAGTATTCATAGCTGCCATTCGTATAGAACACCCGCGGCACATCCTTCACCTTCGCGAGCAACCCATCCGTCACGCCCGTCTCCGGGTCCTGCTGCGCCACATCGGTGAACGGAAACAGATCACTCGGGTAGAAGAAGTTAAACGTCGGATGCCCATCCCGGCTCGGCTGCGCGCCACGGATGTTAAAGCTCCCCCGCCCCGCCCCGGCCACATTCGCCCACACCCCGTCAAACACCTTCCGCCCCTTCTCATCCGTGTTAAACCCGTCGTACAGATACTGCCGCAGAAATCTCCCGCTCTGCGACGTCCCATAGGCGATCGCCCGCTTCATGTGCCGGTATTGATCCCCCAGCAACACCGTGCCCTGATTCTCGTAGCGCAGAAAACTGATCACATCGCGCACGGCCGCCATGCCCGCCCCGGCCACCACCGGGTTCTTCGTCGTATAGAACGCCTCATAAATCTGATACGGCTGAAAACCCGCCGCCATCTCAATCCCCGTCTTCGCCGCGTTCAGCTTCCACCCCTCGGCGATCTCCTGCCGCTTGCCATCACGTCCATCGCGCACCGTCAGCTTCACCGCCCCACTCGCCACATACGCCTGCATGTTGCGATCCCCCAGATTCATCACCGTCGTCTTCGCCTTCGGCACAAACTCGCTGCGAATCATCGCCTCCACGCCCTCGGCCACCGGCGGATACACGCGCAACAGGCTTGCCTCCTGCGGCACATCCCACTGCCACCCCACCCACACCAGTGTGTAGCCCTTCTCCATCAGAAACGCATCCCCAAACATCCCCGTCAGCGATCGCCCGCCCCGGTTCGACACCTCAAACAGAATCGACCCATTCCCCGTCGCCGGGTCACGCGGTTTGATCACCACCAGATCCGCGCTAAACCGCACCATCCCCTTCTCGTCGGTCTTCGCCTTGTCGAGATCGCGAATGATCTGATTGGCCGGCGCCTTCGGGTCCACGGCAAAATACGCCTTCGCCACCACGCGCTCATAGCGCTCCCCGTAGTCCCCGCGCTCCACCAGATAAATCTTCTCCACCGCCGCCGGCAGCGCCGTGGCCAATAGCATCAAAGCGATCAGTCGCATCTTGTCTACGCCTTCATCCCCTTCAGATACTGCGCCACATACGGCACGCCCTTCGCCCCGTGGAACACATGCGCCCCCGCATGCACCTCGGTGGCAAACGCATCCCTTAGCCCCATCGCCGCATAGATCTTCTCCGTCGCCGCCGCGGCTTCTTTAAACCCCGCCAGCGGAAAGATCCTGTCCTGCTCCCCCGTCTCGCAGAACAACGGCCGCGGCGCCACCAGCCCCGCCACATCGCTCATCTCCGCCCAGTTCAGTATCCCCGGCACATAGTTATCCATGCAGTGCGCCAGCGACAGGATCGAGTCCCGAAACGTATTCAGATACCCGCTCACCATCGCCGCCTGGATCCGTGTATCCAGCGCCGCGGCAAACAACGTGCACGTCCCCCCTCCGCTGATCCCCACACATCCCACGCGCTTGGCGTCCAGGTCCTTGCGCGTCTCGGCATAATCGATCGCGCGCATCACATCAAACACGCGCCAGCCGATCATCGTCTCGCCCAGCAGCAGCGCCGCGCCCGCCGACGGCTGACACGCATTCTGGTTCGGCCCCTTGGCCGCATTGATCGGGTCCCGCCGGTGGCCAAACGCCAACGGCTCAATGGCCAGCGCCGCCATGCCCTGCTCCACAAACTGAATCGCAAAGTCGGCCTGATACCCCGCCTTGTTCGTGCGCTCGTTGCCCTTCTCGTCAATGCCAACGATGTCGTCCACCCCGCGCCCATGCCCCGGCACACAGATCATCACCGGCGGCGCGCTCTCCCCATTCTTCGGCCGCAGCAGATACCCAAACACTTCCATCCCCGGCCGGCTCGTAAACGTGATCTTCTCCCGCGTATACGTCCCAAAGTCCTTCGTCTCAAGCACCCGCGCGTTCAGCGGCACCCTTGCTTCCGGAAATCCGCCTACCAGTTCCGTCAGCTTCACCCGCAGCTTCCGCTGCCATGCCCGCGCCGCCCCCGGCGTCGTCGCGTTGAACTTCAAGCGTAATGGCGCCTCCCGGTGCCGCTCCTTTGCATAAGCCACCGGGTCGAGCTTCGGCTCCGTTGTCGTATCCGCGTTCATCGCGGCCGCGGCTCCCAGGCTCGTCATCGCCATTTCGCGTCGTGTCATTCCGTGTTCACCTCGAGTACTTCATCAAAAATATCGGGCCGCAGCGTAATGCCGGCCATGCGCAAACGATCCAGGATCTTCGGCTTTACGCCCGTCCATTTAAAGCGCCCCTGCACGCGGCCATCCGCCGTCGTTCCGGTCCGCTCAAACACAAAGATTTCCTGCGTCGCCACCCGGCCGTCTTCCACGCCAAGCACCTCGGCAATCGAAATAATCTTACGCGAACCGTCCTGCAGGCGCGCCACCTGGCACACCATCTTGATCGCGCTCGCCAATTGCTGGATCAACACCTTTGACGGAATCTCAAGGTCCGCCATCAGCATCATCGCCTCCAGACGTGAAAACGCATCGCGCGGCGAGTTCGCGTGGATCGTCGTCATCGACCCCTCCACGCCCGTGTTCATCGCCTGCAACATATCGAGCGCTTCCCCACCACGACACTCGCCAATGATGATGCGGTCCGGCCGCATGCGCAGCGCCGTGCGCACCAACTGCCGCTGGTTGATGCCGCCTTCCTTGTTCAGGTTCGGTGGCCGCGTTTCAAACTTCACCACATGCCGCTGCTGCAGCCGCAATTCCGCCGTATCCTCGATCGTCACAATACGCTCGCCCTCGGGGATAAACCGCGACATCGCGTTCAGTGTCGTCGTCTTGCCGCTACCCGTGCCACCCGACACGAGCATCGTCGTCTTCGCCGCCACACACGCCGCAATAAAGTCGAGCATCGACTGCGTGATCGTCTTCTTGTCGATCAGTTCCTCGCTCGTGATTACGTGCTTGCCAAACCGGCGAATCGACATCGACGGCCCGTCGAGCGCCAGCGGCGGGATGATCGCGTTCACACGGCTCCCGTCCGTCAGTCGCGCGTCGACAATCGGGTTCGCCTCGTCCACGCGCCGCCCCACCTTCGACACGATCTTCTCGATCACATGCAGCAGGTGCGCGTTGTCCTTGAATCGGATCCCCGTCAGCGTCAGCTTCCCATACCGCTCCACATACACCTTGTTCGGCCCGTTGATCAAAATATCGGAGATCGACGGCTCCTTGAGCAACGGCTCAAGCGGCCCCAACCCAAACACCTCATCGAGCACCTCCTCGATGATCTGGTTCTCCTCGGCCGTCGTCATCGGCACGCGCTGCTCCTGCAAGAGCTTCTCCACCACGCGCCCGATCTCCATGCGCACGCGGTCGCGCGGCAGCGAGTTCACCTTGTCAAAATTGAGCACGCTGATGAGCTTGCGGTGGATCTCCCCCTTCAGCTCAAACGTCCGACTCGTCGCCCGCAGATTTCCCCCGCTCGCCGGCGCCGCTATCGGTGCCGCCTCCACGGTCGTCGACGCCGGTGGCGCCTTGAATCCAATCCGCCTTGTCGCAGGACGAAACGTACTCATGCTCAGGACTCTAACACCTCAAACCATTCCCGCGTCGCGCAAAAATCGCGCCGCTTCCTCAGGTGGAGTGGGATTAATGTAAAAGCCCGTACACCACTCAAATCCCGCAATCTTCGTCAGCCGCGGAATCACCTCGATATGCCAGTGAAAGTGCTCCATCGCCCCGTCATGCACCGGCGCCGTATGGATCACAAAGTTAAAGCTCGGCTGCTCCAGCACCTTGTCAATCCGCCGCAGCAGCGTCCGCATCACCCACGCCAGGTTATGGATCAACTGCGGCGAGCTGTCCTCAAAATGGCTCGCATGCTGCTTCGGCATCACCCACGTCTCAAACGGAAACCGAGGCGCAAACGGCGACACCGCCACAAACTGATCCGTCTCAAGGATCAACCTCTTGCCGTCGGCCACTTCCTGCTTCACCATGTCACACCAGATGCACCGCTCGCGGAAGTCAAAGTAGCGCTTGGCCCCATCAATCTCTTCCTGCACCCGCTTCGGGACAATCGGCAACCCGATAATCTGCGAATGCGTATGCTCGAGCGTCGCCCCGCCCATCTCGCCATGGTTCTTGAAACACACGATGTAGCGCATCCGCGTATCGCGCTTCAGATCGCGAATCCGCTCGCGAAACGCCCAGAACAACTCCTCAACCGCCTTCTCTGAACACTCACTCAAAAACAGGTCATGCTTCGGCGACTCAATGATCACCTCATGCGCGCCCACCCCGTTCATGCGGTCGTACAGCCCCTCGCCCTCGCGGTCCAGATTGCCTTCCACCCGCAGCGCCGGAAACTTGTTCGGCACCACCCGCGTCGTCCACCCACCCGTATTCGGCGCGCCACCATTCGGCCGGAATGCAATGATCTCCGGCGGCGTCTTCGCCTCGTTGCCTTCACAGAAAGGACAGAATCGATTCGTCGGCCCCTTCACTGGCTCACGCACAAAATCACTGGGTCGGCGGGCTCGCTCCACCGAGATAATCACCCAGCGTCCGGTAACCGGGTCGCGTCTTAATTCAGGCATAGGAAATTACCGATTCTCGCACACGGCGGCCAGTTGCCGGTCATGCCAGCGGCCCAGCGCCAGTTGCGCCACATTCGCCCCCAGCAGCGCGAGAAACATGTCCCACTGCGTATCCCACACATCGCCCTGCGTCCCCAGAAAAGCCGTCGCCGCCTCCCCCGTTCCCACCGCCGTCCACCACTCGATCAGTTCATAGAACGCGCTGAACGCCAGACAAAAACACACCACCAGAAAATACCGCCACCCCGCCGTCTTCACCACCCCCCGCCGCACAAAGATCTCCCGCGCCACCATCGCCGGCACAAACCCCTGCGCAAAGTGCCCCAGCCGGTCATAGTGATTCCGCGCAAGGCCCAGCCATTCCTGCACCCAGAATCCCAGCGGCACCTCCGCATACGTATACTTGCCCCCCAGCATCAAGATCAGGCAATGCCCCAGCACCAGCCACAACACCAGGTCCGTCAGCTTGAACCTCCTCCACGTTGCGCCAATCGCCACCAGGCCGATCATCGCCGGCACAACTTCGAGAAACCACGTAAACCGGTCCTTCGGCGCCCAGCCCGACCACACCATCACCGCGGTCCATAGCGCCAACATCACCCCATGCTGCATTTGCATGCGTCTATAGTACGCTGGAGTTTCACCCCCACAACATGTCCACTACACCTCCGCGCGTAGCCGTCATCATGGGCTCGAAGTCTGACTGGGAGACCATGCGTCATGCCGACGAGATGCTTACCTTCTTCGGCGTTCCGCATGAGTGCCGCGTCGTCAGCGCCCACCGCACCCCCGAATACATGAACGCGTATGCTCGCGAAGCCGAAGAGCGCGGCATCGAGGTCATCATCGCCGGCGCGGGTGGCGCTGCCCATCTCCCCGGCATGGTCGCCGCCCAGACGCTCATCCCCGTTCTCGGCGTGCCCGTCGAATCCCACGCCCTCAAGGGCCTCGATTCTCTCTATTCCATCGTTCAGATGCCCGGCGGCATCCCCGTCGGCACGCTCGCCATTGGCCGCGCCGGCGCCATCAACGCCGCCCTGCTCGCCGTTGCCATCCTCGCCAACCACGACCCCGAGCTCCGCGACAAACTCCGCGCCTTCCGCGCTGAACAAACCGCCAAAGTCCGCCGCGAAACTCTCCCATGAAGTCCATCCTCCCCGGCTCCACCATTGGCATCCTCGGCAGCGGCCAGCTTGGCCGCATGCTCGCCATCTCAGCCCGTCGCCTCGGCTACAAGATCCACGTCTTCTCACCCGACAAGCATTCCCCCGCCGGCCAGATCGCCGACAAGGAACTCGTCGGTGAATACGACGACCTTGACGCCATCAAGGCCTTCGCCAAAAAGGTCGACGTCGTCACGCTCGAGTTCGAGAACATCCCCCACCACGCCGCCGCGGCCGCTGAGAAACATGCCCCGCTGCGCCCCGGCCCGCTCGTGCTCCACACCACCCAGCACCGTCTGCGCGAAAAGACGTTCCTGCGCGAAAACAATTTCCCCGTCACCCACTTCGCCTCGATCACCGACGAGTTACCCACCGACTTTCCCTTCCCCGCCATCCTCAAGACGGCGGGCTTCGGCTACGACGGCAAGGGTCAGGTAAAGGTCCACTCACAAGCAGATCTCATTGCCGCCTGGGCCACGCTCGAGCATCAGCCTTGTGTCCTTGAGGCGATGGTCGACTTCGAGCGCGAGGTCAGTGTCGTCGCCGCGCGCGGCATCGACGGCGCTTTTGTCGACTACGGCGTCTTCGACAATTCGCACGCCAACCATATTCTCGACGTCACCACCGCCCCCGCGGTAATTCCGGCCAAGGCCGCCAAAGACGCCCTCGAGATCACCCGCGGCATTTTCGAAAAGCTCGACATCATCGGCACCACCTGCGTGGAATTCTTCCTGAAGCACGACGGCCAGATCCTGGTCAACGAGATCGCCCCCCGCCCCCACAACTCGGGCCACCTGACGATCGACGCCTGCACCACCAGCCAGTTCGAGCAACAGTTGCGAGCCGTCTGCGGCCTCCCCCTGGGCAACCCCACCTTTCACGCCCCGGCGGCCATGGCCAACCTTCTCGGCGACCTCTGGCAACCCACCCCAAACTGGGAAGCCCTCTTGCGTTTCCCCGAAGTCCGCCTCCATTTATACGGCAAAGAAGAAGCCCGCCCCGGCCGCAAGATGGGCCACGTCACCGCCCTCGGCAAATCCGGAGTCCACGCCGCCGGCATCGTCCGCGCCGCCCGCCAGGCCTTGCTCTAAAAAGGCTCCAGACCACAACACAACTTTAGGGCACATATCTGAACATTCTTAGCTTTTCTCCCCCTTTGATGGTGTGAGCCGTGAAGAGCAGCTTGTTGTCAGGTAGTGTCGTTACAAACAAACCAGTTTTGGTGCCTGTTAGATCCAGCTCGCGATATTCTCGCAGACTCTCATCAAATTGAATCAACAGGTTGCGAGGCGCTTGATTGGGAGCACTTCTACGAATCAACTGCGTGATGACTTTGCCTTCTGCATTACAGCCTAGTCCATACATTGAGTCGCCCTGACGATAAACATTGCCTTCAATAACGTCCATAACTGGAAAATAAGGCGAAATGCTCTTTGAGATTGTCCGCCCTGATTCAATTGACATTCTTTCAACTTCAAGACTTCTGGGTGACATTATGTAAATACTTGCAGAATCTGCGTTGCATCGGCAGATTTCACCGTCAAGCAAACCATTCCGGTGTTTCTCCTGATCAGAAGCAGCAATAGGCTGAGATCGCATTACCGTGACACTTTTGCCCGCTCCCCCTCGAACAATTTGGATTGATTGCTTTCCACCGGCCAAAGCAACCCATTCTTGGCTAACGACTGCTGCACTGCGAAGCACTAGTTCGAACCGTGTTTCTTCTTTGCGGATCAATACTCTACTGCTCCGGCTAAACTCATGGACAAAACCAGATCCGAATGCCAACACTCGATTGGTTTCACAAACAACGAATTGGGTGGAAGCATCAAAGACATCCCCACCCCGTTGGATCAATTTCCCGTCTTGTGAGATCCAGGTATACCGTGCACCAGCAACAACAGTAAGGATCTCTCCATCGGGGCAAACGGCAGGCCTGATGGGTTGCTTACCATTCAGTGATCCAAGATTTGCCTCCCAAACCAACTCTAGGCTAGCTCCATCTGCTATGAGAGCGATCAAAAGACCAAATAAACACTTCATTGGACACCTCCCCTTTACCGCTTGGCCACGACAAATCTATTGACTGCATAACCGCATGGACTACATGAGCCACTAACAGCGATATCCGTTGCGACGACCGATTCATCTGGGCATTCACATCGAACAGGAATGGATCGACACCATTCTCGATAGTCGCAACCGGCATCTTCCCATGGTGGGTCTTGTGCACAAACATAGGGAACGCAACTAATTTCATCGGCGCAACTTGCGACTCTGCCCGCTGCAGGATGCCCAAACACTCCCCCATTTGGGGGACACGGCGCACTTAAAGCTGTTGAAATCAAACCGAAACACAATGCAAATAGATTTATCGTCTTCATGTAAATCTTCTAGCAGAGAATACACAATGCATCAAGAGAAAAATTGATTCATTCCATTCTCGTTGAGATTAATGTGCAGCTTTGCCTTCAGAGTCAATCTCCACACATCGACAATCATTCAGTCGAATAAATGGTTTCAGCTCTGAAAAAGTGCAACGCTCATCCCTAATTTGGGGGACACCGCCATAACAGCTGTCAGCTCGAGATGGTTTTTATGGAGAAGGGTAGTGACAACTTCGGAATGAAGACGAGAATTCATTTAAATAAGTCCTTGACAGAGCAGACAATTCACATCAGAATGCTGCCATGAGAGCTTCCTTCAACTTTCGTATGTTTCTTAGGCTTTCCGCTCTAGGAATTGCCTCATTACTGAAGCTTGCGGATCCATCGAGCGCATCCGCAGACTGCTATGATTACCGCAGCTATGAGGTATGCAGCGGGAGCGCCTGCACTGTTTGGACTTGCAGCAATGGACAATCCTCCACGAGCCAACAAGCTGGGTGTGGGGAAGCATGTCAAAGGTGCATGGCGAACGGCCAGTCATGCGACGGAAATGGAGATCAATAAGCTGCACTCGTCAGATTTTGAGCTACGATATGCGGCAAGCTGCAGGCAGTCACAACTGGGGCAGGTAAGCCCGCGATGGCTGCCTCAAAGCCTATGGGGCATGCGTATTGCTGGATGATTTCAAGGACGCGGCACTAACAAAGGTTAAGATCGGCGAAAGCTATCCTGCTGCATAAACGCCAAATAGCTATCCCAGGAAAGCGGCAAATGCGCAGAAGCCCCTCTTCAAAAGGCTGAATTTCTGAAGAGAGACTCAATCGTTATGTTGTTTTGGCTTGCGCTTGTACAACCATTTAGTTCAACGCTCGGAGAGAGGTTTTTGAGCGATATTGCTGTTAGTATTTCCGCAAGTCAACGCTGCTTTGTTCGAGATACCGATTATTTTGTCGAGAGAAATTCTGCCTCAGACAGGCATTCATTGAATTTACAAGATGAAGTTTTCCTCTTTTGCAGTATCATCTTCGACATCAAATAGGGCTCTATTTTGAATTCCTACTCACGACATTGCCTCGACCTTGGAGATTAAACCATAATGACAATCACGAGTAGTCAGAAACAGATTTTGCTTGATCTCTTGATCGCGGCGATCGCTGCCGCATCGTTGTTCAGCTTTTGGTCAGAACGAAGTCTTTCCGAGCGATATCAAAAGTTTTTGGGTGCCAAAGCTAAACCTGAGGTTGGAAAATCAATTGGCGTGGCCAGTGTTGATTGGTCATCAGCAAAGCATCATCTCGTACTACTACTCAACGCCGATTGCAAGCACTGTTCAGAATCTGCTCCCTTTACTCAGCACCTGATTGAGAAAACATCAAAGAATGTTCAAGCCGTTGCACTCTTCCCTCATGCACGAAAAACGGCAGATGCGTTCTTGAACAGACACTCAATTCGAGCGAACCAAGTTATCGCTAATGTAACTCTTCCCTGGGGTATTTTTGAATCGCCGACTGTAATGGTTTGTAATGAGCGGGGTCAAATAGAGTTTGTCCACGTTGGCAAACTTAGCCCCAACAATTCATACCAAGTCGAGAATGACGTTTTACGGATTTTGGCGAAGTAGAAATTTACGGCGAAGCGGATGACCTGAGTGTTTCAAAATATGTACATCTTTCAAGCCATAATACTTTGGTGGTTACCGCTACTGTTCTTCGAAGAATTTCAACTCCAAAGTTCTTCGGCTATCCAACTAGCTTCCAATGATAAGGGACTTCTTCAAGGAGTTGTCCTGGACCACTCCTCAAAATCGCCCATTGCCAATGCAACCGTCAGTCTGTTCGAGACTACTCCTCCCCACAAGGTGTTCACTGCCAGATCCGACGACCAGGGCCGGTTCCAGTTCTCCGATCTGTCTCGCGGCCGCTATGAGGTTTCCGCTTCCGGAGACGGTTACATCTCCGAGATAGGCAAGATGGCGTCCCGCTCACCAGGCCGGGTCATGGTCAATTTCCCCCAAACCGCTTACGTCGAGCTCCGCCTGCGCCGCCCCGGCGCCATTCGGGGCAGAGTCATCAACGCCGATAAACAGGGCGTTGCTGGAGTCAGTGTCAGGGCCTACACCAAGCGGCATTACAGCCTTTCCAAACCCTTGTGGTCTGCCGAAGGTTCACCAGCAACCACCGCCAGGGATGGATCCTTCGAACTCACCGCACTGCGGGAAGGGCGCTACACGGTGATTGCGGACCCCAATTCCAGCAGCATCTCGAATGCTCCCTCGAGCGACGGTCTTGCTTATGTTCGAACTCTCTACCCCAGTGTGCTCGAAAGATCCCACGCCCAACCCATATTCGTCATCTCGGGCCAAACCACCTCTGGGATTGACGTCCTGCTCCTCAAGTCGCCGGTCTTCAAAGTCACCGGCAAAGTCATCCTCCCTGAGACATCCGCCTGCAATAGCGTCCTGTTTGTAAATGCAAAGCCCTCTCCGCCATCAGAGGCGCTCGGCTTGACCACCATTTCTCAGAAAAATGGCGAATTCACCTTCGACAGGGTTCCGGTCGGCCCCTACGACATCACCGCAAGTTGCGGCACACCGGATGGCTCTGAGCTGAGCGCATCCCAATCGGTCGTCATCGACGAGCGCTTTCAGTCTTTGCTCACGCTCCACCTCGCTCCGACACTCAACCTCAAAGGCAAGGTATCTCTGCCCCACAAGCTCTACAGCGACACCAATCTCGAGCTCAACTTCATCCCCTGGGGCGGTCTGTTTCACAGTGGCGACACCGTGCGGGCAAGAGTAGATGCCAGTGGAGCTTTCAGCACCAACGCCCTGCATCGCGGGCCATACGGCATTTTGCTCAAGGGCTTTCCCCCTTCCTGGCACATCGCCTCCTTGCGCGACGGGGCGCGAGAGCTCAACCCCATGGATTTTGTCGTTGGCTCCAACTCTCAGGCAGACCTCACCATTGAAGTCGCTGTAGGCGGTACAGTCACAGGCGAAGTAAAGGCTGCCGGCGACACAATCTCGAGCCCCGCCTACGTGGTTCTCTGCCTCTCCGCAGAGCTCGCCAAAACAGACCCCGTATTCAGGGGCGCCTTCACGGATGACAAAGGCAACTTCACGTTCACCGGCCTCGCCCCGGGCGACTATCGCGTCTATGCCTTCACATCATTCGATGTCTCGATCGTCGCCGATCTCCTGCGCGCCCATTCCGGCTCAAGCAAAACGCAACGCGTCGCCGCCGGCGAAACCGCCCACGTCTCAATCCCCTTGATCTAACCCCCACCCCACCTCCGCCACAAACCGCATCCCGTTCCACTCGAGGCTCCGCGCATGCAGCCACATCCTCTCGCCCGGCGGCCCACCATACACCCGGTCTCCCACAATCGCATGCCCCACATGCGCGCAATGGATCCGCAACTGGTTCGTCCGCCCCGTCACCGGCTCGAGCCTCACCAGCGTTCGCCCCACCCCACGCTCCACCACCTCCACCCGCGACAACGCCTCCTTGCCCCCCTCTCTCACGCCCCACGGCGGCGCGCAGCTCTCATCCCGCCCAATCGGCGCGTCAATCTCAAACCGCTCCCGTTCCACCACCCCCTCCACCACCGCCAGATACTCCTTCCGCACGCTCTTCCACGTCTTCACCATCCGCCCCAGCATCTCCGCGCTCTTGGCCACCACCAGCACGCCACTCGTCTCCTGATCGAGCCGGTGCGCAAACCAGAACCTCGCCCCATTGAGTCGCCACGCCAGCGCATTCGCCACCGTCCCCGTCTTCACCTTCATCGTCGGATGCACCAGCATCCCCGCCGGCTTGTTCACCACGATCAATCCCTCATCCTCATGGATCACCTCGAGCTCGATCTCCTCGGCCCGCCGCGCCGTCGCCGCCTCCAGATCCACTTCGATTTCCACGCGCTGCCCCTCGCGCAACTTCCGCCCCCAGTTCTCCACCCTCACCCCATCCACCGCGCAATACCCCTGATACACCCGCCCCCGCAAATACATCATGCTCAACCCCGCAAAACGCCGCACCAGAAACGACTTCACACTCAGCCGTTCCTCCTCTCGCGCGACAATCAATTCCATGCCACAAGTATCCGACGTCCGCGACTGGCTCGCCTCCGCCTCGCGCGTCATCGCCCTCACCGGCGCTGGCATGTCCTCTGAATCAGGCGTCCCCACCTTCCGCGGCCTCGACGGCCTCTGGCGCGACTTCAAACCCGAAGACCTCGCCACCCCCGACGCCTTCTCTCGCAACCCCACCCTCGTCTGGGAATGGTACGACTGGCGTCGCGGCCTCATCGCCGCCGCCTCGCCCAACCCCGGCCACCACGCCCTCGTCACCCTCGAACAACAAACCCACCTCACCGTCATCACCCAGAATGTCGACGGCCTCCACACCCGCGCCGGCTCCTCCCACGTCATCGAGATCCACGGCTCCATCTGGCGCACCCGCTGCACCTCCTGCCAGCGCGTCACCCCCAACTGGAAACCCCACCTCACCACCCTCCCACCCCACTGCGAAGAATGCGGCGCCATGCTCCGCCCCGGCGTCGTCTGGTTCGGTGAAAACCTCCCGCCCATGGCCTGGGAAGCCAGCGTCGAAGCCGTCTCCACCACCGACATCCTCCTCGTCATCGGCACCAGTGGCGTCGTCTACCCCGCCGCCCAACTCGTCCCCATCGCCAAAGAAAGCGGCGCCCGCATCGTCGAGATCAACCCCGAATCCACCCCCGTCTCCGAGCTCGCCGACGCCACTTTACGCGGCCCAAGCGGTCAAATCCTCCCAAAGCTGCTTCAATAGAAGTAGATGCGAGTTGCTTATTTTGACCCCTTCTCGGGCGTCAGTGGAGACATGACCGTCGGCGCCCTCATTGACGCCGGCGCCAGCGCTCGCCGCCTCATTCACGGCCTCGAACACCTCGGCCTCGGCGCCACCTTCAAGGCCGAAAAAACCACTCGCCACGGCATCACCGCCACCAAGTTCCATGTCCTCGTCGATGGCGAGGCCGCCGATCACATCCACGATCATGATCACGACCACGATCACGGCCACCACCACGCCGTCACCCACGATCATTCCCACCGCGGCCTCCCGCAGATCCTCGACCTGATCGACCGCGCCCACATTCCGCCCGAGGTCAAGGCCACCTCAAGCCAGGTCTTCAAAACTCTCGGCGAAGCCGAATCCGCCATCCACGGCATCCCCGTCGATCAAGTCCACTTTCACGAGGTCGGCGCCGTCGATTCCATCGCCGACATCGTCGGCGCCTGCTTCGGCCTCTACCTGCTCAAGGTCGACGAGGTCCACTCCGCGCCCATCAATGTCGGCTCGGGCACGGTCAAGGCCGCCCACGGCGTGCTGCCCGTTCCCGCCCCGGCCACCGCGCGTCTGCTCGCCGGCAAGCCAGTCTATGTCGACGGCCCCACCATGGAACTCACCACGCCCACCGGCGCCGCCATCCTCGCCGCCCTCGCCAAATCCTACGGCCCCATGCCAGCGCTCAGCATTCATTCCCTCGGCTACGGGGCCGGCACCAAAGACTTCCCCAACCGCGCCAACGTCCTGCGCATCACCATCGGCGATCGCCTCGCCTCGCCCGAGGCCCAAACCGTTCTCGTCCTCGAGGCCAACATCGACGATTGCTCCCCGCAGGTCCTTGGCTACACCATGGACCAGCTCTTTGCCTCCGGCGCCCTCGACGTCACCCTCACGCCGCTCCTCATGAAAAAGAATCGCGCCGGCCACCTCCTCTCCGTCGTCGCCCGGCCCGAGGACAAAGACCTCATCTCGAGCATCATCCTGCGCGAAACCACCACGCTCGGCCTCCGCATCACCACCGCCGAACGCCGCACGCTTCCGCGCGAATTCGTCACCGTATCCACTCCCTTCGGCGCCGTCAGCGTCAAGGTCACCGGCAATGGCTTCGCTCCCGAATACGACGATTGCCAGCGCCTCGCCCGCGAGCACAACGTCCCCCTCAAGGACGTCCTCGCCGCGGCCAATTTTGCCTATCTCAAGAACAAAGCCTAAATGAACAAGTACTACCTCACCACGCCCATCTATTACGTCAACGCCGCGCCCCACATCGGCCACACCTACACCACTATCGTCGCCGACACCATCAAGCGTCTCAAGGCTCTCGAGGGCATCGAAGCCTACCTCGTCACCGGCTCTGACGAACACGGCCAGAAGATCCAGCGCGCCGCCGCCAAAGTCGGCAAGACCCCGCAGGAATACACCGATCTCATCTCCGCCGAATTCGAATCCACCTGGAAACAACTCGGCCTTTCCATCGACAAGTTCCAGCGCACCACCTCGCCCCAGCACGCCGCCGCCGTCGCCAAGCTCTTCGCCGCCTGCGAGGCCAACGGCTACATCTACAAGGGCTCCTACACCGGCTACTACTCGGTCACCAGCGAAGCCTTCGTCCCCGACGCCAAAGAAGGCGATGTCGACCCCGATTCCGGCGTCCCCCTCGAGCTCGTCACCGAAGAGAACCTCTTCTTCAAACTCTCCGCATTCCAGGACCGCCTCATCGAGTTCCACGAGCAGCACCCCCAGTTCCTCCAGCCCGAATCGCGCCGCAACGAGATCCTCTCCTTCCTCAAGAGCGAAAAGCTGCAGGACCTCTCCATCTCGCGCACAACCATCCAGTGGGGCATCCCCGTGCCCAATCATCCCGGCCACGTCTTCTACGTCTGGTTCGACGCGCTCATGACCTACTGGTCCGCCGTCGAGGGCACCGACCATTGGCCCGCCGACCTCCACCTCATGTCGAAGGAGATCGTCCGTTTCCATGCCATCTACTGGCCGGCCTTCCTGATGGCCGCCAACTGGCCCCTGCCCAAGCGCATCTACTCCCACGGCTGGCTGCTCTTTGAGGACAACAAGATGTCCAAGAGCCGCGGCAACATCGTCCGCGCCACGCCGATCAAAGAAGTCATGGGCATCGACGCCCTGCGCTACTTCCTGCTCCGCGAGATCCCCTTCGGCTCCGACGGCAGCTTCAGCTACGACGCCCTCGTCGCCCGCTACAACTCCGATCTCGCCAACGGCCTCGGCAATCTCCTGAGCCGCACGCTCTCGATGATCACCCAGTACCGCGGCGGCAAGGTCCCCGCTCCGATCGAAGCCGACAGCTCCGCCATCGCCACCGCGCGCGCCCATTACGATGCCTTCGAATTCCACAAGGCCCTCGAATCCGTCTGGCGCTGGATCGGCGACCTCGACAAGTACATCGTCGAGAACGCCCCCTGGAAACTCGCCAAGGACGCCTCACCCGAAGCCCAGGCCCGCCTCGACGCCGTCCTCTATCGCTGCTTTGAAAGCCTGCGCCTCATCACGGCCCTCGTCGCTCCGGTCATCCCCGATTCGGCCGCGCGCATCCGCCAGCAGCTCAACATCGAAGGCCCCCTCACCTGGGGCCACACCCCCGCCGGCCACCAGATCGGCGAAGTCTCGCCCATCTTCCCCCGCCTCGATCCCAAGGTAGTCATCGAACAAATGAAGAATCTCGAATCCGCCGAGCTCGACCGGCAGAACGCCCTCATCGGCAACACCCCCGCTCCCGAGCCCGCCGCCCCGTCCAACATCACGCCCATCGCCGACACCATCTCCATCGACGACTTCGTCAAAGTCGATCTCCGCGTCGGCCAGGTCCTCAGCGCCGAGCCCGTCAAGGGCGCCGACAAGCTCCTCCATCTCAAGGTCGACATCGGCGAGCCCACCGGCCCTCGCACCATCGTCGCCGGCATTGCCAAGGCCTACGCCCCCGATCAGCTCCTCAATCGCAAGGTCGTCATCGTCGCCAATCTCGCGCCCCGCAAGCTCAAGGGCATCGAGAGCCAGGGCATGATCGTCGCCGCCAGCCTCGAAGGTGGCAGCCCCGTCCTCGCCGCGTTCCTTGAGGAAGTGCCCATCGGAGCCCGCCTCAAGTGATCGACAGCCATTGTCACCTCGATAGCGATCAGTACGACAACGACCGCGAGGCAGCCATCGAGCGCTCCCTCGCGGCCGGCGTCACCACCCTGCTCGCCATCGGCACCGGCGAAGGCCCTCCCCATCTCGACGGCGCCATCCAGCTCGCCGACAAATACCCCTTCTTTCTCGCCACGGTCGGCGTACATCCGCACTACGCCAACCGCGTTCAGCCCGACGTTACTTATTCGCAGCTAACCTCTCTCGCCGCGCATCCAAAATGTGTGGCGATAGGCGAAATTGGTCTCGATTACCACTACGACTTCTCCCCACGAGAAGAACAGAAGTCTGTCTTCATTCGCCACCTTGAAATTGCAAAGGCGCTTAAACTGCCCATCATCATCCACACTCGCGAGGCCTGGGCCGATACGATAGCCATCCTTCGCGAGCACTGGGATACCTCCCTCGGCGGCATCTTTCACTGCTTTTCCGAAGGCATTGACGAGGCCCGCCAGGCCATCGACATGAATTTCCACCTCGGCCTCGGCGGCGTGCTCACCTTTCCCAAGGCCGAGCGCATCCGCGACGCCGCCAGCTTTGCCCCCCTCGATCGTCTCCTGCTCGAGACCGATGCCCCCTATCTCGCCCCCATCCCCCACCGGGGCAAACGCAACGAGCCCGCCTACGTCGTCGAGACGGCCCGCCGCCTCGCCGCCCTCCGCGGCCTCTCGCTGTCCGAGCTCGACGATCTCACCACTTCGAATTTCCACCGCCTCTTCTCGGCTAAACTGGAGCAATTGGCATGACCCGGACGCTGAATCAAGCAGTCTCGATGAAGCAGATCCTCGACTTGGTCCGCGACGACCTCGCCCGTGTCGAGAATGCAATTGGCCTCGAAACCATCGGTTCCGTGGCCGCCATCAACACGATTTCTCATCACATGCAGTCCGCCGGCGGCAAACGCCTCCGGCCCATCCTCGTGCTGCTGTCCAGCCGTCTGGTCTCCTCACGCACCGAAACCACCGACTCGGCCATCCAGCTCGCCGCCGTCGTCGAGCTCATCCATACCTCCACGCTCGTCCATGACGACGTCATCGACGACGCCAAGACCCGCCGTGGCCGCCCCTCGGCCAACGTCCTCTGGGGCAATCAGATGAGCGTCCTCGCCGGCGACTGGCTCTACATGCAGGCCTTCCAGATCGCCATGCGTGAGCGCAACTTCGCCATCCTCGACATCCTGATCGGGCTCACCCAGGTCATGGTCGAAGGCGAGCTCATGCAGCTCGATCGCCTCGGCCGCATCGATATCTCCGAAACCGATTACATGGAGCT
>CAZBTA010000091.1:0-13299 GCA_964494515.1 uncultured Bryobacter sp.
ATCCACTCTCATCCCCGGTCCACCTTCACACCTTCATCTGCGGCATCCGGATGCCGGCGCTTCGTATCGCTCGCGATCGTCATACACGCCGACAACTTGTTGATTCTTCTGGAGTGCATTTCAAGCCGATTCCCGCGAACTTGCTGATTCCAGGTGGTTGCTTCGTATAACTTGCGTCGCACTCGGAGCCTACCCCGAAGGCGCATGTGCAAGTTCCGCGTCTCCACTACTGATCGCGCGTCTTAACAGCTGGATGCCGTCTGAGTAGAGCTTTACCGATTCGGAGTCGAGATGAAGGCTACCAATGCCAGATGAGTACCGCCCCTCGAGGATTTCTGCACACATCGAGCGGAGCGCTTCCCGGATGGTGACCTGAAGTTCCGCACTGAGATCTGGCACGCTGAGAAAGCCAATATGCCTGGCCGCGTTCAGTTCGACCACTACGCGCTCGTCTCCCAAAACGTATCTTTCCAGATCATCCAGAACTTGACGAAACGCCCAACCTGCAACCATCCAGTCGCTTTCAGCCTTCTCTCCGAATGAAAACTCCTGCCATTGTTAGTTCCCGGCATATGTCAATCTATCCTGAAGCTATTTCTTCAGGGATGCGACTTACTGCTGGACCGAAGCTGCCTGAGCTTTCGAAGCCCCGGTAAAATCGAATACGATATCGGCAGCCGCACCGCCTCTCTGATTTCTCTTATGGAGACACTCATTCGTGGCGCGGCCCTTAACGAACCTCATGCCGGTCTCCAGCGCGAACTTCCCTCAGCGCTGAAATTTCACGCCATTCCGATCACTCCTTGCATCGCCCCAATCTCTGATCGGTTTGCCGTGAAATCGGTGATCGGAATCAGTGAATTTACGCTCGCATGCAGCGGCGCTAAGCCTTCGCCCAGCTCTCCACCGCCTTGCCAATCTTCGCCATCAACTTCTGGTCACCCAGCAGCACATTCTGCGTAAACCACACCGCCTCCCCGCAAGCCTTGCGGTTCACCGGGCAGTCGTTCTTCTTGCGCCACTTCTCGAAGTACCCCTTGCCATAAGCAAACTGATACCCCCGCGACTCAAACGTATTCTTCAAGAACGGCTCATCGTTCAGCGGCGAATACCCCGACGACGCCGGCACCTTGTGCGCCGCCAGATGCTTCAAAAAGTCCGCCCGCGAGCGCCCGCCAAACTTCTTCGCGTCATAGTGGAACATGTACAGGTGATACGCATTCCGCGTACACCCCGACCCCACCTTGTACGGCGTGATCCCCTCCACCTTGCTGAACATCCCGTCCAGCATCTTCGCGTTCTCCGTCCGCTTCTTGGCCTGCGCCTCAATCCGCGACATCTGCGCCACCAGCAGCGCCCCCTGAAACTCCGTCAACCGCAGATTCGCCCCCGAGCCCTGATAGTGAAACTCCGTCCCCGGCTGCGTCCGCCCGCGCGAGTTGTTGTGGAACGCATACGCCGCCTCGGCCAGTTGCGCGTCATTCGTCACCACCGCGCCGCCTTCACCCGAGTTCAGATTCTTCGACGCCTGAAAGCTGAAACACCCCAGCGTCCCGTGCGCCCCCACATGCTTGCCCTGCCACTCCGCCAGATGCGCCTGCGCTGCATCCTCAATCACCGGGATGTTGTGCTTGCGCCCGATCTCGAGCACCTGCCCCAACTCGCCCACCGCCCCCGCCATATGCACCATGATGATCGCCCGCGTCCGCGGCGTAATCTGCGCCGCTACCGCCTTCGGATCAATCTGCAGCGTCACCGGGTCCACATCCGCAAACACCGGCACCGCGTGGAATCGCAACACCGCGTTCACCGTCGCGATAAACGTATACGGCGGCACAATCACTTCATCGCCCGGCCCGATTCCCAACACGCCCAGCGCCACCAGCAACGCCGAGGTGCCATTCGCCACCGCCAGCGCATGCTTGGCCCCGGTCAGCCTTGCATACTGTTCTTCAAACTGCGCTACCGCGCCCCCATTGCCCCGGCCCCACTTCGCGCTTCGCAGCACTTTCGTGATCGCCTCTTCTTCTGTCCCATCAAAAATGGGCCAGCTCGGAATCGCTTCCGCCTCCGCCCCACGCAAACTCTCGCTGCCATACTGCAGCGCGGGAAGACTAACGAATTGTCGACGACGCATTGCGTGATTGTATCCAAAAGTTAATGTTTTACACTACGGTTGCTTTTTGGTTGCCGAATAGCAGATACTAATAAGTTTTCCCGACCTCACCGGGGCCATTACGAATGAAAGTTCGCGTCCTCTATCACGACCACTGCTTCGACGGTGCCGCCAGCGCGGCCTTTTTCAGCCGTTTCCTCAAGGACACTCGTCATCCCGACGCCGAGTATTCCTACACCGGAATGGCCCACACCGCCGACCAGCTCTTTGCCGAATCCATGTTCGACGGCGACGTCAACGCCATCGTCGACTTCAAATATTCCCCCAATCCCCGCCTCACCTGGTGGTTCGACCACCACCAGAGCGCCTTCCTCACCCCCGAGGACTCCAAACACTTCCACGACTCCCACAACCCCCTCCACTTCTTCGACCCCGGCTATCGCAGCTGCACCAAGTTCATCCGCGATATCGCCCGCGAAAAGTTCGCCTACGAAGCCCCCGACCTCGACAACCTCGTCAAGTGGGCCGACATCATCGACGGCGCCCAGTACGCCAACCCCACCGAGGCCGTTGAGCTCAAGGCCGCCGCCACCAAGCTCGTTCTGGTCATCGAGGCCGTCAAGGGCTCCGAGATGGTCCAGCACATCATCCGCTCCATGCAGACGATGCCGCTCGAGGACATCATCGCCCAGCCCGAAATCGCGGCCATCTTCGAGCCGCTCTACCAGCGGCACCTGCGCTCGATCGATGTCATCAAAAAACATGCCCACACCGAAGACGGCGTGATTTTCTTCGATCTCGTCGGCCAGGATCTCGAGGGCTACAACAAGTTCGTGCCCTACTATTTGTTCCCTGAGGCCACCTACACGGTCTCGGTCAGCGAATCCACGTTCCGCACCAAAGTCAGCGTCGGCTCCAGTCCCTGGGCCACCAAAGTGGATCACAATCTCGCCACCATCTGCGAACGCTACGGCGGCGGTGGCCACCCCCGCGTCGGCGCCATCAGCTTCCCGGTCGGCGACATCGCAAACGCCCGCAAAGCCGCCGCCGAAATCGTCACCGAACTCCGCGGAAAATAAACTCGCGCGCCACTACGATGGATATCCCCAAGCTGCCCTTTACGGTCACCGACTGGGCAGCGATTGAGCCCACCCGGCATCCCGGCACGAGCGGCGAAGCCTTATGGCGAACCCTCACCATCGGCAATCTCCGCATCCGCATGGTGGAGTACACACCGGGCTATTTGGCTGACCACTGGTGCGACCGCGGCCATGTCCTGTTGGTCCTCGAGGGCGAGCTAGAAACAGAACTCCGCGACGGCCGCCGTTTCACTCTGTCCGCTGGCCAAAGCTACCAGGTCTCCGACTTCGGCGACGCCGCCCACCGTTCCTCCACCCGCACCGGCGCGAAACTCTTCATCGTCGATTAGCGCCCACCTCTCCCCCCCATCAAACCCAAACCAACCCAACCACTCACTTCGGCCCACTAGCCGACAGCAAACTCCCCATCCCCTGCATCAGCCGCAGTGCCGCCGGACCCAGCGTCACCAGCAACACACACGGAAAGATCAAAAAGAACACCGGAAACACCAGCTTCACACTCGTCTTCCGCGCCTGCTCCTGCGCAATCTGCTTCCGGCGCAACCGCGTGTACTTCGCATGATTTCGCAATGCTGGCCCGAGCGACGTCCCAAACCGGTCGCCATCCAGCAGCAGGTTCGTCAGCTTCTTCACCTCCGGCTCGCCCGTGCGCTGCGCCAGCCGCGCCAGCACCGACGCCCGCGATTCTCCCGCCCGCGATTCCAGATGCGCCAGCGACAATTCCTCGCTCAGCTCCGGATACACCTTGCGCAACTCGCGGCTCGTCTCGAGCATCGCGCTATCCAGCCCCTGTCCCGCCTCAAGGCTCAACACCATCAGGTCCAGCGCCGCCGGCAGTCCCTGCCTGACCCGATGCTGCCGCTTTTTCACCAACATCGTCAGAATGCGTTCCGGAATCAGATAGCCCCCGCCAGCCCCACAAACGCCCACCAGCAGGCTCGTCATAAAGTCTGACCCCGTCGCCTCACCCAGCCAGAACATCCCCAGCAGCCCCACCAGCGCGCCCACTGCCTTGATCCCAAACAACGCCTGCAATGCATCCGGCGAGCGATACCCCGCCGAGATCAGCCGCTTGCGCATCGGGTGATCCAGATCATTCGCCTCTGGCAGAAAGCTCCCGATCTTCTCAAGCGTTTGCCGGATCGGCCCATCGTCCTGATCCAGATTCACATTCACCAGTACCGGCTCGCGCGGCTCTCGCTCTTCCGGTTCACGCAGAAACCAGTAGCCCCCCGCCAGCACCGCCAGCAGCACAAAGAAGAAGCATCCCGCCAATAACAGTAGTTCCATCGCTTCTCCCCTAAATCTTGATGTCCAGAATCTTGCGCATCACAAAATGCGCCGCCACCAGAAACAGCACCGCCGCCATGATCAAAAACTTGCCCAGCGGATGCTCAATCAGAATGTCGAGATACCCCGGCGCCGTCCAGTTCAGCATCATCGCAATGCCAATCGGCAGAATCGACAGGATCAGCCCCGTCAGTTTCCCGTGCGCGCTGATCGCCCGGATCTCTCCCTCAAGCGCCGAGCTCTCACGCACCCCTTCCGAGATCCGCGCCAGAATCTCATGCAGCTTGCCGCCCGTGCGGCTCTGCATCCGCACCGCCGCCACAAACAGACTCACGCTCACCAGCGGCACGCGTTCCATCAGATGGTCAAACGCCTGATCCCAGCTCCGCCCCAGTCGCCATTCTTCAAGCACCTTGCGGAACTCTCCACTCACCGGCTGGTCCGCCTCATACGTCACCATCTCGAGGCCCGCCGCCAGCGCATGTCCCGCGCGCATCGCCCGGCCCAGCGAGTCGAGCGCATCCGGAAACGCTTCTTCAAACGCCCGGAATCGCCGCGTCCGCTTGTTCTGCAAATAGAGAATCGGCGCAAACCCTACAAACACCGCCCCCACTGCAATGCCGTACCACGGCAACCAGTTCACCCGCGAGAGCACCACAGCCGTCGAGGCCGCCCCCAGCAAAACCATCCCTGAAAAACGCCCCACCGACCATGTCAGCCCCGCCTCGGCGATCAGCTTGCGCAACTGCGGAACAAACTGGAATCGCTCCAGCAAACCCGCCCAGAACGAAATGCTCGATACCCCTTCGTCTTTGAGCAACAGCGGCCGCATCGCCGCTTCCGGGTCGTCCACCACCAGCGATGGTGTTGCGTCATTTACTGTTTCCACGCCCAGGTTCATGCGGCTGGCGGCAAAGTAAAGCCCCAACACTACCAGCCCAAACGTGGCTACGAAGATCAGCCCTAGCAATAGCGCGGGTGACATCCTGGGTTGCGCTCCTGTTTACTTGCGCCCTGCCGGCGCGATTACCATCACCAGTTCCCCATTGCTCCGTTTGGATCCCGGAGCCAGCTTCTCGCGCCACTTGGCGGCTGCTTCGCCTTCGGCCAGCCCACTCACCACCGCCACCTGGCTTTCATTCAGATGCACGCTCGAGTCGGCCCGCCGCGTCGCGGCCACCCCCGCCTGCGGTTGTGTTGCCTCGGGCTGAATCCGCACGAGCGCCTGCCCGTTATCGCCCATCGACAACGCCTCCACACGCACACGCAGCGAGGAGTCGTCGCCCGCCTTCCAGCTCAGCTCGCCCGTCCGCGAGGCCACCAGTCGTGACGAGGCGATCACCCGCGATTTCGTCTCCTTGCCCAGCGCCGCTCCATCGAGGCTCGTCACTCGCAGCGCTCCGGGCTTGGCGCCCAGTCCCGCGGCCTGCTCCACCGAGACTTCAATCAGGCTCACTTCAAATTCCATCGGCCCCAGCGGTGCGGCCTTCTGCGCCACCACCGGCCGCGCGGTAAAGCTGGTCGTCACCTGCGGCTTCGGCGCCGTGCTGTTCAGGCTCAGCAGTGACGTGTTCCCGAGCGGCACCACCTTGTTGTCCTTTACATTGCGCAATACAACACGCAGTCGCGCTCCCGCATCGGCCGCGCTCAGCCGTTCGGCGTCCTGCGGCGTCGCAAGCAGCGTCAAAACACTGCGCGGTGGCACACCGCCCTGCGGCGCCATTTCCACCGCCGGCAGAAACACCGTCGCATTCTGCAGCAGCGTCTTCACATCCACATCGTTTTCCCCATTCCGCTGCCGGCCAATCACTGCCTGCACGTCCACCCGGTCTCCCGGATGCAGCAGCCCCAGCACGCTCGAAGAATCAGAGATATGTACGGTCACCGCGCGCATCCCGTCCGGGATCTCCTTCGGAGCCACCGCCGTCGACTTCTGCGACAGCATCGCCTCGGTGATCAATGTGCCCTGCGGCACGGCTTCGGTCAGTACGCGGCCCAGTACATCCTCGGCCTTCTGTGGCGCCGGCACTTTCGGGTCCGGCATCGTCGCCACCTGCAGGTCATCTGCTTTCACCACCTGACCTCGCTCGAGCGTACGCGCCGCCACCAGATGAGGAGACGTTGCCGTTGCTGTCGAGCCGTCCATCCGGCTCACAATCAGCCCGTAAAAGATGAAGGTCGAGGCCACCGCCACAACCAGCGCAATGATAACGAGAGGAACGACGTTTTTACGCATGCTTCCTCTCCTAAATCGGTAAGTTTGGAGAGAGGCGCTATCGGGAATTCACCTTAGAGCCTTTTTTCGGCATGGATTAGCAGACTCTGCCCCAGCGGCAGCGTGGCCCCCATGCGCAACCACCACGCCTCAAGCTCGAGCGGCATCCGCAGCAACGCATTCAGCCACCCCGCGGGCACTTCCACCCCGCTCTGCGGTGGCTGGTTCGTCAGCTCTTCCCAGATCCGGAACTTCGCCAACGCCACCGGCAGCAGTAGGGAGTTCGCATAGCTGACATCCACCACATGCATGCCCGTCGCCTCGATCGCCTCCACCAGCCGCCCCCGCGTAAACCGCTGCTTCTCGTGCGCAAAGATCGAATGCCGGCTTCGCAAGACATCAAGCGCCGAAGCCCGCAGGATCAGCCGCCCACCCGGTCGCAACACCCGCGCAAACTCCCGCAACGCCCCCGCCTCACCCCCGCGCGGAAAGTGCACAATCACATCAAGGCTCACCACCGCGTCAAAGCTCGCGTCGCGGTAAGGAACCCGCGTAATGTCACACTGTGCCATCCGTGGCACTCCGTCGCGCTTGCCGTATTCAAGCCCCGCGTAGTCAAGGTCCACCGGGTACATGCGCCACCCATAGCGCCCGGCGAGCCACTTCGACATATAGCCCGTCCCGCAGCCACCTTCGAGCACCCGGTCAAACTGCGGCTTTCCCATCCTGCTCACCCACGCCTCAAGGATCCGCCGCATCCCCCGGAACCACCACATCTCCTCCTCGGCCCGCGCAATATTCTGAAATTCAGCCGGATTCATCTAGATGTGCGGTTGCGCTCCCGCCTTTTTCCAGCCAAGGCGGGGCAATACGAGCAACCATACCCACAAGCGAAACAGTTGATAGAACGTTGTCAGCAGACTCTTGATCCGGAAGAACTGGCTCCGACCATGCAGACGCGCGTAGTGGTGCACTCCCACTTCCTCGACGTCAAGGCCGCAGAGCTCAAGCTTGCGCACCAGTTCCACGCAGATCGTGCCCGAGGTCGACTCGAGTTCGATCGCCTGGATCAGGTGCCGGCGGATCAGCCGGAAGTCGCAGTCGATGTCCCGCAGCGACACGTTAAACAGCAGCCGCGCAAACTGGTTGTACGTCTTGCCGATCCAGATCCGGTGCCAGGGGTCGTTGCGCTCGAGCTTGTAGCCGTTCACAAAGCTCACACCGGGGCGCATGCGCTCAAGCAGCTTCGGCAACTCGCCAACGTCATACTGCCCGTCGCCATCTGTGTAGAAGACAAAATCTTTGGTGGCCGCGGCAAAGCCGCTGCGCAGAGCCCCGCCATAGCCGCGGTTGACCTCGTGCGTGATCACTCGCATCCGCGGACCGTATTGCGCGGCGAGAGATGCCAGTACTTCCCCTGTGTTGTCGTAGCTGCCGTCGTTGACGACAATCACTTCGAAATCTTCGACATGCTCTTCCAGCACCGCGAAAGTCTTGCTGATCAACGATGGTAGGGACGGCGCATCGTTGTATGCCGGAAAGAACACGCTTACCCCGTTCGTAAACATATTCGTTGGCTTAAGCTTATAACTTTTTGGCGATCAAAAGCGTGACGTCATCCGCATAAGGAGTACCAGCGCACCACTTTTGCAGGTCTTCGATCACTCCGTCGATCAGCGCGTTCGGCGACTGGCTCATCCGGTTCAGGATCGAGATCGAGATCCGGCTCTCGCCAAACTCCTCATCGCTGCCGCCCGGCATCGCCTCGCTCACGCCGTCGCTGAACAGTACCAGCGTGTCGCCCGGGTGCATCACCGCCGAGTGCTCGGTGTACTGGGCAATCGGCAGAATGCCGAGGATGATGCCGCCGCCTTCGAGCTTTTCCGTCAGGCCGCTCGCCCGCACAATCAACGGCGGGTTGTGGCCCGCGTTTGTGTACCGGATTGTCCCCGCAACCGGGTCAACAATCGCCAAAAAGAACGTAATGAAGCGGTTATCCGGGCAGTTGCCGCTGATGCTCTTGTTGAGCCGCGTCACAATCAGCGCCGGGCTCTCCTCGCCCTCGAGCAGAATCTGCAGGCGCGCCTGCAGGCTCGACATCAACATTGCCGCCGGCATGCCCTTGCCCGCCACGTCACCAACGACCAGGGCTACCTTACCGTCCGGCAACATGAAGAAATCATAATAATCGCCGCCCACCGTGCGGCAAGGCAGGTTGTAACCGGCCAGGTCCAGACCCGCCACCTTCGGCGCCGCCGCCGGCAGCAGCCGCCGCTGGATCTCGCCAGCCTGCGACAGTTCCTTCGCCATCATCCGCTCGGCCTGTTCCACTTCATTGAGGCGGGCGTGCTCGATGCGGATGGCCGCCACGTTGGCCATCACCGTCAGCAGGTTGAGGTCGTCCTTGACGAACTCGCGCGTGATGTCCGGCATGTCGATGTAAAGCAGGCCGATCACCTTGTCGCTCGTCTGCAGCGGCACGGCCATAAAGCTGCGCACGCGTTGCATCACAATGCTCGCCTGCAGCTTGAACACTTCGTCCATGGCCGTATCGCGCACGAGCAGCGAATTCTTGTCGCGCACCACCTGGTCGCGCACGGTCTTCGAGATGCGGAAGCCCTCGCCACGGTTGGCCCGCGGCACCAGCTCGCCATTCTCGAGCGTCATCAGCACCGCGCGTGAGCCGCCCACAGCATCCACCGACAGGTCGAGGATCAACTGGAACAATTCGTTGAGCGGCCGGTGCTCGACCAGCTCGCGACCGGCGCGCACCAGCGCTTCGGCATGACGATCACTCGTCAGCGACTGCGCCGGCGACACTTCATTCAGGCTCGACACCACCGTGTTGCTCGGGGCCGACTCGACGTCGGCGCGCTCGACGAACACAACCGTCTGGTTCATCGTGTCGAGCATTTCCTGATTGTGGCCGCCAAAGGTGATGTGCAGATGCCCGGCCTGGATCGTGTCGCCCGGCCCCAGCGGGGTGGCGGCGGTGATCCGAAAGCCGTTGACCATCGTGCCGTTTTTGCTGCCCAGGTCGCGAACCATCCACTGGCCGCTCACCTTCTCGAAGGTCAGGTGCTGGCGCGACAGCCCGAAATCCTCGGCGTAACAAAGCTCATTGGTGGTGGCCCTTCCCAGGCTCACACTCGTTTCTCCTAACGGCACGGTGCGAGTCGAGCCATCCTGCATGCGGACTTGAAGTTCCTGGGACATATTTTTCAGACAATCTATAGTAACGAGAATGCGGCTTGAACTCCTATACATTGGCAAAGCGCGCGACGAACATTCCAACGCCATCGCCGCCGAATTCCTCAAACGCACCAGCCGCTGGGCCACCGTCGCCATGCGCGAGATCGACCCGAACCGCTATGACGTCTTCGCCCGCCACCCGGCGGCGCAGAAGGTTTTTCTGGACCCGGCCGGCAAGCTTTGGGACAGCCAGAAATTCATCGGTTTCATCGAAGAAAGCGAACACTTGAGTCGCGATATCGTTTTCCTGCTTGGGGGCCACGACGGGTTGCCGCCCGCCTGGCGACCCCGCGCCGACCTGCTGTTATCGCTGTCTCCGATGACTTTTCCACACGAGCTCGCCCGCGCGATGCTCGCCGAACAGGTCTACCGCGCCTTCGCCACCCTGCGCGGGCATCCCTATCCTCGCTAAACTAAAAGTTTCATGTCTTGGTTTAAGCGCGACAAACCCGGCCTTGCTACGCCCAGCGATGCCGATCGCACCGTCAAAACAGAGGGCCTGTGGGTCAAATGTGACGGATGCAAGCAAATCATCTTCCGTCAGGATCTTGAGGACAACCAGCGCGTGTGCTCCAAGTGCGGCTATCACTTCCGCATTGATGCCCGCGAGCGCCTGAACCTGCTGTTCGAAGGCGAGTGGACCGAGTTTGACTCGACCCTCACCTCCACCGACCCGCTTGGCTTTGCCGATTCGAAGCCATACAAAGCCAGATTGAAGGGCATGCAGGACACCCTCAAGATGTCTGACGCCATTCTGAGCGGCCAGGGCAAGGTGGGCAACCACACCGTCAACGCCTGCTCGATGGAACTGAAGTTCATCGGCGGCAGCATGGGTTCGGTTGTTGGCGAGAAGATCACGCGCGCCATCGAGCGCTCACTTGCCAATCGCCAGCCACTGGTCATCTTCAGCGCCACCGGTGGCGCCCGGATGCAGGAAGGCGCCGTCAGCCTGATGCAGATGGCCAAGATCTCGGCCGCCCTCATGCGCCTCGACCAGGCCGCCGTGCCTTACATCAGCGTGCTGACCGACCCGACCACCGGTGGAGTGACCGCGAGCTTCGCCATGCTCGGCGACCTGAACATCGCCGAACCCGGCGCCCTGATCGGCTTTGCCGGCCCGCGCGTCATCGAACAGACCATCCGCCAGAAGCTGCCCGAGGGCTTCCAGCGCAGCGAGTTTCTCCTTTCTCATGGTTTCCTCGATGCCGTGGTTACCCGCCACGACATGCGCCAGTTCATCGCGCGGTCGTTCGACTTTTTCGTAAACTGACACGACATGAACCGTCTCCTTGCTTTTGCACTGGCGGCCTCCGTCTGTCTGGCGGCTGACTTCGACATCCTCATCCGTAACGCCCGCATCATCGACGGCAGCGGCAACCCCTGGTTCAAGGCCGACATCGGCATCACCGCCGGCAAAATCGCGAGTATTGGTCACCTCGCCGGCAAGACCGCCACGCGGACCATCGACGTCTCGGGCAAGGTGGTGACCCCCGGGTTCATCGACATCCACACGCATTCCGAGTCGGGCATCGTGCGGTTTCCGCAGGCCGAGAACTTTCTGCGCGACGGGGTGACGACGATCGTCACCGGCAATTGCGGCAGCTCGGAGCTCGACCTCAAACACTTCTTCAGCACGCTTGAGAAAGCGCGCATCGGCCTCAATGTCGCCACCCTGATCGGGCACAACTCGGTGCGGATCGAGGTGATGGGCTCTGAGGACCGCAAGGCCACCCCGCAAGAGATGGAGCGCATGAAGGCCATGGTCGACAAGGCCATGCAGGCCGGTGCGGTCGGGTTCTCGACCGGCCTTGAATACGTGCCCGGCATGTTCACGCCCATCGAAGAGCTTGTTGAGCTTGCCAAGGTAGCAGCCAAATACAACGGCATCTATACCACCCACATGCGCGATGAGGGCGAGGGCGTGCTCGATGCCATGAAGGAGGCCGTTGAAGTCGGCCGCCTCGCCGGCATCCGCGTACAGATCTCGCATCTCAAGCAGGACACCAAAGCCTTCTGGGGCAACACCCAGAAGATGATCGACCTGCTTGAGGACTATCGCGGGCGGGGCGTCGACGTCACGGTCGACCAATACCCCTACATCGCCTACTCGACCGGGCTCGGCACCACGCTGCCGAACTGGGCGCTCGCCGGCGGCTCCGAGAAGCTGCGCGAACGCCTGAAGGACCCGGCCACGCGCAAGAAGATCTTCGACGAAGTGCTGGCCTCAAACAAGACCCGTGGCTATGACGATTTTGAATACACCGCCGTCGCCAGCTGTGGCTTTGAGCCGAAGTACGAAGGCAAAAACATCCAGCAAATCTCAGCCATGGAAGGCAAACCGAAGTCGCACGAATCGGACGTGGAAACCGTGCTGAACCTCATGGAGCGCGGCGGCGTCAGCGTGGTCACCACCGCGATGAGCGAAGAGGACGTGGCCAACATCATGCGATACCGCAATACCGCTATCGCTAGCGATGGCGGCGTGCGCGAGTTTGGCGCCGGCCGGCCTCACCCCCGCAACTACGGCTCGCGGGCGCGAGTGCTCAATGAATACGTGCGCCAGCGCAAGGTGCTGACGCTTGAAGACGCCGTGCGCAAGATGACCTCGTTGCCGGCGCAGATTTTCCAGTTCAAGAACCGGGGCCTGGTGCGCGAAGGCTATGCCGCCGATCTCGTGGTGTTTGACCCCGAGGCCGTGCGCGACAACGCGACGTTTGCCAATCCCCACCAATACTCCAGTGGCTTCGATTTTGTCCTTGTGAATGGCAAGGTCGCCGTCGAAGCCAACAAGCTCACCCCCGAGCGGGGCGGGCAAGTCATTGTCAGGCAGTAAATGATCCAACTCACCAGTGCCGCCAAGCGTTTTGGCCCAAAAGTTCTCTTTGATGACGTCAACTGGCTGATCGGCCCGAAGGACCGGATCGGCCTGGTCGGCGCCAACGGCACCGGCAAGTCGACGCTGATGAAGATCATCGCCGGCATCGAACAGCTCGATGGCGGCGATATGTCCCGCATGAAGAACATGCGCCTCGGCTACCTGCCACAGGACGGCCTGCGTATGGCCGGCCGCAGCGTGTTCGCCGAGTGCGCGAGCGTGTTCGAACCACTGCGCCAGATCGAGCGCGAGATGGAAGCCACACTCGAGCTGATGGGCGACCTCGACCACGCGACGGAAGCTTACGCCGCCGCGGCCGAGAAGTTTGCCCGGCTCGACAACGAGTTTCGCGCCAAAGAAGGCTACACGATCGACATGCAGGTCGGCACGATCCTCACCGGCCTTGGCTTTCGCAAGGAAGAGTGGGACAAGCCGTGCGAGGAGTTCTCGG
>CAZBTA010000091.1:13309-18575 GCA_964494515.1 uncultured Bryobacter sp.
GCGGCTGGCAGATGCGCATCGCGCTCGCCAAGCTGTTGCTGGAGAAGCCCGAAGCGCTACTGCTCGACGAACCCACCAACCACCTCGATCTCGAGGCGCGGAACTGGCTCGAAGAATACCTGCACGACTACCCGAACGCCTTCATTCTGATCTCGCATGACCGCTACTTTCTCGACGTAACGGTCTCGAAGATCGTCGAAGTCTGGAACAAGAAGGTGACGATCTTCTCGGGCAACTACACGCACTACCAGCGGCAGAAGGACGAACGGCTCGAACAGATGCGCGCCGCCCAGCGCAACCAGCAGGACCGTGTGGCCCAGATTGAAGCGTTTGTCGAGCGCTTTCGCTACAAGGCGACGAAGGCCAAGCAGGCGCAAAGCCGGCTCAAAGAGCTCGACAAGATGGAGATGATCGAGATTCCCGAAGAGGAACCGATCATCCATTTCAAGTTTCCAACGCCGAAGCCAAGCGGCCGTATTGTGGCCGAGTTTAAAGACGTGGCCAAGCACTACGGCAACAAGCGCGTGTTCGACAACGCGAACTTCACGATCGAGCGCGGCGACCGCATTGCCCTGGTGGGGCATAACGGGGCCGGCAAGTCGACCCTGATCAAACTGCTGACGGGCATGGAAGGCCTGACGGCGGGCGAGTACAAACTCGGGCACAACGTGGAGTTTGATTACTTTGCCCAGGACCAGTACAAGGCGCTCGACCCGGAATCGGAGATCCTCGATGACCTGTGCGCGACAGCGCCAAAGGCGACAGCGACGGAGCTGCGAGGGCTGCTCGGCTGCTTTCTGTTCCGCGATGAAGACGTCTTCAAGAAGATCGGGGTGCTCAGCGGTGGTGAGCGTAACCGGTACGCTCTGTGTAAGCTGCTGACGCAACCGTCGAACTTCGTACTGCTGGACGAACCCACAAACCACCTCGACATGCGCGCCAAGGAAGTATTGCTCGGGGCGCTCAAGGACTATGAAGGCACGGTGGTGTTTGTCAGCCACGACCGCTACTTCATTGACGAACTGGCCCGGAAGGTATTTGAAGTGGCCGATGGCAAGGTGACCGCCTACCCCGGCAACTACGAAGAATACCTGCGCGCCAAAGCCCGCCAGACGACACCCGAGGCCCCGGTAGAGGCGCCGGTTGAAGAGAAGAAGACCACCACAGCGCCCGCGACGACGGCCAAGCGCATGAACCCGATGAAGCAGCAGCAGCTTGAGCAGAAGCTGGCGCAAGTGGAAGCGGAGATCGCGCGGCGGGAGGCGCACGTGGCCGACCTCGAAACGCGACTGAGCAACTTTACCAGTGCTGAAGAAAGCCAGCGACTCGCCAGTGAGGCTGAAGCCGAGCGAGCGGCAATCGAAACCCTGATGGCGGAGTGGGAAGCTGTCTCCGAACAGCTAAACTAACGGCATGAGACGGCGTGAATTTCTGGCCGCCGCGCTGGCGCTGAAGGCGGATGCGGCACCCACCCGGGGAAAGGGCGAATGGCGCAACCGCCAGAGCGGCATGAGCTACCGGCAACTGGGCCGGACGGGCTACATGATCAGCGAAGTGGTGATGGGCGGCAACACGATCTCGCCGACCAATCACGACCACGTTCTCGCCGCCATAGACATGGGGCTGAACTACCTCGACACGGCGCCGGCCTATGGGAACGGGCAGAGCGAGCTGGGCTATGCCGAGGTGCTCAGGAAGCGCAAGCGCGACCAGGTCTTCATCAACTCGAAGGTGTCGCTATGGGACATCAACCGCAACCGGCTGTACCGCGAGATCTTTGATTCGCTCGATGTGACCGAGCAAAAGCGACTGCGCGGACTGGCGCTTGAAGAGGTGGCGCGCCGGAAGGCGGATGCGCCCGACTACTTCATCAACTACTTTCAGGGCCAACGTGAGGAGCTCGACGGGGCGACGCTCGCCAACGTAATGGCCGAGAAATATGGCGAGCGGATTGACCGCGGCAAGAACTACCGGCAACTCGTGCTCGATAGTGTGGACCGGACGCTCAAGACGCTGGGCACGGATTATCTGGACCTGCTGATGTGTCCGCACGGGGCGAACACACCGTATGAGGTGTTGCACCATCCCGAAATCTTTGAGGCCTTTGAGGTGCTCAAGAAGGCGGGGAAGGTAAGGCATCTGGGCCTTTCTTCGCATACCGACCCGGGCGGCGTGCTCGAGGCGGCGGTGAAGGCGCGCGTGTATTCGGCGGCGATGATCGCCTACAACATGGTGAACTCGCCGTATACGGAAGGCGCGATGAAGGCGGCGCACAAGGCCGGCCTTGGGATCATTTCGATGAAGTCGGCGCGGCCCTTTAACTTCAGGGCGCCGCGGACGACGCCACCGGAAAACATGGCGAAGCTGAATGCCGCTGTGCCCGGGGACCTGAAGCCGATGCAGAAGGCCTACATCTGGAATCTGAGAAACCCGAACCTGACGGCGGCGATCTCGGAGATGGTGACCATGGAACACGTCAAGGACAATGTGCCGCTGGCCGGCCAGAAGGAGAAGGCAGCTTAGCAAGATGTTGTTACGGCGATACGAGCGCTGGCTCGACCGTTGGGAGACGGATCTGGCGACGAGATCCACGGACCGGGTGGTGCGCCCGTTTGAATGGGGCACGGAGTGGCTCAAGGACCTCGAGTTGCCGGGGCTTGCCCCGTATGACGGGGGCGACCCGCAGCAGTGGTTGCGAAAGGTGAATGAAGCGATCATCGCCAATGGCGAGATCTACTATCAGCACCGGACGCCGACGGACTTTACGCTCGACGGCGAGTGGCTGCGGTTTACCTCGCCACTTGAGACGCCTTATCCGGAGAACAATCTCGTCGAGGGGCGCTGGTTCCCGATGCCCGAAGGCAAGGAGAACCGCCGCAAGCGGGCGGTGCTGGTGCTGCCGCACTGGAACTCGCACGCCGAACAGCATGTGGCGCTGTGCCGGGGTTTTCAGAAGCTGGGCATTCCAGCGCTGCGCATGAGCCTGCCGTATCACGACCGGCGCATGCCGCCGCCGCTGACGCGGGCGGACTACGCAGTGTCGTCGAACATTGGCCGCACGCTGCACGCCACGCGCCAGGCGGTGCTCGACATTCGGGCCTGTGTCGACTGGCTCGAGCAACAGGGCTTTGAGAATATCGGCATCGTGGGCACGAGCCTCGGGTCGGCGTATTCGTTTCTTGCGAGCGCCTATGACGAGCGGCTGAAGGTGAATGTCTTCAACCACTGCTCGGCGCGGTTTGGGGATGTGGTGTGGACGGGGCTTTCGACCCGGCACATCAAGACGAGCCTTGAGCAGAACCTGACGCTCGAGCAACTGCAGGGCGTGTGGGACTCGATGAGCCCGCGGTTCTACATGGACCAGTTTGCCAAGCACCAGTCGAAGAAGAACCTCTTCATTTACACGACGTATGACACGACGTTTCTGCCGGAGTTTAGCCGGGAGATTCTGGCGTGTGTGAAGAAGGCGGGGGCGCCGCACAAGCTGGTGGTATTGCCGTGCGGGCATTACACGATGGGTGAATCGCCATTCAAGTTCATCGTGGGTTACCACATCATTTCTCACATCGCCCGAAAATTGGGCTAACCGCCGCAGGGTCTGTCAGTCTATCGGATAGATGCAGGCGACGGACGCTGAGGTAATCAGTCTCATCCGGAACGGAGACCGTGGCGCCTACCAGGTACTGGTAGAGCGTTATGCACGGAGTCTGTTTCGGGTCGCTTATCGCATCACACGCAACGAAGGAGACAGCGAGGACGTTGTGCAGGAAAGCCTGCTGCGAGCCTGGCGGAGCCTTGACCGTTTTGACGAACGGGCAAGTTTCAAGACCTGGCTGGAGCGGATTGCGACCAACTGCGCGCTCGATCTGGTGCGCCGCCGTAAATGGGTGGCTGATACCGGAGGCGAGGTGCCGGAGGTGGTGGATCCGACGCCGAAGGCCGACCGGTTGGTGGAGAGCGCCCAGACGCGAGAGCAGCTTGAGGCAGCGATGAAGCTGCTGAGTGAGCAGGAGCGGCAGGCCTTTCTGATGCGCCACGTGGAGGGCGCCTCGATCCCCGAAATTGGGGAAAAGCTCGAGGTGAACCAAAGCGCGGCCAAGCACAGCGTGTTTCGCGCCATGGAGAAGCTGAGGCGCTATGCACTGGGAAGATGACGAAATCGAAATCCCGGAACCGGGCCCGTACTTCGAGAAACGGATGTGGGCGAAGGTGTCCGCCGAGATGGAAGCCGAGCAGCGTCGCTGGAAGTGGCGATGGCTGTGGCTGGCGGCACCAGCCGCACTGATGCTGGCGTTCTTCATGGGACGGGCGACGAAGGAGCCGGACGGCATTGTGGCCGTGAACTATGTGAAGGCGGCGACAGTGGAGCATCTCGAGCGGAGCGAAGCGGTGCTGCTCGAGACGGTGAACGAATCGCCGGTGGGCGCACGGGCGCGAGCCGAGGAACTGCTGGCGACGAACCGGCTGTTGCGACGGTCGGCGCAATCGACGGGCGAGTTGCGAACGGCGGAACTGCTCGAAGAGCTGGAGCGCATTCTCATGGATGTGGCGCGAAGCTCGGATGAACTGAAACCGGAAGAAGCCGTGGCCTTGCGAGCCAGGATCAGGGAACAGGGGTTGCTGTTGCGGGTACGGCTTATGGAACAAACCACAAGACAGGAAGCAGAGGTAGCGGAATGAAGAGAACATTTTTGAGTCTCGTTATGGCCGGGGTGGTATTGGTTGCCGCTGATGAGAAGAACTATCAGGCGGCGCTCTCACTGATCGACAGCAAGGAGTATCAGGAGGCATTGGTCCGGCTGGGCAAAGAAATTCAGAGCAAGAGTGAGCGGGCCGACGCGGCGATGTACTGGAGCGCGTATGCGGCCAGCAAGCTGGGCGACAACGCGCAGGCACTGGCGCGGATTGCCGAGATGCAGGCAAAGTTTGCCTCAAGCAAATGGATGAACGACGCCCGGGCGCTGCAACTGGAGATCAACCAGGCAAGCGGCAAGAAGGTGTCGCCGGAAGAACAGGCCGATGAGGACCTGAAGCTGATGGCGATTCAGGGGCTGATGTCGGCGGACCCGGCGCGGAGTATTCCGCTGCTTGAAGAGATCCTGAACTCGCCGAACAAGAGCGTGAAGCTCAAGAAGAAGGCGCTGTTTGTGCTGGCGCAGAGCGGTAGCCCGAAGGCGCAGGAGACGATCGCCAAGGTGGCCAAGGGGACGACGAGCCCCGAGCTGCAGAAGGACGCCATCCACAACCTGGGGATTGGCGGCAAGCG
>CAZBTA010000092.1:0-18571 GCA_964494515.1 uncultured Bryobacter sp.
GCATCCAGCGTCGCTTGCGGGTCCACCGTCAACGACGCGCTCCACCGCAGCATCGGCGTATCAATCGCCCCGGGGCACACACAATTACAACGAATCGCGTCCTTGGCATAGTCGAGAGCAATGCTTCTCGCCAGGCCAAGGATCGCGTGTTTGCTCACCACATATGCCGTGCTGTTGGCCACTGCGCCCACTGATTGCACGCTGCCTACCAGTGAGATCGATCCACCATTCGCCCGCATCTTCGGGATCACCGCCCGGCATACCCGGAACGCTGCCGTCACATTCACCGCCATCGTCCGGTCCCATACCTCATCGCTCGTTCCCACCGCGGTTCCATACGTTTGAATACCCGCGCTGTGCACCAGCGCATCCACCCGGTCGATTCCCTCCAGTGCCTTTTCGATCGACTCATTTGACGTCAGATCCACATGCGGCCCGGGGCCCTGTATGTCCCACACCACCACCTCAGCGCCTTCCTGTTTGAAAAGTTCCACTGCGGCCAAACCGATCCCGCTGGCCCCTCCGGTCACAATGGCTCTTTTTCCACGAAGTCTCATTTTGTCTACTGTATGATGACACCTAGCAAGTAAGGAAATCTTCATGTCGTCACCGTCTTCTCGTCGATTCTTTTTGGGCGCTGCCACTGCTGCCGCCGCCCAGCGTGTCATGGGCGCCAACGAACGCGTCAACCTCGTCCAGATTGGCTTCGGTGGCCGTGGTCGCGATCACGTCACCTCTCTCACCACCCTCACCGATCAGGTCAACGTCACCGGCATCTGTGACGTCAATCAGGCCGCTCGCGAGCGCGGTGTCGCCCTGGTCGTCAAGGCCGGCGGCGCCAAGCCCAAAGAGTACGCCAACATGAAGGAAGTCTTCGCCGACAAGTCCGTCGACGCTGTTTCCATGGCCACGCCGAACCACTGGCATGCCCTCGGCGCCATTTGGGCTTGCCAGGCCGGCAAGGACGTCTACGTCGAAAAGCCCGCCTCCCACAACATCTACGAGGGCGCCCGCATGGTCGAGGTCGCCCGCAAGACCGGCCGCATGGTCCAGGTCGGCTCCCAGAGCCGCAGCATCCCCCACAAGCTCCGTGCCATCCAGATGCTCAAGGATGGCGTCATCGGCAAGCTCTATCAGGCCAAAGGCCTCTGCTACAAACGCCGCAAGTCCATCGGCCACGCCCCCGAGCTCGACAATCCCCCGGCCGGCATCGACTGGGATCAGTTCCTCGGCCCCGCCCCCATGCGCAAGTTCACCCAGCTCCGCTTTGCCTACAACTGGCATTGGTTCTGGGACACCGGTAACGGCGACATCGGCAATCAGGGCGTCCACGAGATGGACGTTGCCCGCTGGGGCCTCGGCCTCGGCTGGCCCAAGGCGGTCACCTCTTCCGGCGGCAAGCTCGTCTACAACGACGATCAGGAAACCCCCAACACCCAGCTCACCACCTTCGACTACGGCAACGGCATGCAGATCATCTTTGAAGTCCGCGGCCTGCCCACCGGTCCCGATTGGCCGCTCCAGAAGCGCGGCGCCCACACCATCGGCAACATCTTCTACGGCACCGATGGCATCATGGCCATCGACAACTGGGGCGCCTACATCTACAAGGGCGAAGAGCTCACCCCGTCCGAGACGATCAACGCCTCCAAAGCTGATGACACTGCCCTCCACATGGCCAATTTCCTCAAGGCCGTCAAGAGCCGCAACTACAAGGATCTCAACGCCGAGATCGAAATCGGCGCGCTTTCCGCCGGCATGTGCCACCTCGCCAACATCAGCTACCGCACCGGCAAGAAACTCGAATTTGATTCCGCGAAACTGAAGTTCGTCGGCGCCCCTGATGCCGACAAGCTCCTCACCCGCGAGTACCGCAAGCCTTATGTCGTCTAATCCCGAAATTCTTACTACCACCGTTGGCAGCTACCCCGTCCCCGACTGGTTGGCTGCCCTCCCCAGCGAGCAGGCCCGTCTCGACGCCACTCGCGTGGTCTTCGACATCCAGAAGCAGGCCGGCATCGACCTGCCCACCGATGGCGAGTTGTACCGCTTTGACGTCAATCATCCCGACACCAACGGCATGATTGAGTACTTCATCCGGCCCATGGGCGGCATCCGCTCCGAAGTCGGCCGCAGCGATCACGAAGCCTTCGCCGCCAAGCAGACGATGGGCTTCCGCCGCAAGGCCGCGGGCGTCGTCGAAGGCCCGCTCGGCGAAGGCTCCCTCAATCTGCTCGGCGATTGCGAACTCGCCGCCAGTGTCGCCGGTGGCCCCTTCAAGTTCACCGTCACCAGCCCCTACATGCTGGCCCGCACGCTGCTCGACAATCACTACGGCAGCTTTGAGGCGCTCACCATGGCCCTCGGCGAAGTCCTCGCCGGCCAGGTGCGCGATCTCCCCTGCGCTTGCGTGCAGGTCGACGAAGCCAACATCCCCGGCAACCCCGACGATTGGCCCATCGCCGCCAAATCGATGAACCTCGTTCTCGATGCCATCACCAGCACGCGCGCCGTCCATCTCTGCTTCGGCAACTACGGCGGCCAGACCATCCAGAAGGGTCACTGGCAGCAGTTGATCGACTTCCTCAATTCGCTCCACGTCGATCACCTCGTCCTCGAGCTCGCCCATCGTCCCGTTGACGATCTCAATTCGCTCAAGGACGTCGCCAGCCACATCCGCATCGGTATCGGCGTCGTCGACATCAAGGTCAACCACATCGAAACCCCCGAAGAAATCGCCCGCTCCATCGAGCGCGCCGAAGAAATCCTCGGTCCCGGTCGCGTCGGTTGGATCCATCCCGATTGCGGTTTCTGGATGCTCAAGCGCAGCATCAGCGACCGCAAGATCGAAGCCCTCGTCAAAGGCCGCGATCTCTTCCTCGGCCGCAAATGATCGAGTATCGTGACACCCAGACGGGTGCGCTGGTCCGGCAACTCACCAATGAGTTGTCGATCAGCCACCCGTCTTACTTTCTGCAGTCGAGCTTTTTCCCCGGCGACGATTCCCTCTTCTTCACCTCCTACCGCGCGGGTTCCGCGCAGTTGTTCGAGTGTCTTTATCCGTCCGGTGACAACGTCCGCCAACTCACCTCCGGCCCCGCCATCCATCCCTTCTCGCCCGCCCTCCACCCCAATGGCGAAGAGCTCTGCTTTGTCGCCTCTGGCGGCATCTACCGTCTCCACCGCCACACGCTCGCCATCACGCCCATCACGGTCCACACGGGCGCATCCATCGGTGAGTGCTCCATCAGCCCCGATGGCCTCTGGCTCACCGCCGCCGCCAAGATCAGTGGCGAGAATGGTCTTCTCACCGGCCGTTGGGATGGCGCTGACTGGCGCTTCATCCCCTACCCGCGCACCGTCATCCACCCCCAGTTCCACCCCCTCGATCCCACCTGGATCGAGTTCTCCGGCGACCCCGCCCCCCGCATGCACCGCATCCGTCGCGACGGCTCTGGCCTCGAGTGCCTCTACGAGCACTCGAACGACGAATTCGTCGTCCATGAGACCTTCCTCGGCGCCACCGGTGACATCGTCTTCACCGTCTGGCCTTTCTCGCTGCGCCGCCTCAACTGGCACACCCGCGAGATCACCACCATCCTCGATCGCAACTGCTGGCACATCGCCCCCAATCGCGCCGGTACCAAAGTCCTCTACGACACCAATCATCCCGATCGCGGCATCGAGATCGTCGACGTCGCCTCCGGCGCCATCACCGCCGTCTGCCAGTCCGCCGCCTCAAATGGTGGCTCCCAGTGGCTCACCTCCCGCTACGCCCTCGCCGCCGACTTCGCCGCCGCCCGCTCCGCCGCCAAGTCCTCCACCACCCTCAGCTGGATGGAAGCCGGCGTCGACACCGTCTACGGCCCCCAATGGACCCACCCCCACCCCTCCTGGAGCCGCGACGAGCGCAAAATTGCCTTCGCCAGCGACCGCACCGGCACCACGCAAGTCTATGTAGCTGAACTGTTTATGTAAATTTTTGATTGCAATCCGCCAAAACGGTTGCGACAAGCATCAATTCCTACGACACTCAAATTGAAAGTTTTTAGTCGGAGGATACTCGAAGTTGAACTTGAAGGTGGCCGATCCGGCCGTTGGTTGGGAACCGAATGAGCGTTGGACTACTACCGACGCCGCAGAACTGTACGATGTCGCCAGTTGGGGCAAAGGCTATTTCACCGTCGGCGAAAACGGGAATCTCTTTGTCCACCCTGAGAAAGATCCGACCCGCAAGCTCGACCTCAAACGTTTGGTCGACGAGCTTGGCATGCGCGGCATTCAGGCCCCGATCCTGATCCGCTTTGGTCAAATCCTCAAACACCGCCTCGGCGAAATCCAGGCTGCCTTTTCCACCGCCATCGCCGAGCACAGCTACAAGAACAAGTACGTCTGTGTCTTCCCGATCAAGGTCAACCAGCAGCGCCAGGTCGTCGAAGAAGTCTATTCTTACGGCCGCCCCTTCGGCTTCGGTCTCGAGGCCGGCTCCAAGCCCGAACTGCTCGCCGTTCTCGGCGTCGCCGATAACGAGACGCCCATCGTCTGCAATGGCTTCAAGGACGACGAGTACATCGAGATGGTCATGCTTGCGAGCAAAATCGGCCGCAACATCACCCCCATCGTCGAAAAGTACACCGAGCTCGATCTCATCATCAAGTACGCCGCCAAGATCGGCGTCAAGCCCCGCATCGGCATCCGCATCAAGCTCGCCAGCCGCGGCTCCGGCCGCTGGAAGAGCTCCGGCGGTTACCGCTCCAAGTTCGGCCTCACCGTCAGCGAAGCGCTGCGCGCCGTCGAACACTTAAAGAGCCTCGGCATGGCCGATTGCCTCAAGCTGCTCCACTTCCATCTGGGCAGCCAGATCACGAACATCCGCCAGATCAAGGGCGCCGTCACCGAGGCCGCCCGTTGCTACGCCGGCATGAAGAAGGCCGGTGCCGGCCTTGAAATCATGGACGTCGGCGGTGGTCTCGGCATCGACTACGACGGCTCCCAGACCGACTTCGAATCGAGCGTCAATTACACCCTTCAGGAATACGCCGCCGACGTCGTCTATCACATCCAGAACGTCTGCGACGAGGCCGAGGTCGACCACCCGATCATCATGACCGAGAGTGGCCGCGCCATCGCCGCCTATCACAGCCTGCTCGTCTTCAACGTCCTCGGCGTCTCCGGCTTCGGCAACGAAGAGGTCCCCGCCGCGCTCAATGAAGACTCAGAGCAGCCCCTCGTCGACTTGCACGAGACGCTCAAGAGTCTCAGCCAGAAGAACATCCTCGAGTCGTTCCACGACGCCCAGCAGTCGCTCGACAGCGCGCTCAATCTCTTCAGCCTCGGCTACATGTCGCTCGAGCAGCGCGCCCAGTGCGAATCCATCTACTGGGCTATCGGCCGCCGCATCCAGCGCCTGGTCTCCTCGCTCGACGAAGTGCCCGAAGAGCTCGAGAATCTCGACACCATGCTCTCGGACACCTACTTCTGCAACTTCTCCCTGTTCCAGTCGATGCCCGACAGCTGGGCCGTCAAGCAGTTGTTCCCCTTGATGCCCATCCATCGCCTCGACGAGCGCCCCACCTCTAACGGTGTGCTCGGCGACATCTCCTGCGATTCCGACGGCAAGATCGACATGTTCATCGATCGCCGCGACGTCAAGAAGTTCCTCCCCTTGCATCACTTCAAGGGCGAGGCCTACTACCTCGGCGCCTTCCTCGTCGGCGCTTACCAGGAAATTCTCGGCGACCTCCACAACCTCCTCGGCGACACCCACGCCGTGCACGTCTCCCTCGACGATCAGAACGACATCGTCGTCGAAGCCGTCATCCGTGGCGATACCGTCCGCGAGGTGCTCGACTACGTGCAGTTCTCAAGCAAGGATCTCCAGGAAAAGTTCCGCCGCGACGTCGAGACCGCCGTTCGTCAGGGCAAGGTTGGCTATGAGGAATCAGGCCAGCTCCTCCGCTACTACGAAGCCGGCATGCACGGCTACACCTATCTCGAGGACGTCCACGAGACCTAAAGCCGTCTACTCGATCCGGAAGTCCCAGATCATCAGATTGACCTCACCGTCGGTGAATTCAAGCCACGCATATTCACCGACCGTGAGGTCTTTTTGCGGCCACACCTTGTAAAGCCCCTCCTCCAACTGCTGCCGGAAGATCTCCAGTTCCTTGCGCTCCTCAAACTTCTCCTTCGTCACCTGAAACGACTGCACCGTCTCCACCACCCGCGCGTTCTTCTTCGGCGTCAATTGCACCAGCGCAAACTGCTGCGGCTTCGATAACCGCAGATAAAACTCTGGCCGCCGCTCCCCATACACATTCGCCGATTTTTCCCCGCTCAGCTCCACCGTCGCCTTGCCCGCCACAATCGGGATCGGCGACAGCACCTTCAGCACCGTCCGCTTCTTGTCGCTTACGAGTGTCGACTCGGCCAGCTTGATCGTCACCACCTTCTTCGTCTCCGGGTCCACGCGGTAAAGCCCCGGCTCCTCCGGAATACTCGCCACAATGCGCCGCTGCTCCCGCTCGGCGGCCGCCTCTTCGGCATCGAGTTTCTTCTCGGCCTTGGTGGCCTCCTCGCGCGCCGCCAGCTCCTTGTTCGTCTTCGCCATATCCACCATCTCGGTCGGGATCTCTTCCCAATCCCCCCGCTCCACCGAGTAGTAGCGAATGCGGTCTCCCTCCACCTTGTGCTCGCGCACCACATGGTGGCCTCCATCCTTCAGATAGAGCCGGTAATTTTGCGCTCCCACGAGTGACAACGCGATAATCAAAAGACTGGGCAGCAAACGCCTCATGCCCACAGAATACTAGGGAAAATAAAAAGAGTGAATTACCGCAAGCTCGGACGCACCGGCATTGAAGTCAGCGAAATCGGTTATGGCGCCTGGGGCATCGGCGGCAAGCAGTGGCTTGGCGGCGATGATGCCACCAGTCTCGCCGCCCTTCGCCGCGCCATCGACCTCGGCCTCAACTTCATCGATACCGCCCTCGCCTACAACGAAGGCCACTCCGAATCGCTCGTCGGCAAGGTCGTCCGCGAGTCCGGCAAGAAGATCTGGATCGCCACCAAGATCCCCCCGATGAATCGCATCTGGCCCGCCAAAGTCGGCGCGCCGATAAGCGAGGTCTTCCCCCATCAGTACGCCATCGAGTCCACCGAGACCAGCCTCCGCAATCTCGGCGTCGAGCAGATCGACCTCCAGCAGTTCCACGTCTGGAGCGCCGGCTGGTTCTGGTCCGACGAGTGGCGCCGCGCCATCGAAGACCTGAAGTCCTCCGGCAAGGTCAAACACTTCGGCATCTCGATCAACGATCACCAGCCCGATTCCGCCCTCGACATCGTCTCAAGCGGCCTCATCGACACCGTGCAGGTTATCTACAACGTCTTCGACCAGTCCCCTGAGCGCTGGCTCTTCCCCGCCTGCCTCGAGCACAACGTCGGCGTCATCGCCCGCGTTCCGCTCGACGAAGGCGCGCTCACCGGCACGCTCCGCGTCGACACCCAGTTCGAGCCCGACGACTTCCGCGCCTGGTATTTCCGCGATGGCCGTCTCAACGCCGTCATCCCGCGCGTCGAAGAGCTTGCTGCCGCCACCGGCGCCATCACCGGCACTCTCGCCCAGCGTTGCCTGCGCTTTGTGTTGTCCCATCCCGCGGTCTCGACCGTCATCCCCGGCATGCGCCGCAATGCCACCGTCGATTCCAGTTGCGCCGCGAGCGACCTCGGCCCGCTATCCCCGGCCGAGCTCGCCATCATGAGCCGCCACGCCTGGATGAAGAACTTCTACCGATAAAGGTATCCCCGACCACCATGCCCGAAAAGCAATACTCTCACCAAGCCATCGAAGAAAAATGGCATGCGCGCTGGGAAGCAACCCCCGGCCTCTACAAGACCCCCGAGAACCCCACCAAAAAGTTCTACGTCCTCGAGATGCTCCCCTATCCGAGCGGCCGCCTCCACATGGGCCACGCCCGGAACTATTCCATCGGTGACGCCCTCGCCCGCTTCATGCGCATGCGTGGCTACGACGTGCTCCACCCCATGGGTTGGGACGCCTTCGGCCTCCCCGCCGAAAACGCCGCCCTCAAGTCCGGTCGCCAGCCCCGCGAGTGGACCCTCCAGAACATCGCCCAGATGAAGAAGGGCCTCAAGCGCCTCGGCTTCGCCCTCGATTGGGAACGCGAAGTCGCCACCTGCGAGCCCGAATACTACCGCTGGAATCAATGGTTCTTCCTCCGCATGTTCGAGAAGGGCCTCGCCTACCGCAAAGAATCTCTGGTCAACTGGTGCCCCCAGTGCGCCACCGTGCTCGCCAACGAACAGGTCGTCGACGGTTGCTGCTGGCGTCACGAAGACACGCCCGTCATCCAGCGCAGCCTCGAGCAGTGGTTCCTCAAGACCACTGCCTACACCGAAGAACTCCTCTCGGCCATCAGCGAGCTCGAGGGCGGCTGGCCCGAGCGCGTGCTCACCATGCAGCGCAACTGGATCGGCAAGAGCGAAGGCGCCGAGGTCGACTTCACCCTCGAAGGCGCCTCCGACACCATCCGCATCTTCACCACCCGCATCGATACGATCTACGGCGCCACCTGCCTCATCCTCGCCCCCGAGCACCCCATGGCCGCCTCCCTCGTCGGCGAGGCCGGCGCCGCGCGCCTCAAGGCCATGATCGACGACCAGGGCCGCAAGGATCCCGCCAACATCGAGAAGGACGGCTTTGCCACTGGCAAGTTCGCCATCAATCCCTTCAACGGCGCCCGGACTCCCATTTGGATCGGCAACTTCGTCCTCATGGGCTACGGCACCGGCGCCATCATGGCCGTCCCCGCTCACGATGAGCGCGACTTCGAGTTCTGCTCCAAGTACGGCATCGCTATCACCCCCGTCGTCAAGCCCGCCGAGGGCGAGCTCAAGCTCCCCTTCTGCGACTACGGCATCAGCTTCGACTCGGGCGAATTCTCCGGCCTGCCCACCGCCGAGGCCCGCAAGAACATGACGCTCCACGCCGAATCCAAAGGCTTCGGCAAGGGCGCCATCACCTACCGCCTCAAGGATTGGGGCGTCTCGCGCCAGCGCTACTGGGGCACGCCCATCCCCGTCATCCATTGCCCGACTTGCGGCATGCAGCCCGTTCCCGATAAGGATCTCCCCGTCCGCCTCCCGCTCGATGTCGAGATCACCGGCGCTGGCGAGTCCCCCCTCGCCCGCCACGAAGAGTTCTGGCGCACCACCTGTCCCAAGTGTGGCGGCCCCGCCCGTCGCGAGACCGACACCATGGACACCTTCGTCGATTCCTCCTGGTACTTCTACCGCTACTGCGATCCGCACAACAGCGAAGCGCCCTTCGACCCCAAGGTCGTCGCCCAGTGGTTCCCCATCGACCAGTACATCGGCGGCGTCGAACACGCCATCCTCCATCTCATCTACTCGCGCTTCTGGACGAAAGTCATGCGCGATCTCGGCCTCATCACCAACGCCGAACCCGCCAAAAAACTCTTCACCCAGGGCATGGTGCTCAAAGACGGCGCCAAGATGTCCAAGAGCCTTGGCAACATCGTCGACCCTGAAGAGCTGATCGCCGAGTTCGGCGCCGACACCTGCCGCCTCTACGTCCTCTTCGCGGCCCCGCCCGACAAGGACATGGATTGGCAGCAGACCGGTGTCGAAGGCCAATACCGCTTCCTCGGTCGCGTCTATCGCTTCATCACGCGCAATGCCGAGCGCGCCTCCGGGCCCGCCGGCGAGCTCTCCGCGCAGGACAAGCGCGCCCTGCGCAAGCTCCACCAGACGATCGCCAAGATCACGCAGGATTTCGAGCAGCGCTGGCACTTCAACACCTGTATCGCCGCGCTCATGGAGCTCACCAACGAGCTCTACCTCTGCGAAGAAGGCCTCACCCCGGCCGCTCTTCCCGAGATCCTGCGCACGGTCGTGCTCCTCATGGAGCCCTTCACGCCCTTCATCGCCGAAGAGCTCTGGGAAGAAATCGGCCTCACCGGCCCCGTCTTCTCCCATGCCTGGCCCGAGGTCAATCCGGCTTATCTCGTCGAAGACGAGCTCGAGATCCCCGTCCAGGTCAACGGCAAGCTGCGCGGCAAAATCGTCGTCCCCGCTGGCTCCTCCAAAGAAGCCCTCGAGGCCGCCGCTCGCGCTGACGAAAAGGTCCTCGCCTTCATCGGCGACAAACCCGTCGTCAAAGTCATCGTCCTCGAAGGCAAGCTCGTCAACATCGTAGTAAAAGGTTAAAGATGACCCGGCTCCTCTGGCTTCCGCTGCTCACGACGCTCCTGTCCGCGGCGGAGCCACCGGGCCGGGTGTTTCTCATCAGCCTTGATGGCCTCGGCCACAAAGCCTTTCTGGAAGACCCCGCCGCCTCCGATCTCCGCACCATGCGCCGCATGGCCGAAGACGGCGTCCTCACCCCCATGCAGGCCGCCTTCCCCAGCCTCACCGCCCCCGGTCACGCCAGCATCTTCACCGGCTCCTACGGCAACGTCTCCGGCGTCACCGCCAACGACATCCCCCTCACCTTCGACAAGTTCGCCACCGGCTTTCGTGCCGAACAACTCCACACCGATACCGTCTGGGTCCGCGCCGCCCGCTCCGGCATCCGTGCCGTCGCTCACAATCCCACCCAGGGCTACCCCTGCACCACCCACAATTCCGGCCCCGGCATCGCGCTGATGAACGGCTATCAAACCACCACCCTCGCCCCCCACACCATCCTCCGCGCCGCCGATGTCAAATGGCTCCCCGCCGCTCCCGCCGGCTTTGCCGCCCCTCATGCCTCGCGCCAGCCCCTGCGCTTCTTTGAATACACCTCCGGCCGCCTCCAGTTCGCCGGCGTCATCTTCGCCAAGGGCCTCCGTTACGACACCATCCGTCTCACCGCCCGCAGCGGCCAGCGCTACGTCGACGCTCCGCTCAAAGACGCGGAGTCCGAGCCCGTCCGCATCAACTCGAGCACCCCCCGCCCCCTCGCCCGCTACTTCTCCGAGGCCCTGCCGGTCGCCAATGTTACCGCTGTTCACTTCCGCCTCTTCGACCTCTCCGCCGATGGCTCCGACTTCCTCCTCTACCAGACCGAGGCCAAAGAGATCAGCGTCTGCCAGGACGGCCCCACCCAGGCCGAATCCTTCAAGCGCCGCCTCCTCTCCACCGCCGGCGCGTTCATCGGCAATGGCGCGGGCAACATCTACCGCGCCGGCAAGCTCGGCCCTGTCCACACCGACGGTCTTGCCGAGCGCCGCTGGCTCGAGACCCTCGAGCTCCACGCCCGCCAGACCATGCGCCACACCCGCGCCCTGCTCGCCGAGTTCAACCCCCGCCTCCTCATCGATTACATCTCCACCCCCGACGACATGCTCCACGATTGGTGGGGCTTCGTCGAGAACGGCAACCGCACCAACGAGCCTTTCCGCCGCTGGGGCTACCAGATCATCGACTGGCGCGTCGACCAGCTCCGCCAGCTCCTCAACGAGCAGGACCATCTCATCGTCGTCTCCGATCACGGCATGACCGCCGTCGAGCACGACTTCCACCCCAACGTCCTCCTCACCGAGCTCGGCCTCCGTGATCGTGTGCGCTCCGCCGCCTACTTCCTCCGCCTCAAGGATCGTTCCGACTCGGCCACCCTCGCCCTCGCCAAAGAAAAACTCTCCGCCCTCACCCTCAACGGCAAGCCCGTCATCGCCTCCTGGTATTCCCCCGCCGAGTTCGGCGCCAAATACGGCATCGGCGGCGAGTTCGGCGGCGATCTCTACTTCGATCTCACGCCCGGCATCTACCTGAGCCCGAGCGACAAGCCCCCGCTGCTCGCTCCTTCCCGCCGCCGCGGCGAGCACGGCCCCCTGCCCACCCGCCCCGAACTCTACGCCCTCTTCCTCGCCATCGGCCCCGAGCTCCACTCCCGCTCCGTCTCCATGCGCTCCATCGACGTCGCCCCCCTCGTCCTCAAATTACTCGGCGTGCAGTAGAGCCTCCCGGCATTGTATGATTATTCATGTTGGGTGAATAAAAATACAGTCATGTCCGCAGCAGCATCTTCCGAACCATTCCCGCAGGCCGCCATCGCCGCCGCCGATCTCACCAGTGATTTGTCCATCACCGCGCCCGAGCTCCGCGAGTTGCTCACTCTCGCCGCCGACGTCAAGCGCAACCCCACGCGCTACGCCACCTCGCTGCGCCACCGCTATCTGAGTCTTCTGTTCGAGAAGCCCTCCCTGCGCACCCGCCTCACCTTCGAGCTCGCCATCAAGCAGCTCGGCGGCGACGCCGTCTGCTCCATCGGCCCCATCGGCGATCGCGAGCCCACCAAGGACATCGCCCGCAATCTCGATCGCTGGACCAACGCCATCGTCGCCCGCACGTTCCTCCAGTCCACCATCGACGAGCTCGCCCAGTGGTCCTCCGTGCCGGTCATCAACGCCCTCAGCGATCTCTATCATCCCTGCCAGAGCTTCGCCGACCTGCAGACGATTGAAGAACGCTTCGGCTCCGCCCGCGGCCTCACGCTCACCTTTGTCGGCGATGGCAACAACGTCGCCCACTCGCTCATGCTCAACGGCGCGCGCGTCGGCATGAATGTCACCGTCGCCTGCCCCCCCGGCTACGAGCCCAATCGTCACGTCGTCGATCAGTCAAGCCACTTCGCCGCCCAGCACGGCGCCAGGATCTCCGTCACCAACGACGCCCTCGCCGGCGTCCGTGGCGCTCACATCATCTACACCGACGTCTGGACCAGCATGGGCCAGGAGTCCGAGTCCGAGCAGCGCATCAAGACCTTCGCCCCCTATCAGGTCGATTCGCGCCTCATGTCCGCCGCCGCCTCCAACGCCATCTTCCTCCATTGCCTCCCCGCCAAGCGCGGCCAGGAAGTCACCGACGAGGTCATCGAGTCGCCCCAATCCGCCGTCTTCGATCAGGCCGAGAATCGCCTTCACGCCCAGAAGGCTCTCCTCCTCATGTTGCTCAGCTAAGGAAATCATGCAAGACAAGCTTTACGGTGGCCGCTTTGAAGGCGGCCAGGACAAGTTCTTCGAGAAGTTCTCCGAGTCTCTCTTCTTCGACAAGCGCCTCATCGAGGCCGACCTCGAAGGCTCCATGGCTTTTGCCCGCGCCCTCGAATCAGTCGGCATCCTCAACGCCGCCGAGCGCGCCCAGATCGTCGACGCCTTCACCGCCATCCGCGAAGAGGCCAAAGACCCCAACTACTTCGCCGGCGCCACCGACGAAGACGTCCACTCCTTCGTCATCCGCAAGCTCAAGGAGAAAACCGGCGTCACCGCCGACAAGATCCACACCGGCCGCAGCCGCAACGAGCAGGTCTCCCTCGACACGCGCCTCTGGCTCCGCTCCACCATCGAGGCCACCATTGCCTCGACGCGCGCGCTGCTCACCGAGCTGCTCGCCCTTGCCAACAAGTACCCGACGGCCGTCATCCCCGGCTACACCCACCTCCGTCGCGCCCAGGCCGTCCTCTGGCCCCACTACATCCTCGCCTACTTCGAGATGTTCTCCCGCGACCTCGAGCGCCTCACGCAGGCCCACGCCCGCACCAACGTCCTGCCCCTCGGCAGCGGCGCTCTCGCCGGCAGCGCCTTCCCCTTCGATCGCCCCGCCATCGCCGCCGACCTCGGCTTTGCCGCCATCACGCGCAACTCGATGGACGTCTCCGCCGATCGCGATTTCGTTCTCGATTACCTCCACGCCTCGAGCATGATCATGCTCCACCTCTCGCGCCTGTCCGAGGATTGGATCCTCTACTCAAGCGACGAGTTCGGCTGGATGGAACTCTCCGACGGCGTCACCTCCGGCTCGAGCCTCATGCCGCAGAAGAAGAACCCCGATTCCCTCGAGCTCATCCGCGGCAAGTGCGGCCGCGTCTTCGGCGCCTACTCCGCCCTCTTCGTCACCATGAAGGGCCTGCCCCTCACCTACAATCGCGACATGCAGGAAGACAAAGAGCAGCTCTTCGACGCCGCGGATCAAACCATCGCCTGCCTCCAGATGGCCACCATCGTCGCCCAGCAGCTCTCGATCAACGCCGCCCTGCCCGAACAGCACTGCGCCGATTCCTGGGTCGTCGCCACCGACATCGCCGAGGCCCTCTCCCGCGCCGGCCTCCCCTTCCATCAGGCCCACAAGCTCACCGGCCGCCTCGTCCTCCACGGCATCAAGTCCGGCAAGAAGCCCGGTGAATTCACCGCCGAAGAGCTCGCCGCCTTCGATCCCCACTTCACCCCCGATTTCGTCTCCATCCTCAAGGACCCGCGCCACGGCATGCAGACTCGCGTCGTTCCCGGCGGCACCGCTCCTTCAAGCGTCGCCTCCGCCCTCCGCGAAGCCGCCGAGCGCCTCACAAAACTATGAACAAGGCCGAGCGTCACCAGCAAATCCTCAAGCTCGTCGAATCCGGTGAGATCCACACCCAGGAACAACTCGCCCAGCTCCTCCGCTCCCGCGGTATCGACGCCACGCAGGTGACGCTCTCCCGCGACATTCGCGAGCTCGGCCTCGTCAAGACGCCCAAAGGCTACTCCAACATCGGCGCCCCCACCCCCAAGTTCCTCTCCCTCGCTCGCGAGTTCATGACCTCCGCCGTCGCCGCGCAGAATCTCGTCGTCATCCGCACCTCCCCCGGCCACGCCATGTCCCTCGCCATCGCCCTCGACACCGAGGATCATCCCAACGTCGTCGGCACCATCGCCGGCGACGACACCATCTTCGTCGCCATGCCCGACGCCAAACTCGCCGCCTCCTTCGCCCGCGAGCTCTCCGAACTGCAGTAAATGTCCGCCCTCTCCACCTACGAGTCCCGCCTCGCCTCCCACCGCGCCGCCCATGCCTCCGCCGATCAGGTCTCGGCCCGCTACGGCAATCTCCGCCTCCTGATCGTCGTCCTCGGCCTCTACCTCGCCTGGCAGCAAGCCTGGCTTTACGTCGGTCTCGCCGTCCTCGCCTTCTTCGCCCTCGGCGTCTACATCCAGCGCCTCAATCGCGCCGCCTCGCGCCACCTCCGCGCCATCGCCTGGTATGAGCAATCGCTCGAGCGTCTCGCCGGCCACTGGCAAGGGCAGGGAAGCGACGGTTTGCTGTGGCGCCCCGCCGAACACCTCTACGCCTACGACCTCGATCTCTTCGGCCGCGGCTCATTGTTCGAGCTCCTCTCCCAGGCCCGCACCCGCATCGGCGAATCCACGCTCGCCTCCTGGCTCCTCTCCCCGGCCACGCCCCCCGTCATCACCGCCCGCCAGCAATCCATCGCCGAACTCGCCCCTCTGCTTGACCTGCGCGAAGATCTCGCCGTCATCACCGGCGCCGCCCCCCGCCAGATCCGCGCGGTTGCTTTGGCCGATTGGGGCGCTGCTCCGCCTTCTCCACTGCTGCAGCTTTCACGCCCCCTCTATCTCGCCCTCACCGCCCTCGGCGGCCTCGCGGTGCTCGCCCTCTTTGCCGATATCTTCGAATCCGGCATCCCCCATCTCCGCCTCTTCTACTTGCCAGTCTCGCTCCTCGCCGGCGCGCTCTTCTGGCGCCACCGCGCCGCCACTGAGGCGGTGCTCAACAACGCCACCGGCGCCGCCGCCGAAGTCTCCATCCTCGCCGGCGTCCTCGAGCGTCTCGAGCGCCAATCCTTCACCGCTCCCCACCTCGTCCACCTCCGCGACCAGCTCAACGTCGCCGGCAGTCCCCCCAGCGTCCGCATTGCCCAACTCCGCAAGCTCATGGACCTCGTCGATTCCCGCGGCCACTTCCTCATCCGCCTCCTCGGCCCGCTCGTCCACTACGATCTCAATCTCGCCCTCGCCCTCGAGCGCTGGCGCCAGCTCTCCGGCGCGTCAATGCGCGTCTGGCTCGCCGCCGTCGGCGAATTCGAAGCCCTCTCCTCGCTCGCCAACTTCCATTACGAGCGTCCCCACACCACCTTCCCGGTCATCCTCGACGGGCCCCCCACCTTCGCTGGCGAACAACTCACCCACCCCCTCATGCCCCTCGATCAGGCCGTGCCCAACGATGTCGCGCTCACGCCCCCCTTGCAGGCCCTGATCGTCAGCGGCTCCAACATGTCGGGCAAGAGCACCATCATGCGCACCGTCGGGGTCAACACGGTCCTCGCCCTCGCCGGCGCCCCCGTCTCGGCCAAAAGCCTCTCGCTCACCCCCCTGGCCATTGGCGCCAGCATCTCCACGCACGATTCCCTCGAAGGCAACACCAGCCGCTTCTACGCCGAGATATTGCGCCTCCGCGACATCATGCAACAGGCTTCGGCGCAGTTGCCAGTCCTCTTCCTGATCGACGAAGTCTTAAGCGGCACCAACTCCCACGACCGCCGCATCGGCGCCACTGCGATCATCAAAGGCCTGGTAGCCCGCCACGCCATCGGCATCACCACCACTCACGATCTCGCCCTCACGCAAATCGTAGCGGACCTCACCCCCCGCGCCACCAACGTCCACTTCGAAGACCAGCTCATCGACGGCAAAATGCGCTTCGACTACAAAATGCACCCCGGCATCGTCACCCACTCCAACGCCATCGCCCTCATGCGCGCCATCGGCCTCGAGGTCTAGCTCAACCTCACCCGCACCAACAGCTCATCAAGCTCCTCCTGCCCCTCTGGTAATTCGCGCAGCCCCGACTTCTCGCCCTCTTCCTCCAACTGCCGCACCAGCCGCAGATACTCCCCATGGTGAAACTCAATCTCCGGCGCATCCAGCTTCCCCTTCTCCGTCCCATTCACCTTCCTCTCCACCAGCTCGGCAATGTAAGGCAATCGAAACTCCTCATTCAGCGTCACCAGATTCGCCTCCACCACTCCCGTCCGCATCAGATGGATCCCCGTCAGCAACACCCTGTAGACATACAGCAGCGGCTTCACCCGTGGCTGCTCTTCGCCGGCAAACAGCTCCCACTGCGTCTTGGCAAACCCCAGATAGTGATGCGCATGCCGCTTCGTAATCGCCCGCTTGGCAATCTCTTTCAACTCCTCATGCCACGGCGTTGTCCGCACCACCAGTGGCGAGTACAGTTGCTCCAGCACATACCCATTGCGCTTCAACACCATCTTGAAAAACTTCAGCACGTCATGCGTCACCAGGTCCATCTCGATGTCCCCGCGCATCCCCTCCACCATCACCGTCTCCTGCTTCGGCTTCATGCTCACCAGCTCGCGCAAGGGCAAGACATGCACCCCGCGCAGGTCATAATCAGAGTCCGGTGAAGGGAATCCGTACAGATGCGCCCCGCTCACCGTCGCAAACAGCAACGGATACGGATGCTTCTCTGCTTCTTCGTGCAACAAATCGTACCGGATCACTGCATCACCTCTTTCTCATACTCCACCGTCGCCGCATACCGCCTCGCCTCGATCAACAACTCGTTCGCCCTCGCGTAGTCTGGCTCTTCCGGCAGCGTAGTCTTGGCCCATGCCGCATCGAATTCGCGGTGCAGCTCCATCCGCCTTTGCTCAAGCTCATCCCACGCGATTTGCCCCGCCTTGATCGCCAGCAATTCTTCACGTCGATCATCCATCCGCAACGTAATCACGCCCTCCCGCAACGCCACAATGCCCGACAGCAGCAGCCGAAACAGATGCATCACGTGCTTCCATCTTGGCGCTTGGTGATTGCGCAGGTCCTGCTCGATCTTCTTGAATTGCGACAGCACATAGGCGTTATACGTACGGTAGATGTGCCGTGAGAGAAACATCCCCCGCATCGCCATCATGCGTTCCCCGATCACGCCACAATGCTCAACCGCCGGCGAGTACAAACACTCAAGCACATTCGGGTTCGCCCGCAGCGCCAGCCGGATAAACTTCTCCATCTCCCAGTAGCATTCCTCATGCTCGTTCTCCAACTGCTCGGGCACCCCCGCCAATCCCCACTGCATGCTTGCCGGCGGCAAATAGAATCCCCGTCGATCCGTATCCGACGCATCCGTCTCCAGCCCATACGCCCGCGACCCCACAATGCACTTCAACTCCACACACCGCCACAACACACCACGATCCACCTCAAGCGGAATCACCCGCTCCACATGCTTCTGAATCGTCAACTCCTCCCGCCCAAACTCCCCCGTATCCCCATTCACAAACCGCACCAGATAAGCCTTCCCCGGTCCCGTCATCCCGCGCACCACTTCACCCACGCGCCCGTCAGCCCGCACCACCACGCGCGTACCTTCAGGGATAACTAACAATCTCTCTTCTGCCATGCTGCCGGGTCTCTTCCTCATTACCGCACGGAACCTGCCATCCTGAAGTGCAGACCCATGCGCTCGCTCCTGCTCCTGCTCGCCGTCGCGCTCCACCTCCTCGCCCAACCGCGCGCCATCAGCCTCTCCTCCCCCATGGCCGAAACCATCTACGCCCTCGGTGCCGAATCCCAACTCATCGGCGTCACCACCGTCTGCGTCTTCCCCGCGCGCATCCTTGCCGACCGCCAATCCGGCAAGCTCCGCGAACTCGGCACCTTCACCCGTCCCGACATCGATACCATCCTCGCCCTCAAACCAGACATCGTCTTCACCTCCTCCGGCTTCCAGCGTAAGCTTGCCGACCAGCTCC
>CAZBTA010000093.1:0-18365 GCA_964494515.1 uncultured Bryobacter sp.
CGCCCAGCTCGAAGCCAAGCGCGTCAATATCGAGAAGCTGCGCGAAGCCTACACGCTTAAGAAAAAGCAAGTGGCAGACCTCGCCATCCGCGCCGGCGTTGACGGCGTTTTGCAGGATCTCCCGGTGCAGGTGGGCCAGCGCGTCACCCTCGGCGCCGTGCTTGCCAAGGTCAGCCAGCCGTGGCGCCTGAAGGCCGAGTTAAAAATTCCCGAAACGCAGATGCACGAGATTCGTATTGGTATGCAGGCTGATATCGACACCCGCAACGGGGTGGTCAAGGGCCAGGTGGCTCGCATTGATCCCGCGGCGGTAAACGGAACCGTTACCGTTGATGTTCGTCTGATGAGTGAACTGCCTCCCGGCGCCAGGCCTGATCTGAGCGTCGATGGCAGCATCGAAGTGGAAAAACTGACGGACGTGCTCTTTGTGGAGCGCCCCGTCATCGGTCAAGCCAATGCAACGGTCGGCTTGTTCCGTGTCAATTCCGACGGCAAAGAAGCCGAGCGCGTCCAGGTGAAGTTTGGTCGCACTTCGGTGAACACAATCGAGGTCGTCAGCGGCCTCAAGGTGGGCGACAAGGTCGTCCTCTCAGACATGAGCCAGTGGGACGCCCACAATCGCGTCCGTCTCAACTAACAATCCCAGGAGAAGCCAGCAATGAGCCAAGCACAAGACCTTTTGACGATGGACGGCGTAACCAAGGTGTTTCTCACCGACGAGGTGGAAACCCACGCCCTCTCTGGCATTCATCTCAATATCCGGAAGGGCGAGTACGTCTCCATCTCCGGCCCCTCCGGCTGCGGCAAGTCCACGCTCCTGGCCATCCTTGGGCTGCTCGATTCGCCTTCGAGCGGCACCTACATCCTGAACGGCCGCCCCGTGCAGAGCCTCAAGATGAGCGAACGGGCCCGCATCCGCAATCGCGAAATCGGCTTCATCTTCCAGGCCTTCAACCTCATTGGCGATCTCAACGTCTATGAGAACGTCGAGCTGCCGCTCACCTATCGCGGCATGTCCGGCGCCGAGCGCAAGAAGCGCGTGCACGACGCCCTCGAGCGCGTCGGTATGGGCCACCGCGTCAAGCACTACCCCTCGCAGCTCTCCGGCGGTCAGCAGCAGCGCGTTGCCGTGGCTCGCGCCCTCGCTGGCGACCCGGCCATCCTGCTTGCCGACGAACCCACCGGTAACCTCGATTCCGCCAATGGCGAAGCCGTCATGGACCTCATGCGCGAACTCCATCGCGGTGGCGCCACCATCTGCATGGTCACCCACGATCCGCGCTACGCCCGTTATGCCGATCGCACCATCAAATTGTTCGACGGCCGCATCGTTGAAGAATCCAGTGAAATGGCGGCTGCCGCCGAGGCGGATTGATGCTCCGACAAATCGATCGCTATTTTGAACTGCTGCCTCTGATCGCGCTGATCATCATCATGCTCGCCGCCGAGGCACGGCAGAAACACTGGTTCGGCCCCGTGGCCGTTGAAACATCACTTCCCGCCGAAGTGCAGGTTCCCCGTCTGATCTTGCGCTAGGCCCTTTTCGAGGCCCTATGAACGAGATTCGCTTTGCCCTGCGGCGGTTGCTCAAGAATCCGCTGCAGTTGGCCGCCGGGATCCTGGCCTTCACGCTTGGCATCGGCGTCAACACTGCCATGTACTCGCTGGCTCACGCGCTGCTGTTCAAGCCGGTTGAGCTGGCCAACCTTACCTCGCTCGTCACGTTTCAATCCTTTCAAAAGGGTGTTGATCGCGGGCTCACCGATATCGCTCCGGCCGACTTTCGCGACATGCAGTCGTCGGTTGGCTCGCTGAGTGAAATCGGTTTTGCCGCGGTCCGGCAGGTAAATCTCAATCGCGAGTTTGAGCCCGAGCAGGTCATCGCCGCGGAGGTGTCTTCCAACTGGCTTTCTTTGCTTGGCAGCCGCATGTTGCTAGGGCGCAACTTCGACACCCGCGAATCCACCCCCGGGGCCAATCGCGTCGTTATCATCACCGAAGGCCTCTGGACGCGTCGCTACGGGCGCACGCCTTCGATCATCGGCCAGCAGATCACGATCAATCGCGAGTCTTATAACGTCGTTGGGGTGATTGCCGATACGGCCCGCTTTCCCGCCTATGCCCAATTGTTGACGCCCCAACCGCTCACCACCGATTACTTCTCAAGCCGTACGGCGTTCGACTTGCTTGTGGTCGGCCGCATGGCTCCCGGCCAATCGCTCGCTACCGTCCAGGGTGAGATGACGGCATTTTACTCAAGGCTTGCCCGGCAGTATCCTGATTCGCATAACGGCCGCACCGTTGAGGTGGTAACGCTGCAATCGCGTGTGGGTGGTGGCAATCACATGCTCGAGAGTTACATGCGCATGTTGTTGTTTGCGACCTCGTTTGCGCTGCTGATCGCCTGCGCCAACGTCGCCAATCTCCAACTCGCCCGCGTCTCGGCTCGCGCCCGCGAGTTTGCCATTCTCAGCGCTCTTGGCGCGGGTCGTTGGGCTGTGGCCCGGCAGGCCATGTGGGAAAGTCTGATCCTGAGCCTCGGCGGCGCCCTACTCGGCTCACTGGCCTCGATCTGGTCTGTCGACTGGATCAAGCGTCTCGTGCCCACTGATGTCTGGATCCACATTCCGATGTGGCCTCATATGAGCGTCAATCAGGATGCCGTTATCTACACCACCTTTATTGCCATTAGCGCTGGCTTGATCTCGGGTATCGCCCCCGCCTTCAATAGCTCTCGCCACCAGGCACAGGAAGCCCTGCGCGAAGGCGGGCGCTCATCCTCGCGTGGCGCCGCTCGCCAGCGATTTCGTGCCGTGCTGGTTTCCGCCCAGATGGCGCTGGCGTTGCTGTTGCTCATTGGTGCGGGCTTGATGGTGCGCTCGGCTGACACGACTTTGCACCGGGCCGACAACAAGCAACCCGATCAGATCGCCACCTTCAGCATGCAGTTGCCCGACAACGAATACGCCACCCGCGAGCAACGCATCGACTTCATTCGTCGTCTCGAAGAAGGTCTGCGTGCAATCCCGGGGTCCCAGGGTGCCGCCCTCACCAATTACCTCCCATTGAGCGACAATTACTCCACTGTTGGCTATTCCATCGAGGGCCGCGCCGCGCAGCCCGTTGCCGATCTGCCACGCGCGTTTGATCAAATCGTCAACCCTTCATACTTCGATCTCAATCGCATTCGTCTCCGCGCCGGACGCCTGCTTGAGGCAGGTGATACCTCGCAGCGCGAACCCGTTTGCGTCATCGACGAGACGCTCGCGGCCCAGACCTTCCCCAACGAAAACCCTCTTGGCCATCGCATCGTCTACCAGTACCGCCAGTCCAAGCCCGTCTGCCGGGTCGTCGGCGTCGTAACGGCCGATCTCATCGACATCTGGGCCAACGGCCCTGCGCCTACGCTCTATCGCCCCATGGCGCAATCGGCGCCTTACATGGTGGCGGTAATGATACGAAGCGCCGGCGAACCAGCCGCATCACTGGCCGCTGCCCGGCAGGTGGTCGCCGCGATTGACCCCAACTTGCCCATGGCCGGGCGCCTCGATTTCCGTGAGCTGATCCACCAGAAACTGGTGGGCATCAAGCTCGTTGCGGTCTTCATGGCCGCCATCGGCACGGTGGCCCTTGTGCTCGCCTGCCTCGGCATTTTTGCCGTCATGAGCTACGTCGTCACCGAGCGCACCGGTGAGATCGGTATGCGTGTCGCCATGGGCGCCTCCCCGCGCGACATCGCCATACTGCTTGGGCGGCAAGGTTTGTGGATGTGCGGCAGCGGCATGGCCATCGGACTCATGCTCGGCTATTTCGCCGCCCAGGCATTACGAAACCTCATCGTGGGTATCACCCCTAGCGACTTCTGGAGCCTCGCCTCCGTCTCGCTGCTCCTGGGCGCTATCGCCGCGGTCGCCATGTACCTGCCCGCCCGTCGCGCAATTCGCATGGACCCCTCGACTGCATTGCGCCATGATTGAGTAAGGCAATGATTGAACTCCGCAACATTGAAAAGTTCTACCAGCACGGACCCACCAAGACCTTTGTCCTGCGTCGTGTGAACGTCACCATCAACGAAGGCGAATTCGTCTCCATCATGGGGCCGAGTGGCGCCGGCAAGAGCACCCTGCTCTACGTCATCGGCATGCATGACGGCGATTGGACCGGTGAGTACAACCTCATGGGCCAAGCCGTGCACAAGATGAACCGCAAGGATCGCAACGAGCTCTACAAGCAGAACTTCGGCTTCGTCTTTCAGAGCTATCATCTGCTCGACAACCTCACCGTCGCCGAGAACATCGAGATGCCGCTCACCTATCGCAACATCAAGAAGGCAGAGCGCGAAGCCATCGTGGCCGATACGCTCGATCGCTTCCAGATGGTGGGCAAGAAGGACCTGTTCCCCAACCAGCTCTCCGGCGGCCAGCAGCAACTCGTCGGCATCGCCCGCGCCATGGTGGCCAACCCCAAAGTGATCCTCGCCGACGAACCCACCGGCAATCTCCACTCGAGCCAGGGCAAGGAGATTATGGAGATGTTCAAGAAGCTCAACGACGCGGGCACCACCATCATTCAGGTCACCCATTCGGACGTCAACGCCACCTACGGCAACCGCGTCATCGAGATCCGCGACGGGTGGATCGAGCAGTGAAGCCCCGCATTCTGATTGCCGACGATCAGATCGACGTACTTGAGGCGCTACGCCTGCTGCTCAAACCCGAAGGCTACGAGATCGAAACCGTTTCGAGCCCCCAGGACGCCATCCGCTCGCTCGAAAAGCGCGAGTACGATGCTTTCCTGATGGATCTCAATTACACTCGCGACACCACTTCGGGGCAAGAAGGTCTTGAGCTTCTCACGCGTGTGCAGGAGATTGACCCGATGTTGCCCGTCGTTGTCATGACGGCTTGGGGCAGCGTTAATCTTGCGGTCGAAGCGATGCGCCGCGGCGCGCGCGACTTTCTCACCAAACCCTGGGAGAACGAACGCCTGGTCTCGATCGTGCGCACGCAGATCGACTTGAGCAATGCCCTCAAGCGCCAGCAGCGCCTTGAGGCCGAGAACAAGCTGTTGCGCGACGAGACCGGCCCGGTGATGATCGCCAAGTCCGCCGCGATGGAACCAGTGATCGAGCTGATCGCTCGCGTCGGTCCTTCTGACGCCAACGTGCTCGTCACGGGCGAGCCCGGTGTCGGCAAAGAAGTTGTCGCCCGCAAGCTCCATGCCATTTCTCTCCGTGCCAACAAGCCGATGGTAAGCGTTAATGCCGGCGGGCTCGCCGAAGGTGTGTTCGAGAGCGAGCTCTTCGGCCACGTAAAGGGCGCGTTCACCGATGCCAAGACCGATCGCGTGGGCCGTTTTGAACTTGCGGATTCGGGCACATTATTTCTCGATGAAATCGCCAACGTCTCGATGAGCTTGCAGTCGAAGCTGCTGCGCGTGCTTGAGACGGGTGAGATGGAACGTGTCGGCTCATCGCGCACCAAGAAGGTTGACGTGCGCGTCATCAGCGCTACCAATGCCGACCTGCACCGCGAGGTGGACGAAGGCCGGTTCCGGCAGGATCTGCTGTTTCGCCTCAACACGATCGAGATCCACATTCCACCCCTGCGAGATCGTCGTGAAGATACGCTGGCGCTGGCCAATTTCTTTCTCGATCGTCATGCCACGCGTTATCGCAAGGCGCTTGCCGGCTTTGATCCCGGCGCCGTCCAGGCCATGTCTGAACACCGTTGGCCTGGCAATGTCCGCGAGTTGAATCACGTCATTGAGCGTGCGGTGCTGATGGCCGCCGGCACGATGATCCGCGCGCAGGATCTCGCGCTTCGCCCAGTGCAGAGCGGCAGCCAGAAGCTGGAAGACATGAGCCTTGAGGATGTCGAAGCCCATCTCATCAAGAAGGCTCTCGATCGCTTTGGCGGCAATGTCAGCGCCGCGGCCGAAGCGCTCGGCCTGAGCCGCAGCGCGCTCTACCGCCGCCTGCAGCGATACAATCTCCACCGTTACGCCTCATGAAGATTGCCCACGAGCGGCGCATCCAGATTTCGGCCCTTGCCGCTGCCCTGCCGGCGGTTGCCACTTCGCTGTGGATCCTCTGGTCGGGAGATTACACGAGCAAAGTGCAATGGACGATGACGGCCGTTATCCTCGGCGCGCTCCTGGGCTTTGCCAACAAAGTGCGTGAGGAGGTCGCCTCGCCACTGCGCACGGTTGCCAATCTGCTTGAGGCCATTCGCGAGGGCGACTATTCGATCCGCGGGCGAACAAACGTTGAGGATGATTCGCTGGGTGAAGTGCTCGAGCAGGTAAATGCCATGGGCGCCACCATGCAGTTGCAGCGTCTCGGCGCGCTCGAAGCCACCGCGCTCCTCCGCACCGTCATGGAGGAAATCAACGTCGCCATCTTTGCGTTTGATGCTGAGGGCAAGCTGCGTCTGGTCAACAAGGGCGGGGAAGCGTTGCTGGGTCGCCCTTCTGAACGCCTGCTGGGCGAGACGGCCGTCAGCCTCGAGCTCGAGGATTGTCTGCGCGACGACATGCGCACGATCACTCGCAGTTTTCCGGGGGGCAGTGGCCGTTGGGGCGTGAGCCGCAGCACGTTTCGCGAGGGTGGGGTTCCCCACCAGTTGCTCGTGCTTACTGACCTCACTCGTCCTCTGCGCGAAGAAGAATTGCAGGCCTGGCAGCGCATCGTGCGCGTGCTCGGCCACGAGCTCAACAACTCGCTGGCGCCCATCAAATCGATCGCCGGCAGCCTTGGCAACATCATTGATCGCGACCCGCTGCCTGACGACTGGCGTGAGGACATGAAGCATGGCCTCAACATCATTGGTAGCCGCGCCGAAAGCCTGCAACGTTTTCTGAGCGCCTACACGCGTCTCGCCAAGCTGCCCAGCCCCACCATGCGGCCGGTCAACATTCGCCCGCTCGTCGAGCGCACGGTGGCCCTTGAGCTGCGCAAAAAGGTCGAGATCCTGCCAGGCCCCGAAATCATTCTTGAGGCCGATGCCGACCAGATCGAGCAGGTACTGATCAATCTCATCAAAAACGCCGTCGAGGCTGCGCAGGCCACTGGCGGTGGGGTGCGTGTCACCTGGACGCTGCTGGAGCAGCGCGTTCTTCTCGCCATTGAAGACGAAGGCCCGGGTCTTGCCAACACCGCGAATCTCTTTGTGCCCTTTTTTACCACCAAGCCTGGCGGCAGCGGCATTGGCCTTGTACTCTGCCGGCAGATTGCTGAGGCGCACGGCGGTACTCTGGAGTTGAAGAACAACGTCGATCGGACCGGCTGTACCGCTCGCTTGTATCTTCCCCTGGGTAACCCCGATGCAGTTGGCGCTTGATCCGAAGTTTTCCGAGGCGATAAAGCTGCTCGAACAGCGGCGTTATGCGGACGCCATCGCGCTCTTGCGTCCCATGACGCAAGCTCACCCCACCAATGGCGAATACTGGCTTGCCCTGGGCCTTGCGTTGGCCGCCAGTGAGCAGGTTGACCCAGCGCTCGATGCGCTTGGCCGTGCTTTTCATGCCGACCCCCGGCCCCGCCGTGCGCCTTATCACTATGCTCGCCTCCTGCAGTATAAGAACCGGCATCAGGAAGCCATTGCCGCCTTGAAGGCCATCGACCATCCCGATTCTCAGGCCCTGCTCGCGCTCACTCAGAGTTGCGAAGCCGTCGGCGATCAGCGTGGCGCCGATCAGGCCTACCGTGGCGCCATGTCAGAGGCGGCGCTGCGCCCTCGCGAATCGGCGGGCATCCAACTGCGCTACGCGCAGTTTCTGCTGCGCCAGAACAGCTTTGAAGCCGCGCTCTGGCAACTCAATCAATCCATTCGCAAGCAACCCTTTGAAGGGCTGGCCTGGCTTGAAAAAACGCGAGCGCTTGTCTTCCTGAACCGCTTGGAAGAGGCCGCCGATTCGCTCGAACAAGCGCTCGCTCACGGACAACGCAACAAGGAGAATCTCCTGTTGCTCAGCCGCATTTACGCCCAGTTGGGCGACAAGGGAAAGTCAGAATCCTACCGCCGTGAGGCGGAGCCCTAACGGTAGCTGGCCCCGGCAATCGCGCTGCGTGTCTCGAGCGTGATCATGCTCTGCTCGGCGCGCGCCGCCTCGGCATACTGCTTGCGTCGCCGCATGATGCCGGCATAGAGCTCCAGACAGCCGTGCAACTGCGCGGGTTGTTCTGCTCCGACCCGCAAAGCTCGCTCGAGTAGCGCGATGGCCTGGTCTTCCTGCTTGTGCTTGAGCGCCAGTCGCGCCCGCAACTCCAGCACGTCCACCTCTTCGCTTGAGATCGTGGCCAGTCGCGATTCCGCCTGCTGCCATTGCCCGTCGGCGTAATCGATCCACGCGAGCATTACCTCGCCGTCCCTGCCGGCCGCTTGTGCGTGATCACGCGCCGCGCGGAAGTTGTGTTCGAGAAGCTCGAGGCTGGCCATGCTGAGTCGAATCTTCAGCCACATCGGATGCCCTTCGGGTAGCATGGCGAGAGCATTGCTGATGTGTTGCCGGGCCTGCTTGCGCTTGCCAATGGCGATCAGAACAAAACCCAGATTGTTGTCCACTGTGGCGCGAGTGCGGCCATTTGCCAGCGGCAACGCCATCTTGAGATGTTCGAGAGCTTCTGCATAGCGGCCCTCCATCTTGTCCACCAGCGCGATGTTGACCAGCGCGTCGGCGGTGAGGTGTTCCGGGTGCTTCAACAGCGGTCGCAGCATCTCACCGGCCTTGCGCCATTCCCCCATCGCTCCCAAAAGCGATCCAAGGTTGTTGAGCGCGATCAACGTCTCTCTATGCGTTTCGCCGTAGATGTCACGGCGAATCCGTAGCGCTTCCTCCTGCATGGGCAATGCCTCGCGATATCGCCCGGTGTCACGACACAAAACGGCAAGGTTGTTTAGCAGCGTCGCGCGTTGCCGCAGGTTTGCCCACGGCAAAGCGGCGCGATACGTGGCCTCCGCTTGTGTATAATCCGCCGCCCGGTGCAGGGCGTGCGCTTGCTGGTTTTGGGCTCTCACCCACTCTTCCATGCCTTGCATGAAGTAACTTTCGCAGCCCTTGCCCAATTGCCCTAGATCCACCAACGCGATCTGTACGGGAGCCACTTATGGTGCCAATTCCGCCGTGCCGCATGGTGCCAATTTGAGTGCAGCCATCTTGGTGCGTCATGATGAAATAGGCCATGCAGCTCCCCAATTTGACGCTGAACATGATCGAGCTCGACCCGTCTCGGCCCGAATCCATGCAGTTCCAGCTCTACGACTCGATGCGTAAGGCCATCGTGAGCCGCCAGCTGCAACCCGGCGGTCGCCTGCCTTCAACGCGTGAGCTTTCCTCGCGCTGGGGCGTCTCGCGTAACACCGTCCTGGGCGCCTTTGATCAGTTGATCGCCGAAGGCTACCTTGAGGGTCGCCAGGGCGCCGGCACGTTCGTCACCACCAAGATCCCCGAATCCTACTTCTCCACCAACGCCACCACCGGCCTTACCATCTGCCGCGAAATGATGGCGCGCCGTGCCGAAGAACTCAATCGCCGCATCGGCCAGCCACGCGAGTATACCTGTCCCCGGCTGCCATTGCTGCCGCTTCGGCCCACCATTCCTTCTCTGAATGATTTCCCAATGGACATCTGGGAGCGTTGCCGCCGGGCTGTAATCAGCAGCGGCGTCACTTCTCTGCTCACCTATGGAGAACCTCTTGGCTATTGGCCGCTGCGCACCGCCATCGCCAGCTATCTGCGTGACTCGCGAGGTGTGCGGTGCGAGCCATCACAGGTTGTGCTGTGCTGTGGCTCACAGCAGGGCATCTTTCTCGCTGCATCGATCCTGTTGCAGCACGGCGATACCGTCGCCATGGAAGACCCCGGCTACAACGGTGCCGCCATGGTTTACCAGAGCTTCAATTGCCGTGTGGCCAGCGTACGCGTGGATGACGAGGGCATGGTGGTGGGCGAGATTCCGCGTGGCACGCGGCTGATCCATGTCACGCCGTCGCACCAGTTTCCCAAGGGCGCCACACTTAGCCTCGCCCGACGCATCGCGCTGCTCGATCTTGCCAAGAATACCGGTGCCTACATCGTTGAGGACGACTATGACAGCGAGTACCGCTACGCCGGCAAGCCACTTGCCTGCCTGCAGGGGCTCGACCCCGTTGGCTCGGTCATCTATATCGGCACATTCAGCAAGGTGTTGTTCCCCTCGCTGCGGCTCGGCTATCTCGTCGTGCCGCCGGGGCTCGTTGACCTGTTCGAGCAGTTCCGCAATTCGATTGATGGCAACCCCACCCTGCTGGATCCGGCCACGCTCGCGCTGTTTATTGAAGAAGGCCACTTTGCCCGCCACATCCGCCGCATGCGGTCGCTCTATAAAGAGCGCATGGAGGTCCTGCACGATGCCGTGCGGCGCCATCTGGCGGGTGCTCTGACTTTGCGCAAGCAGCAAGCCGGCATGCACGCCGTCGGCTGGCTCGAACGCAACATGAGCGATAGCGCCGTCAGCGATGCCGCGCTCAAGGCCGGCATTGTTGCGCCTGCGATCAGCCGTTACAGTCGCATTCTGCGCGAAAGCCCAGCATTGGTGCTGGGCTTTGCGGCTTATGAAGAAAAGGTGATTCGCGCTGCCGTTGAGGGCCTGGCGCGAGTGATCGGCGATTAGGCCTGCGAGGCTTCAAACTCGCTTTGGCCACGAGCCCGGTTCGGGTTCCGCTTGCCGGGCCATTCCAGCCGCATGTCGCGGCTCACTTCTTCGAGCATTTCCTTGGTGCAAACCTTCGTCTCCTGCGCGAAGGCATTGAGCAGCATGTTGTCGCACACGGCGTTGATCAGGCGCGGAATGCCCTGCGTGCGCAGGTGAATCTCGGCCAGCAGCGGTTCGTCGAAAATCTTCTGCTCCGGCATGCCGCAATGGGTCAGGCGTGACTCGATGTACTCCGAACTCTCCTTGAGCGTCAATGGCTGCAGGTTGCAACGCAGCACAATGCGCTGCTTGAGTTGGCGCAGGTTGGGCGCGTCCAGCTTGCGATCAAGCTCCGGCTGGCCGCTCAGAATAATCTGTAGCAGTTTGCCGATGCGCGGGTTCTCAAGGTTGCCGAGCAAGCGAATCTCTTCGAGCACTTCCCAATCAAGGTTGTGCGCTTCATCGACGATCAGCACACTCGTGCGGCCTTCATTCGCCTGTTGGATCAGCAACTGATTCAGCGCAAACAATACTTCGGTCTTCGAACTGCGATTGCAAGGCAGGTCGAGGTCATAGGCGATCATCTCGAAGAACTGCTCGGGGTTGATGCGCGAGTTGAACACAAAAGCAAATTCCACGCCCGCCTGTTCGAGGTAGTCGCGCAGACACTCGAGCATTGTCGTCTTGCCAGTACCCACTTCGCCCGTCAGGACAATAAAGCCCTTACGCGATTGCACCCCATAAATCAGGTTCGCCAGAGCCTCCTCGTGCTGCTCGCTGCGATACAGAAACGCAGGATCAGGACTGAGGTTAAAGGGATCTTCTGTGAACCCAAAGAAGCCGTTATACATTCATTAGCCTTCTATCCATTCTAAATGGATCCACCCGGGCAGAGCCGCCGGATTATTTTCAAGAAACACCACCCGCCGCGTCTTCGGGAAGGGAAGCCCCGTCGCGAGAGCCGAGCTGTAGAATGGCATGCGCTTCAGAATCTCGCGGTAGCTCGCATTCGACGTATCGCCCAGGGCCGCTTTGCTGGCAAAGCCGCCACCCCAACCAATCTGCAACAGGCAGCCACGGTTGCTGCTGCGAATTGCATCCAGTCGCTTCTCGAGTTCGACGAGAATCTGGTTCAAGATCGGAAGACCGCTGCGCTCCGCATACTGTTTCTGAATTTGCAGCTGGTTGCCAGCCCAGAGATTGGCGGCCTCGCTGAGCAGCTTGCGGTCAGCTCGCTGCTGCCACGCTCCTTCAAAGAGCGTGCCAGGGACGGCCATTTCGGCAAATGCGGGCGCGGGCTTCCAGACCACAGAATACTTATCGCCCTGCTTGGCCAGTTTTGCAGTGCGGGTCAGGTAAACGCGAAAACTCTCGGCCGGCACGGGGCGGGAATCGCCAATGCTGAACTGTCGCATGCGATCCTTACCGCGCGAGCCCATGGCCGCAGCTTCTTCCGGTTGCGCCGCAAAGCGAAAGCCGCGCTCATTGGCAAACTGTTTCTGCCAGGCGTCGATCAACTTGTCGCCACGTTCGGTCCAGGCCTTATGCACCAGCGCCGTGCGCAACGCGCCGCGGATCGCCGTACCCGGCAGGTAGTGGCCTTGCGGACCTTTCACAAAAGTGGGGATAAACAGGTCTTCGGCGCGGCTCTTCTCCCAAACCGGGGTGTAAGCCGGGCTTTCAAACGGAATGCGACGCTGCGCCGCGCTCTGGGCCAGACCACCCCAGTTTTGAAAGTCAAACTTCTCGGCCTTGCGCAACTGCGTGAGGTAACCCTCAAACACCGGGCGCTTGGCCATCATCTCGAAGATTTTCGACTGGTTGAGCACGTTTACATGGTCTTTCCAGACCATGTAGTCGATGGGCGACAACGCCTGTCCGTCACCGGTGAGCGTTGGCGTGAGGATGGTGGCACGGTAGCGCATCAGTTGTCCTCCTCGACATAACGGGGTTGTTCGACGATGTTGGCTTCCTCGACAATGTTCGCTTCTTCGACAATCTCGGGTTCCATCACGTAAATGTCGGCAAGCACGGGTTCGGCCTCTTCCACCTTCGGGGCCACTTCGGCCCGTGTGGGCGGCAGTGGCAACTGGAAGCTTGGCGCCTTCCACTTTACCGGCACGCTCAGGGCAAACCCCGCGCGCCACACCGGATGGGCAAAGCCTTCTGGCGCGACGTCGACCGCGCGGCCCACGGGTTCGCTTTCGGCGACGACCACGCCACCCTCGCGCACCATGTTGATGCTCTTCTTTTCGGCACCCCAGCCAGCCTGCGATTCAACACGGCCATTGCGGCGCTTCAGCTGATAGTGCCCGCTCTTCCAATCCACCGGGTCACCGCCAGCGGGGATGTAGCTGCTCAAGAGCCAGTAGGCCGCCTCGGTGGCTTCTGGCGCATGATCGAGGATCAGCGTCGGCCACTCACCGGCCTGAAAGTCTGGCGCCTCCGCCCGACCCCAGCCACGGCTACGCTCACCACCAAAGCCACTATCGGCCAGCAGCCGCAGCGCCGCACGAATCGGCCCATCCCAGCGGGACTTCACTTCGGTACTGGCAAAAACGACCGCCAGCCACAGCCCGACGCCCTGATTGAACTCAAGGCAGCCGCTTGCGAACGCCTCGCCGCTCGAGCCACTGACGCGATCGACCGGTGCGGTAACCCGCACGCGTTCCCGAAACGGCGTCTGCGACCCCGCCGGCAGCAAACAACCACTCAGGCCGTCCACTTCCCAACGGTCTTCTCGAAAGTTCTCGCCGGCCATCAACTCATCAATCACCGTGAGCGGGATCAGCCGCGCGGCATGCCAGTTCATCTTCGAGGTCGCCTGTTCGGGCGGCCACAACGTTACCGGTGGCGGCGCGTAGAGTTGACGTCCAAAGAACGGGAACATGGAACTGAAGCGCACGGCAGGCCGCTCCGCACTCGTGGCTGTCGCGGCGAGCCAGGCGTCAAGTTCGCCCAATTGGGCCATGGCCTGCGTCACCGCGCTGTAGACGCGGTCGGAGGGGAACGTCGTGCTCAACTCATCATGACGGCCACTATCGCCGCCAATCCGCCAAGGCCCGGTTGGGCGCAGGCGAACCAGCAGCGCGGGCTCGCGATTCGTTTCAGGCATGGCGCTTAGGCCTCGAGCTTCGATGCGATATCGGCGCCGCGCAGCGCGGCCAGATCAGCGGCCGTGGCCACTTCGGTTTCCGCTCCACCCTTGTAGTAGGCGGCATTGCGCCAGGTGGCTTTGAGGTTGGCAAAGCTCACGCGGCCACTGCCACGGCTGCCACCACCACCAAGCGCGTCGTCTTCGAGCAACGCGAGGCCCTGCAGAAGGGTTGCGATCAATTCCTTGTCTTCAGCGCAAAGCACATCCAGCACCAGGCGCAGCTTGAAGCTCGCCCCGGCCGGCACACGCTCCAGCGTACGCGCCTGACTCTGGCTGGTGATGCGGTCGATGGCCGCTTCGCTCTTGACTTCGGTCAACTCGTCATCGAGGCTTTCGCGCATCTGCGGCGTGATGCTCTCAAGGTTGAGGGCTGCATCGAACACGCTCAAGCGCGCCGGCGTGATCGAGCTCTGCGAGAGGGCGTCGCCTTCGACGCGCTCCACGCGGCCCGGGGCCCGGCCAAACAGCAGGCAGATCTCGTCGCCCGGCTGGTCAGAGGCGTGAATGCGCACTTCCTGGCCCTTGCGCTTTGAAACATAGACGAGCTGCTTCGGGGCGGCATAACCCAGCGCCTGCTCAAGCAGGCTGCGCAGACGCCCACGAAGGCTCGACCCCGGAACATAGGGGCGGCCAAAGGCGTCCTTCACGACCGGGTTGTCGGCGCCGCCGATCTCGAGCGTGCCCTTGCCGGCGCCAATGTGCAGGCCCGTCTGGCAAATCAGATCGCCTTCGATCACCAGCTTGCCGAGGAAGCCCAGTTCGGTTTGTGCGGTATGTGAACTCATTTCGTCTTTCTCCCCTATTCGTTGTAAGCGACGATGGCTTCAAACAGATCGCGGAAGCGCTCATAGCCGCGCTGGTCATTCTTGCGCGTCACCTGCAGCAGCAGGCGCTCGAGCACATCGAGGCTGCGCAATCCGTGACGGGCAATCGTGTAAGCCAGACGCGCGCGCAACATGACAAATTCATGCTGGCGATCGCTCTCGACGGTACGGCAGGCGCGGCGTACGGCGTTGTAGAAACGACGCAGCTGGCTCTTGGTGCCGGAATCCATATCGCGTAAACGGGCGACAACGGCGTGGGCCTGATTGTCGAGGTACAACGCGTCGGAAATCAGCTTGTCAAGATCGATGTCTGGAGCATGATCGCCAAAGCGCTGGGGGCGGTTGCCTTCCCGCGGCCGGCCGCCGCCACCCTGCTGTTGAGGGGGACGACCGCCACGCTGCTGGTTACGGTTGTTGGGCTTTTGTTCTTGCTTTACTGCTTCATCCGACATGGGTGATTCCTTCGCGTTAAGCGTTGATCGAGATTCGGGTCAGTTCCAGGCCCACACGGCCCGCGGGCCGCAGTCTGGTTTGTCCAGCGTTCTTGCCGATAAATTCAGCCAGTAGCCGGTTGCGCGTGCGTATGAATTCACGCGATTCGTGTTCGGTTTCGAGCGCGAGGCTCAATCGCCGGTACAGCCGCCAGGGACGCTCAAAGCGTCCCGTCTTGCGCCGCAGGCTCTGATAGCCGCTCTCTCTGAAGAAAGCGGACAACTCGGAGACAAACTGCGGGCTTGCGCCATAGTTGCGGATCATCCGCAGGCAAAGCTCGCGGATCTCCAGAGCGTCGGGCAACTGCTTCCACTCGAGTACCCGACCAAAAAGATAAATGCTGTCGCGCGCGCTGGCCTGAGCGAGCTTGAGGGCCGCGGTGGCTTCGGCAATGGCCGAGCCTTGCTCGCCGGCGGCAAAGGCCGCGCTGAGCGACTTGCCTTCAGTGCCCGCAAGGTCCTTGAGGCTGATGGCAGCCATGGTGACGAACAGCCGTTGCAACTCCTGCGCCACCTTGAAGAGGGCCTCGAAGTCGCCATAGATCGTAAAGCCTTCAATGCCGCTTTCGAGAATCGCCACCTTGCCCACACAATCGGGCAGCCGCAGCAGCAACGTCTGCAATTCACCCGCAAAGAAGCCTTTGTAGAGGTGGCTCAGGCGGAGATACTCATCAATGGAGTTGGCGCGCCGCAGCCTGATCTCCAGCGCGTCGACGGCCACCTTCAGTGCGCCACCCTTGCGACGCTTGAGGTTGCTCAGATCGAGGTGTGCCGTCCAGGGCAGGCTCTCGGCGTCATAGCCGAGCTTGTAGTTGAACTTCGCTTCGGCAAACTGAAACCGGGCCGGGTCGGCATCATTGACGCCAATTGAAGTCCCGGTTGTCGCGCCATTGGCGAGCGTGGTGAAGTAGTTCTGGTCTGCCCCTTCACGTTCGGCGGCAAATGGCTCAAAGCTCGCCGGTGTCGCCTTGGTGCCCATGCCACGCTGCATCTCTTCAAACAGCCGCTTGCGCACGATGGTCCAGTCGCCGAGATTTTCGGTGATTGCCCAGTTAAATTCAAGTTCGCCTGCCGAGATGGCATCGATGCGCTCCGCCGTCAGGCGCAGAAATGCTTCAGCCTGCTCGCGAAACTCAAGAGGCAAGAGCAGCAGAAAGCTTGTGCCGCTCGAGGCGCCAAGCAACATCTTCGACAAGCCGAGGTGGTCAAGCAGAGCGCGGGGAATTACCTCGCCCGCAAGGCTGAGGTAGAGGTGTCGGCCGAGGAGTTCGGCGTTGCCGCGCCCTTCAAGGGGGCGCAGGAACTCGCCTTTCGACGCGATTCTGCCTTCGACAAAAATCTGGATCGACATGGTGTTTTTAGGCCGGAACCCTCAGGTTAACACTAGTTTATCGGCTTGGCCTCGTACAACACCGTCTCGTCGTCAGCAGTTACGCCAAGGAAGTAGACCGTGCCATCGTCGCGGAACTCGAGCGCGAAGATGCGCACGATGTAATCGCCGTCCGGCGTGGGTCGGAAGAAGTTGACCACCTGCCGGATCTTGTCAGGCGCATCGGCCGGACGAACGAGCAAAAAGTTGTTGCCGGCATTTGACTGTTGGAACAGCAAATCCCCGCGCCGGTTTGCGTCGACATTCGCGACGCTGGTGGTGACCTGGCCGTTGGGCATGACGCTCGAGTTGTTCACGAGGATCTCAAGCTGATCGCCCTTCCATTCCGTGAGGATGTTGCCACCCGCCTGGATGGTGAGCGTGGCAAACAACCGCCCCTGCGCACTGCGGTGCAGGTTGGCAATGCCGGTGATGCGGTGGGGGCCGACGACGGTGAGGTTCGGCTCGGCGATGCGCGTCCAAAGATTGTTGGCCCAGAGGTAGAGCACTGGTACGTTCAATCCCCGAAAACGAAGCGATGCCAGCACCCGACCATCGTCGGTAAACGCGAAGCTGTCAAAGCCTGAAGCAATTCGATTGTCGATGCTGGTCGCGTTGGCTGCCGTTGCCGACAGGATTGCAAGGTTGGTGACGTTACCGCCCGACCAGATGTAGATTCGGTTTTCGCCGGCACTGGTCGAGCCCTGCAGCAAGATGTCGCCCGCCCCGTTGATTTCCAACTGGCTGGGTAGGTTGTAGGTCAGTGTCCCCACTCGTAATGGATAGGGAATCACCAACTCGGTTGCATTGGGCCCAGTGATGCGCACCACGCCCGAGGGCACAATCGCATAGGTGTCGCCATTGGGTGCGCGGCGAATGTTGCCGGTCGAGCCGGTGAAGCCGCCGTAATACATGTTGCCGAGGATCTTCTCGCCGATTAGCAGGCGTGGGGTAAAGTCGGTGCCATTAAACTCGACGACGCTGCCGGTCGTGCCTCCCGCCATCACTTGCGGGTTTCCCGATTTTGCGCCATAGATGAAGTTTGTGATGTTAACTGGCGCCTGCACGTCCACCGTCTGCCCGGAGTAGACAACGTAGCCGGGCGTTGCCGCCATCTCGGCGATAGCCATAAAGGCAGTAGAGGTGCGCCCCATCAGGAAAACGCGACCGTCCGACGTCACCACGCCGGAGTCGACATCTTCAATGTTTGACCCCGCGACGGCAGGTCGCGAGTAAAGGAAGATCGTCTTCAAATCGCTACCGGGCTTCCACAGGTAGACGCCATTGCCACGATTGTTGAACGGGTTGCCGTGGATCAGCGTGCCGTGCTCCGGATGGTGCCAGAGAATGCCTGTGTTGGCCGAGTACTGCAGGTTGGTAACTTTGCCAGCCTTGTCAAAGGCAACGTAGTGGCTGGTGCTGTTGTTGAGCGTTACGGCGAGGATCACGGTGCCGTTCGTCTCTTCTACCCAAAAGGTGGGCGCGTTGGCGCGGCCGCCATTGAAGCTGCGCACCGTCGAGTCGAGCAACGGATCGTTGGTGGCAATCAGTTTTCTGCGGTCTTCACTTGGGGGATGCCGGTAGAAAACACGCACGCCGCCTCGCTGGGCGCTGTAGACGGCTACGCCGTCCTCTGAGATGCCAAAGTCTCCATCTATCGTGATCGCCCCGGTGCCAGGAAGTTCGGCGGGATTGTCGCGGGTCGAAAGCAGCAACTCGCTGATGCGGTTGTTGAAGCCGCGGAAGATCCCTGTGTAACTCGTCGGATCGCCTTCAAACCGGAAGGCGGCACGGAACAACGTCTGCCCGCCGTTGGTGAGCGAGTTGCGCGTGATGATGACGCTGTTGCTCG
>CAZBTA010000094.1:0-18284 GCA_964494515.1 uncultured Bryobacter sp.
GCCGCCGTCTCCCGCGCCTCAAACTCCCGCCACAACTCCCGCATTTCCCCTCCCTGATCCGCCGGCAACAGCCCAAATATCCGCTCGGCCGCCGCGGCCTCCATCTGCGCCTTGTCCCCCTGCTCCCCATACGCCGGCGTGTCCCCCGCATCAATCTCCACCAGATCATGCACCAGCAGCATCTTCATCACCCGCACCACATCCACCGGCTCATTGGCGTGCTCGGCCAACACCAGCGCCATCAACGTAATGTGCCAGCTATGCTCCGCCGTATTCTCAAACCGCCGCCCCTCGGCCCCGTCATGCAACAGCCGCGTCCGCCGCACCACATGCTTCAGCCGGTCCACCTCGAGCAAAAACTCCAACTGCTGCTCCAACCGTCCATTTGCCATATAGCCGCATCTTAGCAACGGCGCCTTTATGGTTACCCTGATATCGAGCCGTCTCACCATGCGCAAAGGCTTTACCCGCAAACCCACGCCCGACTCCTCCACCACCCCGGTCAAAAACTACATCACCCCCGGCGGCTTCGAACGCCTCAAGGCCGAACACCACTTCCTGCTCACGCGCGAGCGCCCCGCCGTCACCGAAGTCGTCACCTGGGCCGCCAGCAACGGCGATCGCAGCGAGAACGCCGATTACCAATACGGTAAACGCCGCCTCCGCCAGATCGACTCCCGCCTCCGCTTCCTCCGCAAACGCATCGAAGCCGCCGTCGTCGTCGACCCCGAAGCCCCCCGCTCCGGTCAGGCAGCCACTCATGTCTTCTTCGGCGCCACCGTCACCTTCGAAGACGCCCAGGGCAACGAACGCACCGTCAGCATCGTCGGCGTCGACGAAGTCGACCTCGAACGCAATCACATCTCCTGGGTATCCCCCCTCGGCCGCGCTCTCATGAAATCCACCGAAGACGATCGCGTCCGCCTCGACGCTCCCGGCGGCGCCACCTGGCTCACCATCCTCGAAGTCACCTACCAGCACATCCCCGTCGAACCCTTCCGCGTCCCCCTCGGCGCCGAATCCACCAATCGCCCCCGCAAACAGGAATAACCGCGCTAACGCACGGCAATACTGGCCGCCGCTGCCATCAACCCCAGCTCTATCACGCCCACCACAGCAGTGAGAAAACTCGCCCGCCAGAACGAGCCCCAACCCAACCCCGTCAGTCGCCACAGCGCCACCATCAGATACAGAAATCCCACACCAATCGGTACCACCGGCGAGACGTGCAGCCGGTTCACCAGCCCCGATAGCACGTATTCAAAGCTGTAGTAATGCAGCGCAAAGATCAGATGCGCGCCGTAATAGGGCTGCACTCTTCGCCCCACCAACAAACTGGCCGCCGCAAACAGCGCCAGCCCCACATACTGAATCACCTTGTAGACCGTCTGGATCTTCCCCGTAATCTGCTTTAGCTTCTCCGGGTCCACTGCGGCCGCCCCAGGCCTCGCCTTCGCTTGCTCCGGCCGCGTGCCAACCGTAAGCTCCATCCCGCGCGGACCTTCGATAGCCCACACCCGCATGCCTAGCGGCCCGGCGGCTTCTGGCGCCAGCAACAACGACAGCGCCGTCACAATCAGAAAGATCCGCAACGGCCGCAACCACTTCCCCCGTCGCCCTTCCCAATAATCCTTGGTCAACTGCCCCGGCTTCACCAGCAACGCCACAAAACTGCCCCAGATCCTGCCGTCCACATGCGTGAACTCATGCACAAAATCATGGAACAGATGGCCCACCGCCATGTCCCCCTCATGCACTGCCCGCTCGCCGCAGCTCGAGCAGTAACGCCCGCTGAAGGTCGCACCGCAATTGAGACAAACTTCGGCCGGGTGGTCCATGTCGTAACAGTCTAGCCGAGCTCCCTGATCCTCACCAGTCTGAAATTTGCTCTTTACTTTGCGCCGCAAAGTACTCTACACTTCTCGCATGGGCCTCCGCGCCGACATGCACGAGCACGCGCTCGACAACCTCAAATACATCCGCTCCACCATGGAGTCGACCACCTCCTTCACCGCCGTCCCCGGCTACGCCATGATGCTGGTTGGCGCCGCCGCGCTCACCGCCTCCTGGCTCGGTGCCCGCGCCGCCACCCACGAGGCCTGGCTCGCCATCTGGACCGCCGCCGGCATGGCCAGCGTCCTCATGGGCTTCATCGGCCTCATCTGGAAGGCCAATCACTCCGGCGTCTCCCTGCTCTCCACTCCAGCCCGCCGCTTCGCCCTCGGCTTCGCGCCCCCGCTGCTGGCCGGTGCCGCGCTCACCGCGGCCGCCGCCCGCGAAGGCCATTTCAACTCCATCCCCGGCATGTGGCTTCTGCTCTACGGCGCTGGCGTCGTCACCGGCGGCATCTCCAGCGTCCGCGCCGTCACCATCATGGGCGGCGCCTTCATGCTCGCCGGCGCCATCACCCTCTTCCTGCCTCCTACCGCCAACGACCTCGCTCTCGCCCTCGGCTTCGGCGGGCTCCACCTCGGCTTCGGCCTCTGGATCGCGAGGAACCATGGCGGCTAGCCCCCTCCCCCAACAAACCGTCAACCTCGACCAGCTCATCCACGAGCGCGTCCGCCTCGGCATCGTCAGCGCCCTCGCCGCCAGCCCCAAACTCACCTTCGGCGAACTCAAGGAGATCCTCGGCCTCACCGACGGCAACTTGAGCATTCACGCCCGCAAGCTCGAAGAGGCCGGCTACATCACCTGTCACAAGTTCTTCCTCGGCCGCCGCCCCCAGTCCGAGTACACGCTCACCGCCGCCGGTCGCAAAGCCCTCGAAAAGTACATCAACCACATGGAAGCCCTCGTGCACGCCATGAAGTCAAAGGAGAAGTAAGCACCTCATGCATCTCGCCATCATCATGGACGGCAACGGCCGCTGGGCCCAGCGCCGCGGCTGGCCCCGCATCATCGGCCATCACCACGGGGTCGATACTGTCCGCCGCGTCATCCGCCACGCCCCCCGCCTCGGCGTCAATGTGCTCACTCTCTATGCCTTCTCGAGCGACAACTGGAAGCGCCCCTCCGACGAGGTCTCCGGCCTCATGAAACTCCTCTCCCGCTTCCTCGACGAAGAGGTCGCCGACTGCAAGGCTAACGATGTTCGCCTTGAGTTCATCGGCCGCCGCGATCGCCTCCCCGTCGGCCTCCGCCCCGCCATCGAGTCCGCCGAACAGACCACCTCCCACTGCTCCCGCCTCCACGTCCGCATCGCCCTCGATTACTCCTCCCGCGACATGCTCCTCGCCGCCCTCCGCCCTGGTATGGATCGCGAAGCCATCTCCCGCTCCCTCGGCCCCGACGTCGACCTCCTCGTCCGCACCGGCGGCGAAAAACGCCTCAGCGACTTCCTCCTCTGGGAATGCGCCTACGCCGAGTTCCACTTCACGCCCGTCTCCTGGCCAGACTTCTCCGAGACCGATCTCGAGCTTGCCGTAAACGACTTCCGCTCGCGCGACCGCCGCTTCGGACGTTGTACGATCAACTTGAATGAACCGTCGTCTCTTTCTTGCTAGCGGCTCCGTCGCTGCCGCCTACGAGCCCACTCAGAAGAAGTCCAACAGCTACATCGAGTTGCGCTACTACAAGCTCCGCAACACCCTCGACGGCATGCCCAAGCGGCTCAACGACTTCCTCGCCCAGAAGCAACTGCCCGCCCTCAACAAAGCCGGCGTCAACAAGGTCGGCTTCTTCGGCAACATCGTCGGCGCCCAAAGCCCCTACGTCCTCCAGGTCACCGAGTTCAAAGACCTCTCCCAGATGGAAGCCACCTGGGCCGCCGTCGGCAACCAGGTCGCCGACTATGTCCGCATCGAATCGAGCCTCCTGCGCAGCTTCGATGGCTTTCCAGCCCTTGAAATGCCGGCCCGCGAAGAAGGTCGCCCCCCGCGCGTCTTCGAGCTGCGCACCTACGAGTCCAACCACTTCAACTCCCTCGGCAAGAAAATCGGCATGTTCAACGATGGCGAAATCGCCGTCTTCCGCAAGACCGGCCTCAATCCCCTCTTCTTCGGCGAAACGATCTTCGGCGCTAACATGCCCAACCTCACCTACATGCTCTGGTACGACAACTTCGCCGCCCGCGACGCCAACTGGAAGAAGTTCGTCTCCCACCCTGAATGGGAAAAGCTCAAGGCCCTCCCCGGCCTCAGCGACGGCGAGGTCGTCTCGAACATCTCTAACTCCCTGCTCTCGCCCACCGCTTACTCGCCCATCCGCTAACCTATGCGCCTCGCTCTCTTACTGCTCACCGCGCTGCTGCAAAGCCAGGACAAGCCGCCCGAACGCGCGGCCCCCTATTACCCCACTCCGCCGGAAGTGGTCGAACGCATGCTCAAGCTCGGCGAGCTCCGCAAGGGCGAAACCGTCTATGACCTCGGCAGCGGCGATGGCCGTATCCTCATCGCCGCCGCCCAGAAATTCGCCGCCAAAGCCGTCGGCGTCGAGCTCGACAAGGGCCTCGTCACCCAAAGCCGCCAGCGCATCGCCAAACTCGGCCTCGAAGCCAAAATCATCGAAGGCGACATCTTCGAGCAGGACTACTCCGACGCCAACCTCATCACCGTCTACCTGCTTCCCATCACCAACATCCGCCTCTCTCCCGTCCTCGAGAAAAAGATGAAGCCTGGTACGCGAATTGTATGTCACGACTTTGAATTCACGAAATGGAAGCCTGAAAAGACCGAAGTCATCGAAGACCGCGAAGGCCGCGCCCACACCCTCTTCCTCTACCGCTACCAGCCATGACCCCCGCCGAACCCAAATTCCTATCCCCCCTCTGGTGGCAGAGCCTCGCCGTCATCCGCACCCTGCTCGCCCTCGCCTTCCTCGCCGTCGGCAGCACCTCCGTCCGCCCCCTGCCCTGGCTCGTCATGGCCATCGCCGCCGGCTTCACCATCTACAGCCTCGTCGCCCTCCTCTGGCGCGAGGTCGAGCGCCGCTGGCCACCCCTGCTCAGCCTCGCCGTCGACGTCATCCTCTTCCTGATCTTTGCCCACTTCTCCGCCGAGCAGACCATCTGGTTCAACTCGCTCTTCTTCGTCTACCTCCTGCTTGAAGCCGCCATCCTCCACACCTGGCGCGAGGTCTTCGCCGTCCTCGTCCTCTGTCAGGGCTTCTTCCTGCTGATGCGCCCGGCCCAGTTCGATATCCTCCAGCCAATGGTCATGCTCTCGGGCATCCTCGCCTGCACCCTCGCCCTTGAGAAGCGCGTCCTCGCCGACCGTCTCGAAGAAGCCCAGCAGAGCGTCGTCATCCTCAAGGCCGAAGCCGACCAGCTCCGCGAGATCGAGCGCCAGCGCATCGCCGACGACTTCCACGACGGCCCCCTCCAAAGCTTCATCTCCTTCCAGATGCGCCTCAACGTCGTCCAGCAGATGCTGGGCCGCGACTTGGGTTCGGGCCTCAAAGAGCTGCAAGACCTCCAGATGATCTGCCGCACGCAGGTCGCCGAGCTCCGCGCCTTTGTCCGCAGCATGCGCCCCCTTGAAGTCGAAGGCGAAAGCCTCTCCACCGCCATCCGCCGGCTGGTGGAGAACTTCAAGAAGGACACCGGCATCGCCGCCAGCTACTCTTCCCAAGAGGTTACCGGCGAGCCCGAAAGCTTCCTCGAAGTACTCCAAATCGTCCGCGAATCGCTCAATAACGTCCAAAAGCACTCCAAAGCCTCCCGTGTCGCCATCTCGCTCACCATGCAGGGTGAGATGCTCCACATCGAGATCGAAGACGACGGCACGGGTTTCCCCTTCAGCGGTAACTATGACCTGAGCGAGCTCGAAGCCCTCCGCATCGGCCCCGGCAGCATCAAGCGGCGGGTTCGTTCTCTCGGTGGCGAACTGGTCGTTAACAGCCGCCCCGGATATGGCGCGACAATACGGGTTCGTATCCCGTTATGAGAGTTCTGCTGTTTGGGTTCGTTCTGCTGGTTTCCTGTGGCCGGCGCTATGAGGACTTCGCCCTGCCCGCCCCCGTCGCGGCCCCCAAGCTCAACCTCCAGTGGCAGACCCGACCTGATCCGGTGATCGCCCGTGGGGACGCCCTTGATGTCCTGAATCCATCGGTAATCCGCTGGAAAGGGCAGTATACGAACCTCTATTCCACCTTTGACGGCAAGGGTTGGCACACCGATCTCGCCACCTCCACCGACGGGTTCAACTGGCAGAAGCAGGGCCGTGCCCTCGACGCGAAAGGCGACTACATCGCCGCCAACGGAGGCGCGGTTGTCTTTGGGAATCGCGTTCTGTACGCCTACCAGTCAGGCCCCAAGGGGCAAACACAGATCAGCATGGCCGAGTCAACCGACGGCCGCACATTCACTCCGCAAGGCGTCATCCTGACGCTCGGGCCCCGCATGAGCTGGGACGAGATCAGCCTTGGCGACCCCTACCTGATCACCGCCAACAATCGCCTCTATCTCTTCTATCTTGGTGAGGACCGGGCCCGCCGCCAGCGGCTCGGGATCGCCACCTCGACCGACGGCAAGACTTGGGCCAAGCTGCGCGGGCCGGTGCTGGAGCTGGGTGGGGCGGGAGACTTTGACGAGAATGGCCTTGGCGAACCAGCCGTATTCGCTGCCGATGGCCAGTGGGTGATGCTCTATACCGGGCGGGACCGTAAGGAGCGCCGGGCGATGGGCTATGCGGTCTCAACCGATGGCCGTCACTGGACGAAGCGAAAGGAACCCATTCTCCGCGGCGACCAGCCATGGATGGCGGCCGTGGTGTGTGATGCGACAGTGCTGGTCGAGGAGGGTAAGGCGCGGATCTGGTTTGGCGGGGGAGACCTGCCCAAACCCGATGAGCGACTGAATGGGCAGATTGGTTATGCCGAGCTATCGCAGCGGAATGACTGACATGTGGTCGACGAGGCGCGAGATGTCTTTGAAGTACGGGGAGGCGGGGTCGAGCGCGCCTCCCCGCAGCAGGGATTGGCGGATCTGATTCTCGGCCTCGCAGACGGCAACTTCGACGTCTCCAAGGTCAACGGGTAAGTCGGCATGCCACTTGCACCCAACGAGTGCAACGCGGCTGGCCAGATCAAAGGCCTCGAGAAACTGGATCTTCTCCTGCGCCATGTGGAGGCTCGAAAGCTCGGGCTCCACAACGAGCAGGATGCGGTGAGACTCGCGCAGAATGTCGAGGGAAAAGGGCTCAAGAGTGCCGCTCAGGTCGGCGACCACATAGCGGTAGCGCTGGCGGACGAATTCGAGAAACGAACCCAAAGCCTCTGGCTCAAGGCCGGGGCGAAGGTCAATGGCTCCGTTTGGTAAAACATCAAGGTCATCCACCCGAACGCGTAGGCGCTGCCAGATCTCATCGTTGAGGGCGCCCCGTACGGCGTCGCGGCAGCTGTAAGGGTGGTCAATCTTCAGGAAAAATCGCGTGAGGCCGCAGTTGAGGTCAAAGTCGGCAAGCAGGACCCTTTGGCTTTGGCGCTGGGCGAGCTCAAGGGCGGAATGGATGGCGGTGGTGGAACAGCCGGCTCCGGGTTTGGCGGGCAGGAAGCTGTACAACGGCATCCGTCAACCCGCCTTTTCAAGACGGGCCATGGCTTCGCGCATTACCTCACCCCGCACGGGTTCGACAACGCGAGAAGAGCAAAGAGCGCCAGCCAATTGGCTCAGCGATTTTTCCATCGCTTCGGCCTGACAGGCGTAATCGAGTAACTGGCAGTGGACAGCAGCCAGCAGGATGCCGGGTTTGGGGACGACGACCTTGACGTTGTAGCCGACCCGCTCGGGCAGGGCCTCGAGCACGGCCGCCTGCTTGGTGGCCCAGAGGCGATGGTCGATCGTGACGCCGGGGCGGGACTGGAATTCGTAGCGGACGAGGCAGTAATGGTCCCAACCTTCGACGGCGCGCTCGAGGGTAATCAGGCTGTCGGAGGCGTGCTGGGAGCCGGGGCCGGGCAGGGCGCGCTGGCGGCGGACTTCGCTTTGGGTAACCTCTTCGTTCATGCGCTGCAGCGCCATGCGGATCTCGCGTTGCTGCTCTTCGACCAGACGCTCGAGCGTCGTGACTTCGCTCTCGAGGCGAGTAAGGTCGCCCGAGGCGGCGGCCTGCCGGAGCTTACGGGCAATACCTTGCAGCTTGAGGGCATAGCGCTGGTCGCTGCTGCTGATCATGTCGGTCAGCTGGGCGACCGAGCTGAGGACGGCGCGGGTTTCTTTATCCTGTGAATCCAGATAGTTGCCCATCTGGTTGCCATAGCTCGAGATGATCTCGGTGGCCTTCTTGAGAGTGGCTTTGTTTGGTGATTCTTCAGTGACCTGGCGCAGGCCTTTGCGGTGCGGGTCGGCGATCTGGCGGGGCGTTTGCGGGAGCGCCTCGGCCAGCGAGAGCATGCTTGCGCGCCACAATTGTATGGCAGCGTCGCGCGAAGCCTCGAGCCATTCGAGACTCTGAATCTGTTCGGATAGCTCGTTCACTGAAGAGCTTATCGGCGCTATTGGAGAAGTTTGAGCAGGTCTGCGAGATTGAGGCGGCCGGTATAGATCGCCATCCCGAGGGCAGAATGAATATTAAGCTTCATTAATGATTTAACGTCATCAATGGTGGTGATCCCGCCAGCGGCGGTGATGGGCAGGCTGGTGGCGGCGCGGAGGCTTGCGAACCAGTCGAGGTCGGTGCCCTGCATCATGCCTTCTTTGTCGACGTAGGTGCAGAGGAAGCCGCCGCAGTAGGGCTCGAGCTGCTGGAGGACTTCGACGGCCGTCAGGTCAGTGGACTCCTGCCAGCCCTTGACGACGATCTTGCCGTACTTCGAGTCGAGGGCGATGAGGATCTTCTCTTTACCGATCTGGGCCGCGATGGATTCGAGCAGGGGCACGTTGATGCCGGTGCGGGTAAAGGCAGCGGTACCGACGATGACCTGGGCGGCGCCCTGATCGATCAGTGTCTGGGCGCGCTCGGGGCTACGGACACCGCCACCGACGCGGCAGCGGGCACGACCGGCGAGAAGCTCGACCAGATCGTCGTTGGCGCCACGGCCAAGGGCGGCATCGAGGTCGATGACCTGGATCTCGGGGAAGCCCGCAAACTTCGCGAGCATCACGAGCGGCTCTTCGCCCTCGAGGGCCTTCTCTTTGCCTTGGACAAGCTGGACGACTTTGCCGTCCATGAGGTCGATACAGGGTACGATCATGCGTTCTTTCTCACGGGGATGTTGTTCTTGTCGAGGAACTCTTTGAGGTCGTTGACGGTATAGGTGCCGTAGTGGAAGATGCTGGCGGCGAGGGCGGCGTCCGCTTCACCAGACGTGAGCACCTCAAGGAAGTGTTCGGGCGTGCCACCGCCACCGCTCGCGATGACGGGGATGCGGGTGGCGCGGCTGACAGCGCGAGTGAGCGCGCAATCAAAGCCCTTTTGCACGCCATCGGTATCCATGGAGGTGAGCAGGATCTCACCTGCGCCGAGCGCTTCGCCGCGCTGGGCCCACTCGATGACGTCGATGCCTTCGTCGACGCGGCCGCCCTTGGTGTGGACGGTCCAGGAATCGCCTTTGCGGCGGGCATCGATGGCGAGCACAACAGCCTGAGCGCCGAACTCTTTGCTGAGCTCGGTGATGAGCTCGGGGCGGCGGACGGCGGCGGTGTTGACGCTGACCTTGTCGGCGCCAGAGACGAGGATCTTGCGGGCATCGCGGACTTCACGAATGCCGCCACCGACGGTGAGCGGAATGAAGACGCGCTGGGCGGTGCGGAAGACGACATCGACCATGGTGTTGCGCTCGTCGGAGCTGGCGGTGATGTCGAGGAAGACGACTTCGTCGGCGCCCTGTTCGTTATAGCGCTGGGCGAGCTCGACGGGGTCGCCAGCATCGCGAAGATTCACAAAGTTGACGCCCTTGACCACGCGGCCGGCGGTGACGTCGAGACAGGGGATGATCCGTTTGGCTAGCATCAGCGGAGCTCCAGGAAGTTGCGAACGATCTTGAGGCCGGTGGGGCCAGATTTCTCAGGGTGGAACTGGACGCCGAAGACGTTGTCCTTCTCGACGGCGGCGGTGAAGGGCAACTGGTAGTCGCAGGTGGCCGCGGTGGCGGCTACGGGCGGGGCGTAGTAACTGTTGGCGAAGTAGACGTAAATGGGATCGTCGATGCCGGCGAGCAGGCGGGAGCCAGCGCGGGGCGAGAGCGAATTCCAACCCATGTGGGGTACGCGCGCGCCGGTGGGGAAGCGCTCGATGCGCTCGGGGTAGAGGTTGAGGCCCGCGAGTTCGGGCGCCTCATCTGAGCCCGAGAACAAAGCCTGCATACCAAGGCAGATGCCGAAGAACGGCGTGCCGGAGGCGATCTTGTCGAGGATGGGCTGACGGAGCCGGAGCGCGTCGAGGGAGACCATCAACTGGCCGAAGTGGCCCACGCCAGGGAGGATGAGCTTGTCGGCGGCCATAACAGCCTCGGGCGTATCGATGAGCTTGTAGGTGGCGCCAAGCTCGGCGAGCGTGTTCTGCACGCTGCGGAGGTTGCCGGCACCGTAGTCGATGATCGAGATCACAGGAGCTCCTTGGTGGAGGGCAGCATGTCCTTGAGGCGCTGGTCCTTTGAGCAGGCGTACTTCATGGCGCGACCGAAGCACTTGAAAATGGCTTCGATTTTGTGATGGTTCGAGCGGCCATAGAGTACTTTTGCGTGCAGATTTCCTTTGACGTTGACGGTGAAGCCATCGAAGAAGTCGGTGAGCAGTTCGGTCTGGAGGTCGCCGACGTGAACGACCTTGACGAGGTCTTTGTAGACGAGGGCGGGACGGCCGCCGAGGTCGAGGGCGACGACGGCGAGGGTTTCGTCCATGGTCTGGACGAAGTAGCCGGCGCGGTTGATGCCCTTGCGATCGCCGAGGGCCTGATTGAAGAGCTGGCCGAGGACGATGCCGACGTCTTCGACCGTGTGGTGCTGGTCGACATCGAGATCACCGGTGGCCTGGAGGGTGAGATCGAAGCCACCATGGCGCGTGAACAGCTCGAGCATGTGATCGAGAAAGCGGACACCGGTGGAGATGGTGTACTTGCCTTTGCCCTCGATCTTGAGGGAGCCGGTGATCTGCGTTTCTTTGGTGATGCGTTCGATTTTGGCAGTGCGCATTAGAGGACTTTCTCCAGGTCGTTGATGGAATGGATGAAGTGGGCCGGACTGAAGGCGGCGAAGTTGCCGCCGGGGCCGGTGATGGCGATGAACGGAATGTGGGCGGCTTTGGCGGCCTTGGCGTCATCGACGGTGTCGCCGAGGTAATAGACGACGTTGTACTTTTCAGCAAGGCGCAGCAGGCCCTCGGGATGGGGCTTGGAGTGGGTGACGTTATCGTCACCGATCACCTCGACCCAGTTGAGATGCGCGCCGTGGCGGCGGAGAGTGATCTGGGCTTCCTCAAAGACGCGCCCGGTGAAGATGGCGAAGTCGAAGCGTTCGCTCAAGCGGGCGAGGGTGCCGGTTGTGTCGATCCAGACTTCTTTCTCGATCAGGCCGGGCTTGCCGTCGTGGCCGAAGAAGTACTGGTTAAAGACCTCAACAACGGTGTCGTAGGGGATCTCTTTGCCGTAGACGCTGCAGAGTTCTTTGCTGAGCTTCCAGTCGTTGTTCCAGCCACCCTGATTCTTGTAGTGCTGGATGACTTCGTGCGGCACGTCGCGGCCGGTAAAGTGGGCGACAGTGGCGCGGATCGATTCGCGGTAAGACTGTTTGACCTCAACGAGGACTCCGTCCATGTCGAATACGAGCATCGGCTTGCTCATCGCTGGATCTCCTTCCAAAGGGGCTCGAAGGCAGCGAGGAAATTACGCGTTTGTTCCTGGGTACCGACGGTGACGCGGACACAGCCGGGGATTTCGTAGCTACGGTTGCGAACGAGGATGTTCTTATCCTTGAGCTGATCGCAAACGTACTGGGCGCGGGTCCCGATGTGCATGAGCACGAAGTTGGCCTGGGAGGGAACGTAAGGGACGTTCAACTTCTCGAGGCCCGCGGTAAGCACCTCGCGGGCGGCCAGGACTTCGGTGACAAAACTCTGCAGGTAAGCCGTGTCTTCGACCGCGGCTTTGGCGGCGATGGCGGCGAGGTAGTTGACCGAGTAGGGCGAGTGGGACTTGTGAATGGCGGCCATGTTGTCGGCGCAGGAGAAGAGGCAACCGACGCGGAGAGCGGCCATGCCATAGACCTTCGAGAAGGTGCGGCTGACGAACAGATTCGGATACTCGTTGAGGTAAGGCAGCATGGTGATGCCGCAAAACTCGTAATAGGCCTCGTCAATCAGCACGGCGGCGTGGGGGGCCTTGTCGAGGATGCGCTCGATGCCCTCGCGCTTGATGGCGCTGCCAGTGGGATTGTTTGGGTTTGAAATGAGGATGGCCTTGGTGTCGGGCCGGATGGCGGCGAGCAGCTCATCGAGGGGGAACTTGAGGGTGTCCTGCTTGTAGGGAAGCGTGCGAACTTTCGCCCCAGCGACTTCGGAATAGAAGCGGTACATGGCGTAGCTGGGGGTGAGGATGAGCACGTCGTCATCGTTGTCGACGTAGGCGTTGACCATGACCTGAATGGCTTCGTCGGTGCCATTGGTCATGACGAGCTCGTCTTCGGCGACGCCAAAGAACTTGGCGAGGGTGGGGATGACGGTGGTGTATTCGGGATAGACCGTGAGGGCGTCGGCGGTGAGGACTTCCTGGATCTTGGCGAGCACGCGGGGGCTGGCGCCCACGGTGTTCTCGTTGAAATCAAGGCGCAGCTTGCCGGCGCGGCCAGCGCTGGGCGGGTGATAGGCCGCCATGCGGTCGATGGCGGGGCGGGGCTTGGGACCGGGGAAATCCATTAGCGGAAACGCTCCTCGACGCTGCGGGCGTGGGCTTCGAGGCCTTCGGCGCGAGCGAGTGTGGTGACAGCGGGAGCGATTTTGGCGAGCGCCTTGTCGCTCAACTGTTGGGTGGTGATGACCTTGACGTAGTCGGCGGCGGAGAGGCCACCGCGCAGGCGGGCAGCGCCGCTGGTGGGCAGCACGTGATTGGGGCCGCTCGCGTAATCGCCTGCCGCTTCTGGCGCGTAGTGGCCGATGAAGATGCCACCAGCGTGGCGGAGGTGCTTGAGCAGCTTGTCAGAGGGAATGGAGAGGTGCTCGGGGGCGAACTGGTTGGACAGCTCGCAGGCTTCCTCAAGCGTGTCGACCATGAGGATGGCCGAGTTGTTCTTGATGGCGACTTTGGCGACGGCGGCGGTGGGCAGCGTCGCGAGCTGACGGTCGACCTCGAGGGCGACCTGTTCGGCGAGGGTGGCCGAGGTGGTGAGCAGGATGGCGGCGGCATCGGTGTCGTGCTCGGCCTGGGCGAGCATGTCGGCGGCGATGGCGCGGGCGTTGCCCTTGTCGGCAATGATGAGGATCTCGGTGGGGCCGGCGACGAAGTCGATGCCGACATCACCGGCGAGCAGCTTTTTGGCGGCGGCGACGTAGATGTTGCCGGGGCCGACGATACGATCGGCCTTGGGGACGGTGCGCGTGCCGAAGGCGAAGGCGGCGATGGCGTGAGCGCCACCGAGGAGGAACGTGTTTTCCACGCCCAGCAGGTGGGCCGTGCCGAAGATCTCGGGCACGAAGCGGGGGCTGGTGACGCAGATGTTGGGGACGCCCGCGACCTGGGCGGGCTGGGTGGTCATGAGCAGCGTCGAGGGCAGCGGGTAGCGGCCCGAGGGGATATAAGCCGCGACGGTATCGAGCGGGCGGACAATGGCGCCGAGCTTGTGGCCCGGGGCGATCTCGACATTGAAGGGCTTGGGGAGCTGGAGCTTGGCGAAGGCGCGGATGTTGGCGGCGGCCGTTTTGACCGCCTTCACAAAGGCGGGGGAAAGCTGTTTGGCCGCGGCGGCGCACTCTTTGGGGGAGACACGCGGGGATTTGCGGTCGAAGCCATCGAATTTGCGGGCGTACTCGAGGAGCGCCTTGTCACCATCTTTCTGGACGGCGGCGAGGATGGGCTCAACGACGGCGATGGCGTCAGAGAGCGTGGTCTGGCGGCGCTTGAGCAGACTGGCGGCTTTGGTACGGGGAAGAATGCGTAACAGCGGCATGGAGCTTTCCTAGAGGATGATCTTGTTCAAGGGGTATTCGACAATGCCCTGCCCGCCGGCCTCTTTGAGGCGGGGGATGATATTGCGAACCGTCGTTTCGTCGAGGATGGTGTGGACGGCGACCCAGGCTTCGTCGGAGAGCTGGGAGATGGTGGGCGTCTTGAGCGCGGGCAGGACGGCGAGGACCTTGTCGAGATTTGCTTTCTCGACATTGAGGATGAGGCCGACCTTGCCGAGGGCGGCGATGGCGCCTTCGAGCAGGAGCTTCATGTCGGCGAGCTTGCGCTGCTTCCAGGGGTCTTCGTAGGCCTTTTTGTTGGCGATCAGCTGGGTGTTGGACTCAAGCAGCGTTTCGACAATGCGGAGCTTGTTGGCGCGGAGGGAGTTGCCGGTCTCGGTGACTTCGACGATGGCGTCAGCGAGGACGGGCGGCTTGACTTCGGTGGCGCCCCAGGAGAACTCGACCTTGGCGGTGACGCCGTGGCGGGCGAGGTAGCGGCGGGTGGCGCCGACAAGCTCAGTGGCGATGATCTTGCCTTCGAGATCTTTGACGGACTGGACGGGGGAATTCTCGGGAACGGCGAGGACCCAGCGGACCTTGGAGAAGCTGGCGCGGCTGTAGACGAGGTCAGCGACGGCGACGACGTCGGAATCGTTCTCTTCGACCCAGTCGCGACCGGTGAGGCCGGCATCGAGGATGCCGTCTTCGACGTAGCGGGCCATTTCCTGCGCGCGGATGAGCATGCACTCGATCTCGGGGTCGTCAATGGAGGGGAAATAGCTGCGCGAGCTGGTGGTGATCTGGTAGCCGGCGCGGCGGAAGATGTCGATGGTGGCGTTCTCGAGAGAGCCCTTGGGGATGCCGAGTTTGAGCTTCATGGCTTACTTGTTGTAGACCTCTTTGGGGTTGTAGGTTGGCGTGTCGACGTATTCGAACTGGTTGTCGGGGTTGAGTTTTTTGGCGAAGCAGGATTCGTAGCCCTCGTGGCAGACGCCGGGGCCGATGGCTTCGGCGGAGATGAGGAGGGTGTCGAAGTCGCAGTCGGTGCGGATTTCCTTGACGATCAGGAAATGGCCGGAGGATTCGCCCTTGATCCATTGCTTGTTGCGGGAACGGGAGTAGAAGCAGCACTTGCCGGTCTCGATGGTGGTGCGAAAGGCTTCTTCGTTCATGAAGCCGACCATGAGGACGCGCTGGGTCTTCCAGTCCTGAATGACGGCGGTGACGAGGCCGTCGAGTTTGGAGTAATCGAGTTTGGGAACGCTCACTTTGGAATCCTTCGAGAAACAGAAAGCCCGCCGGGCTGCAAAAGGCAGTGCGGCGGGCTAATTAGGAGAAGTGGATCGCAAGATCACGACATATGGGCCGGCCGCATCACGAGATGGTGATGGTGATGGTGGCGGTGGTGATGCAGCCCAAAAGCCATGAATCCGCAGGATACCACACTGGTCAAGCGTCTTGAGGGCTAAATCGCGAGGGCGCGTTCGGATTCGCCCTGCATGATCAGGAGCAGACCGAAGGCGGAAAGCATGAGGCAATCGGTTTCCGGGAAACCTGTCGAAACGCAGACCGCGTAGAGCGCGAGGAGGGCGAAACCCGACAGCAGGCGCGCGGGGCGGGCGAACAGGACGGCATGCGAAATGAGGATGAAACCGGCCCAGAAGGAGGGGCTTGAGCTGGTGGTGGCGAACAGCACCATGGGCACGACGAAGGCCGTCGTGAAGAAGCCGATCAGCCGCCAGGCGGGTACGCCCGTTAGGATGTGGGGCGCGAAGGCCGCGTTGATCTGCTTGCGGAAGGCGAGGATCAGAACCAGCATGAGGCCGGGGAACCACTCGAGGGGAAAGGCCGGAACGAACCGATACAAACCCGCCGCGACGAGTAGAGCAACGCCGAGGGCGATGCTGAAACCGGGGGGCATGGGAGTTACTTTTTGGCTCATATTCTTGACAGAGAATAACATGACACGAAGTTAGTGCGCATGAGCGTGGCGGCTGAGATGGAGACGGTCCATCCCAAGCGCGAAACCGAAGATAGTGCCGCCGAGAACCGGCCAGGGGACAGGCGAAGTGAGGTGCACGAAAAAGCTCATTGCGAACAGCAGGCAGGCGGCGACGGGCGTGAAGCGGCGGCGCGTATCGAGCGCCCACCAACCCAGCAGAATGGCGCCCAAAGCGAAGGCGGGCGGAGCGCCGAGGTACAAGCCAATGGCGGGTATGACAATGGCTAACAGCGAAGCAGTAAAGTAACGCATGGTATTGCTTATCACTCTCTGACACGATGATATCCGATGTGGGATGAAGTGATCTGACTGAGGGCCGTGACGCCGCACTGGCGCATGGAGAGGGCGAACTCGGCGCGCAGGATCTGCAGGACTTTTTCAACGCCGGGCTGGCCGTAAGCGCCGAGGCCGTAGAGGTAGGCGCGACCGATACCGACGGCGGTGGCGCCGAGGGCGAGGGCCTTGAAGATGTCAGTGCCGCGGCGGATGCCGCCATCGAGAAAGACGGGGATCTTGCGATTGACCGCCTCGACGACCTCAGGGAGGCAATCGAGAGTGCCGCGGCCAGATTCGACCGCGCGGCCGCCGTGATTGGAGACAAGGATGCCATCGACGCCGTGCTCGACGGCGAGGCGGGCGTCTTCGGCGGTCTCGAGGCCTTTGAGGATGAGCTTCATTTTGGTGAGCTGACGGTATTTGGCAATGGCGGCCCAGGTTTGAGCGGGGTTGTGAATCGAGAAGTTTTCGTTTTGGAAGCCCTGGAACATGGGCATCATGCGGCGGCCCTTTTTGCCCTCTTTGGTGATGGGATGGCAGGCGGAGCAGGGGCGCGAATCGAGGGCGACGCTGCGCAGTTCGGTCTCGGTGTTGCGGCCACCCTGGGTGTCAACAGTGATCATCATGACGGGGCAACCTGCTGCTTCGGCACGGCGGACCATGCGCTCGGTGTTGGCCCAGACATCAGTGGGATAGAGCTGATACCAGAAGGGCCGGGAATGCAATTTGGCGATCGACTCAATGGGCGTGGAGGCGACGGTGGAGAGGACCTGGAGGTGGTGCTCGCGGTCGGCGGCACGGGCCACGGCGGACTCGCTATCGGGATGGAAAGCGCCCTGATTGCCGACGGGGGACAGGAACAGAGGGGTGGGCCAGCTCTGACCAAATAGGGACACAGCGGTATCGATGCGCGTGACGTCCACCATGCGGCGGGGCCGCAGGTAGAGGCGATCGAAGGCGCTGCGATTGGCGCGGAGTGTCTTGTCGTCGTCGACGCCGGTCTCCAGATAGCCCCAGTGGGCGGGCGGGATCTTGGCCTTGGCGCGCGGGGCGAAATCCATGACGGAGAAGATGTCCTTCATGTCGTCTTTCTCCGATTGGGCCAGCAGCGGACTGGCGGCAAGGAAGCGGAAGAACTGACGACGACAGAAGGCCCGATTCATGGAGCGGAGTCTATCACGCGGCCCTTGTTTTATGGGGATGCGCGCGGGTGGGATCGACCGCGCCAGCGCAGGCTTCGGCGGTGCGCTGATTCTGGATGATGCGGCGCTCGGCGGCATCGCGGCGCATGCGATCGAGCTGGTTCTCTTTGCACATGGTTTCGGCGACGAGACCGAGGGAGACGGCCTGGGGAAGTTCGTTTTGGAGCTTTTTGAAATCGCGCAGAATGGCACGCACCGGCAGAGTTGGGCTGAGAACGGTCTCTGGCGGGAGGGCGATGTTCTGGCGGATGAAGCGGTTTTCCTGAGAGAGGCGCAGGTCGCGGAGCGCGGTGGAGAGGGAGCGCTCGTAGTGGCGGCGGTATTTGGCGAAGCGCTCGTAGCGGAGCTGGAGCTCTTCGGAGGCGGGGTCCATCAGGAAGTCGGCAAAGGCGCGATTCTCAGCCTGTTGTGACATCTGGAGGCGCCAGGAGGAATGAAGAATTCTTGAGAAACAGGATTCTTCGAATTGATCCTGGGGCTGCAAATCGGCACGTAAAAAGGCAGAAAGCTCATCGAATTGCACCTGCTCGGCGGGGGTGAGGATGAGTTTTTCTCCCGTAAGCCCATGCTTGCGCGCATTTTGGGACGCGTCTTTGGCTTGCGGATCCATAGCGATATTTTGCGTGAATTATTGCATTAATTCAAGAGATATTTTCGGGAATCATTTTTCGTAATTGTGCCTTCTGGGGGAGGAGTATGATTACGGGATGCGATTGACCGGATTGATGCTGCTGGGTGTGATGACTGTGGGCGCGGAGACGAAGCGCGA
>CAZBTA010000095.1:0-18074 GCA_964494515.1 uncultured Bryobacter sp.
GTCGAGTCGCTTCTCCGCGATTGTCAGGATTCGCTCATCCCCATCTCGAGCAAGAAGGACATCACCCTCGCCATCGACACCATTCCGCCTGATCCCGACGGCTCCCCCCTCGAGGTCTTCTGCGATTCCGAAGCCGTCCACCAGGTCATCTCCAACCTTCTCGACAACGCCATCAAGTACACCCCCGTCGGCGGTCGCATCACGCTCAACGCGCGCCCCTTCCAGCACGCCACCCACAAGATCCCCTTCGTCGAAATCTCCGTTCAGGACACCGGCGCCGGCATCCCGCAGGAAGATCTCTCCCGCCTGTTTGAGCGCTTTTATCGTGTCGACAAGGCCCGCTCCCGTGAGCTCGGCGGCACCGGCCTCGGCCTTGCCATCGTCAAGCACATGGCCAAGGCCCACGGCGGCGAAGTCGGCGTCGATAGCGAGATCGGTAAGGGCAGTCGTTTCTGGTTCACCCTGCCCACGCGCGACATCGGCCTCGAAGAGACGCAGACCATCAAGCCCGAGCTCACCGGCTCAGCCTCAAGTTAACGGCCTCCAGTTAGTCACAGCGCAGCCGGTCCAACCCATTCGCCGCCGCCACGCGGTACGCCTCGCCCAGCGACGGATAGTTGAAGACCATATCCCGCAGCACGTCCACCGTGCCGCCACTCGCCATCACCATCTGCCCGATATGCACCAGCTCCGAGGCCCCATCGCCCAGGATGTGCACACCCAGCAACTGGCGCGTCTCGGCATGGAAGATCAGCTTGAGAAAACCATTCTGGTCGCCAATAATCTGTGCTTTCGCGATCTCGTCAAACGGCGCCACCCCCACCTCATAGGGCACCTTCTCGGCCGTAAGCTGCTGCTCCGTCTTGCCCACCATCGAGATCTCCGGGATCGTGTAGATGCCAAACGGCAGCAGATCAGGCTTGCAACTCCGCGTCACGCCCGCCAGATGACAGGCCACAATACGCCCCTGCTCCATCGACGTTGAGGCCAGCGACGGAAAACCCACAATGTCCCCCGCCGCATAGATGTGCGGGATGGACGTCTGATAGCTCGCATTCACCGCGATCTGCCCGCGCTCGTTGGTCCCGATGCCGATCTTCGGCAGGTTCAGCGAATCCGTATTCGGCTGCCGGCCAATCGCATACAGCAATGCCTCGGCCACCAGCGTCTTTCCGCTCTCCAGCTTGGCGATCGCCCGCAGCGGCACGCTATCCGGCGCCTCCACCGACACCACCTTCTCCCCCAGCCGGAACGTCACGCCCTGTTTGCGCAAGTGATACACCAGGCCCGCCGTGATCTCGCTATCCACATGCTGCAGCAGCGTCTCGCGCGCCTCCACCACCGTCACTTCGCTGCCCAGCGCCGCCGCCATCGACGCATACTCGAGCCCGATCACCCCGCCGCCCACCACGATCACCGATTTGGGAAACTCACCCTCGGTCACCTGAATGAATTCGTCCGAATCATAAACCTGCGGCGCCTCAAACGGTATGTCCGCCCGCCGCGCCGGCCTTGTGCCGCAAGCCAGCAGGACGTTCGCCGCCGTGATGCTGCGTACCTCATGCTGTGTCGAATGGATCTCGATCGTGTGCGCGTCGTCACCAAACCGCCCATGTCCGTCAAACACCTGCACCCCATGGCGCTGCAACTGATCCTGAATCACCGCATACTGGCGCTTGATCACCTCGCTCACGCGGAACATCAGGTCCTCAACCTGAATTTGCGCCTTGACGCGATAGCCGCGGCCATAGAAGCTGCGCTGGCGAAATCCGCTCAGATACAGCACCGCTTCGCGCAGCGTCTTGCTTGGGATCGTGCCCGTGTGCAGGCACACGCCACCGAGGTCAAAGCCCCGATCAACGATCGCTACATGCTTGCCATGCTTGGCGGCTTCGATCGCGGCGTGATGGCCGGCGGGGCCACTGCCCACGACAATCAGGTCATAGTCAAACTTGGCGGTTTCCATGAGGGTTAAACCTCCATCTTATCGGAGGCTTCACTTAGCGCATTTCAAAATCAATGCTGCGCTGCACCAACTGCCTCCCCTTCGGCGCTTCGTTGTCCTTCACCGTCAGCTGCAAAACATAATTGCCCGCTTTTGTATTGGCCCCCAGTGTCATCGCTCCCGTGATGGCCACCGGTTGGCCGTCCTTGTAATCCCCCGGCTGAAAGGGCATCTTCTTGCCGGTGTAGACGGCCTTGCCATCCCGGTAAAGGATCACCTGCGTTTCAAGGTTCGGCGTCGTGCCGCCCTTGGCCACCTTCGGATGAAACAACAGCGCCGCATACTCGATCTTCTCGCCGCCACGCACCACCCGCACCGACGCGCCAGTCTCACACGTAAACCCGATATCGGACATCGCCAGGTTCTTCGACGCCAGATCGGCCACATCCACAAACTCCATCGCCGATCCCGCCCGTCCACTCGCCACATCCACCACCGCCACCCGCATCTGGTAAATGCCACTCTTCACAAGTGGCAGCATAAACTCGTGATTGATCCCGCGCGACTTCAATCGGTCGAGCCCCGCCGCAGGCACCTTCACCATAAAGCGTTGCGCCTGTTGGGCCACCTGCATGCCATACGAATCAAACAGCGCTATCAGATAATCCACTTCAGCCTGTTTGCCGTCTGGCGTATCGGTAAAGGTAAAGTTGTCCGCCTCAATGTGCAGCAGGGCCCGAAGCGCCGGCTTGAGAGCGGCGTCGGCAAGAAAGATCGGCGTCAGCTTTACCGGCACATCCACCGCCACAAACGGTGACAGCAGCGCCCGCGTCAGCGGCGTCGTCTTCGCTTCGGCTTCTTCATCGGTCTGACCGAGAAACCCATGCCGGTAGCGCACCTTCAGGCCACTACGCTTTAGCTTCACACTCAGGTTGTGATACTTCGCCGCGCCCTTCGATTTCTCAAACGTATCGTCTTCCGGCGCAAAGCTCACAATGTAGTATCCATCGAGGTCATCAAAGGCCGCCGCGATCGCCTGCCCCAGATCATTCGTGTTGCGAAAGAACATGCCACCCGTCTGATCGGCCAGCTCCATCATCCCGTCCTGCGATTGCGTCAGCACCATCTGCCGCTGCAGGATTTGCCCCTGCATGCGTCGCACATTGCCCGATGGCTGGTCGGCTGCGGTCAGCCCGTTGTACACCACCCCACGCGGGTCAATCGTGTACATCACCACGCCACTGCGATTGGCCATGTTGATCAGCCGCCGCATGGCTTCGGCCGTGCGTTCCCGTGCCCCACCCATCGCCCCGGGGCTCATCTGCATGCTTGAGGTCATGTCCGGGTTCGTCATCGACTGCGGCGCGTCATACAGCTGCATCGCCTCCGACAACACCACCATGCTCTTGCGCCCGGGCAAATCGCGCAGTCCATTGGCGATCACCTGCAGCGTGTTCATCATGCCTGCCGTGATGGCGTCCTGCCGCTGCCGCAGAAACACTTCTTCCCGCAACCGCTGCGCCTGCGCCATTTCGGCCAGCGTCGGGTCGCCAGAGTCTTCCGCCGGATTGTTGTTGATCGCCGCCAGCGGATCCAGCACGTTCCAGCCCGCCACACGCGTGTTGTCAATCTGCGCCAGCAGCGCCTGCTTGTCCGTCGTGAATTGCTGCATCAGCCCCATCGAACGCGACGTGCGGAAAAACCCGACCAGATCCCCCGGCCCCATCTTTTGCTCGATAAACTCGCGCATCGCCTTGCGCGCCGCCACCAGATTTACGTTCGACACACTCAGGTCATCAAGCACCAGCGCAATCGTCCGCCTCGCGTCCTGCGGCCGCATCTTCGGCGCGGGCACGTTGGTCGTTGTGACGGGCACACTGGCGGGCGCCGGTCGCCCCGGCACCCACAGCACGTTCGTCAACTTCTGTTTCTTGCCGTCCACCTGAACTTCAAAATCGTTCAGGTTCAAATCGCTGACACGCTTGCCCGCGCGATCCTCCACTGTCACGTCCACCTGGATAACGTTGACGTTCACGCGAAACTGCGCGAGGCCAAGAGCAAGAGCGGCCAGCGTAAGGGTCATAGCGATAGGGCCTTTCCAGGCGAGGTGATTAGCACTTCCACTTCAGGCAAATCCACAATCAGCTTGGCCAACTCCTCCGGTGTGCCGGTAAGCGGTGGAAACGTCCCATAGTGCATCCCCAGCACCTTCGGTGTCCTCATCAGCCGGCACGCATAAGCGGCCTGCCGCGGCCCCATCGTGTACAAATCTCCAATCGGCAGGATCGAGAGAAACGGCTTGTACAGATCCGCAATGAGCCGCATGTCCCCAAAGACATCTGTGTCGCCCGCAAAGTAGATCGAGCGGCCATCGGGCAGCCCCAGAATCAAACCACACGCTTCACCCAGCGGAATAAACGTGCCGTCATCGGCATAGGTCGACGAATGGAAGGCGTGCGTAAGCGTCACCGACAGCGAACCCACTTTCGCCGTACCGCCCTTGTTCATACCCAGGCCCTTCTTCACACCCTTGCTGGCCAGCCAGCTGATCAGGTCATAGATACCCACCACCATGGCGTCATACTCGGCGGCAAGATCCACTACGCTGCCAATGTGATCAAAGTGGCCATGCGATAGCAGGATCCCGTCCAGACGGGCCGGCTTGTAGCCGGCGGGGGCCTTCGGATTCTCAAGCCAGGGATCCAGCAGGTAAGTTTCCCCCGACTCCAGCTTCAATTCAAAGGAACTGTGGCCAAGCCACGTGATTTGAACCATGCGCCTATTGTAGCTTCGAGCGCATCTCCACCTCACCCAGTAATCCCCGCACAAAAGCGCCTTCGCTGGTTACCGTCGACGAGTAAGTTGTCACCCATGCCGCCGCGCCCTCCGCCTTGCGCAGCATGTACGGGCTGCCGATGGCGCCAAACACCACCGGCGGTCCCAGCGTCATCACTTGCTGCACGAATGGCTCATACACCGGCGCCAGGTTCACAAACGCCCCCAGCACAATCGCGGAACAATCACGCAACTGCGCCGCCGTCTCGCTCAGGTCGGTTGGCTTGAGCGTCGGGTCCAGCCAGTAGGTCCGCATCTTCGGCACCCGTTGCACCAGATCTTCAATCATGCGCTTGCCCGAGTTCGTCTGCCGGCTCTCGGCCAGCGTCACCGCACACGCGCTCGCCGGTGCCTTCAGCGGCACTGCCGCATTCTGGTTCCGCACCACCGTCAAGGCTTTTTCAGCTACCTTCTGCGCGAGGTCATAGTGTTCGGGGTTATCGATCTGCTCACTCACTTCTTCGATATCCACCAGCCGCTTCTGATACAGGCCCAGGCGCTGCTTGGCCGCGATCATTTTGTTGTAGCTCTTCTGAATGCGAGCCATCGTGAGTCGCCCGGACTTCACCGCCGCCACCACACCCTGAATCGCCTGATCCGCATTCGCCGGAATCAGCAGCACATCCACTCCCGCCTCAATGGCACGCACCGCGGCTTCGCCAGCGCTAAACTGCCGCGTCAGTCCCTGCATATCCATCGCGTCCGTTACAGCAAACCCCTCAAACCCCAACTGCTTGCGCAGCACACCCGTGATCAGCTTGTCGGATACCGTTGCCGGAATCTCGCGCGACTCAACTTGCGGCACAAACAGGTGCCCCGTCATCACCCCGTCCACTCCCGCCGCAATAGCGGCTTCAAACGGCGCCAGCTCCATGCGCGGCACTGTCGCCAGCCCCACATGCGTGTCCACGCTCGTATCGCCCTGCCCTGGAAAGTGCTTCACCGTCACCAGCACGCCATTGCGCCGCGCCGCGTGCGCGCCTTCGATAAAGGCCTTCACATGCGCGGCCACCAGCGCCGGCGATTCGCCGTAGCTGCGCGTGTTGATGATCGGGTTGTCGGGATTGCTGTTGACGTCTGCCACTGGCGCAAAAACCCAGTGCACACCCATCGCGCGCGCTTCACGCGCCGTCGCCGCGCCAGTGCGGCGCGTCAACTCAAGATCATTGGCCGCCCCATACGCCATCGCATGCGGAAAGCGCGCGGTATTGGCCACCCGCATCGAAGAGCCGCGCTCAAAGTCGCCACCCACAATCAATGGCACCTTCGCCAGCTTCTGCATGCGGTTGAGAAACGCGGCCAGCGCCATCGGTTCCGCCTGCCGCACCACCCCGCCCTGCACCCGGTTCAGCAGGATCAGCCCACCCACGCCTACCTTCTGGACCAGGCGTGAATACTCTTGAAACTCGCGCCGCTTGCTTGCCGGGTTCTCCCCATAGATCGGCACGATGACCAACTGCGCCACCATATCGCGCAACACGCTGGGAGCAGCGCTCGCCGCGCGCACCTGCCGCTTCGGGGCCGCCTGCAGCAGGGCGCTACACAGCACTGCCGCGACAATGAGCAGTCCCGGCTTCACCCGAGCTTGTGCTTGTTTTGTTTGGCCGCCGGGGCTGAGCCTTGCGACGCAGGAGGCTTACGGGTAGTCTTGCGCGTCAACAGACGCTTCACAGTGCTCAGCAGCACTTGCACTTCATTGGCGCTCTTCTGCACGACGGCATCAGCACCGGTCTTGTCTTCGCGGATCCCTGTATTGTCGGCAAAGCCGGACAACAAAATGATGGGTGAGGGAAACTCGTTTGCACGCAAATTGCGGATCAACTCAATGCCATCCATCTTCGGCATCTTCCAATCCGTAATCACGAGGTCAAAACTCTGGCCGTTCACAGCGTTCATCGCATCCACGCCGTTAACAGCGGTAACAACCGTATGACCCAACTCCTCGAGCACCACACGACGGGCCGCCAGACCCATTTTGTTGTCATCCACCAGAAGAATGATTGCTGCAGGACACGCGGTGGAAGACTTGGCAATTCTCATGAGAACCCTAGCAAAGTAGCAGACTCGATTTTGCCGCGTCAATACTTCGCTATTTGCTTCATTTTGCAGCCGCTTTTTGTGCTTGACTTTACTCGACTTCGCGAGGTGCCGTATAGCCGAGCTTGGCCACCACCTGATACTTCACTGGCTTGCCTTTTTCGTCAGTAATGCGCAGCGGTTCGTTGGTGGCGGGATTCACCAGCTCAACCTTGAGCTTGCGGAATTTTCCGTCCTTGGCCTGGTTGGTCGGCGTGTACGTCAGGCTGTACTGGTTGCGCAGCGCCTGGTGGATAGCGCCGTAAATCGAAGGAAATTCCCCAAAGAATCGCGGGAAGAAACTCATCCCGCCGCTTTCCTTCGAGAACGTCCGCATCTGGTTGTCAGCCTGCAAAAAGTCGAGCCGCTGGATGGCGCCCATGCCACCGCGCGCATCCACGATTTCGCGCAGCGCCTGCATGATGCCAATCGCGTAGATCGGCACACCCGCCGCCTGGATCTTCTTGCGTGCCTGATCAAAAGTCTGCTTCGAGAACGTGTCAACACCCGAGGCGATCAACACCACCGCCTTACGCCCTTCGATCTCGCTCATGCGCTCCACCGTGTCGGTCAGCGCGTCGTAAAGGTTCGATTCGCTGAAGGCGGCAATGCGCAGCCGTTGCATCGCCTCATAGGCCTTGCGCTTGTCGGTTGAGAAATCACTCAGGATCTCGGGCCGCAAATCGTAGGCCACCACAGCGACGTAGTCTTCCGGCTTCAGCGTTTCAAGAAAACCATAGCTTGCCTGCAGCGTTTCATACCAGCTGCTCGTCCAGTACTGCTGATAGAGGTTTGAGAACTCGATCACCATGCACACCGTCATCGGTGCTTCGCCCATGCTGAAGTTCGAAAGCTTCTGCGGGATATTGTCCTCAAGAATGCGAAACCGGTCTTGCGGGATGTTCGGGATAAACCGGCCCTTGTTGTCAAGCACAGCGACATCCACGTTCACGCTCAACGAATCCGAGCGGAACGTCGGCACACCTTCCGGCAGCGTTTGGTCCTTGCGGTTCAGCTTCGAGGGAATCTTTTCCTGCTCCGGCTCGGCCGGCGCTTCGCTGCTTCCCTTCTTGCGGGGCTTTGCCACCGTCTCGCCAGATTCCTTCTTCGGGCCACCACTCTGCGCAAGCAGTCCAAAACTGAGCGCGCCTACCAACACTGCAAGGAAAATCGGCTTCATGGTCATCACTTTATCTCAATTGACGTACGGATCATTCTTCCGGTTCTGCTTGGACATGTAAACTTGAAACTTTTTCCGTGCCCTTTGCAGCTTGTACTCGGCCCAGGCCTTCCGCGCCCGCTCCATCAGCGAGGGCTTGTAGTTCCGGCGGGTCGGTTTCTCCGTCTTCAGCAGAATAAAGCCCACCAGCATGCCGCCCAGATGCGCAATGTGGCTCACTCCCGTGTTCACCTGCAGCGAGCTCAAAAACGTGATCGCCCCGATGATCATCACCATGTACTTGGCTTTGATCGGAAACAGGAAGTTGAACATCACCGTCGAGTCCGGAAACAGCATTCCAAAGGCCAGCAGCAAACCAAAAATGGCGCCAGAGGCGCCAATTGTGGATACAAAAGCTGTATGGGTGAGGTAGCCGGCAATGATCACGCACAAGCCGGCGCCAATGCCGCACTTGAAGTAGAAGCGCAAAAAGCGCTCCGTGCCCCAGGTCTCCTCAAGGGTTTTGCCGAACATGTACAACGACAGCATGTTCAGCAGGATATGGCTGAAGCCATTCGGGTCGTGCAGGAAGAGATAGGTGACCGGCTGCCACAAAAACAGCCGCTCCACGGTGTCCTCCGGCGTCAGCCGAAAGGGCGCAAACAAGCTCCCCAGCCCGAACAACGTCGCGAAGAAGTAAATCAGGAAGACCGCGACGTTTGCGATCAGCAGCCACTTGACCCCATTGCCAGGCGACATGGAGGAAGTGCTATACGATGTACCACCTGGATAACGCACTTCACTCCAAGATAACAGAGTGCTACTTGCGCGGTTCCATTACCTTCGGCGTGGCGAGGTAGCCGACAATCACATCCTTGCGCACTTCGTTCACCACGATTTCATACGGCTGACGCGCCTTCGAGGTCAGGAACTGCACCGGTTCGTTGATCGTTTTGTCCTTCTTTTCAACGCGCTTGTCGTCCACCGTCACTTCGATCGTGTAGCGATTCTTCTTCTGGTCCACCTTCTTGAGCATGATCATGATGTCGCCGACACGGGTCGGGTTCTTCGTCTTGCCCAGGTTGAACTCATAGTAGTTGCGCTCACCGAGTCGCTTGAGGGCGTCGAGTTCCTTCGTGTTCGTGGCGATGTAGCCGCTCTGCACGCCAAGGTCGCCAGTCACCTTCTTGAGATCGGTGATGGTCTTCTCGAGCTCGCTCTTCGTGTTCGATACGTCGCTCTTGACGGCCGATACTTCCGTCTTCACTTCAGCCACCTTCGTATCGGTGGCGGCGGTGACCTCGCCTACCTTCTGCGTGATTTCCGTCGACAGCTGTTCCTTGGTCTTGCGCTGTTCGGCCTCAAGCCGCGAAGCCATCTGCGTTACCTTCTGCTCGGCTTCCACCTTTGCCTGGCCCACGGCCATCGCCGCCTGCCGGCGCGCCGTCTCAAGCTGTTCCTGCATCGCTTCAAGGTTGCGGCGGCTGGTCTGCGTCGAGGCGTTCGCCGTCTGACGCACATCGCTCAACTTCTCTTCCAGCTGCACCTGCACCTTGTCCATCTCGCCGCGCAGACGATCCAACTGCAGATACAACCATACGTTCGCGGCCAACAGTGCAATCACTGCCCCAAACAAAATGGGGATTTTCAGACCCCCGCCATCGCCACCAGGCTGCGGTGCATAGTTCTGATCTGACATGTCTCGATTCTCCTCGTTCGTTTAATCTAACAGACTTCAGTGGCGGGCAAACGGCAAGTACTCCTGCTTCGGAGCTCCTGCCTCAAAGCACCCGCGACACCGTGCCTCGTACATCCCGGCGGCGCCCACAACAATCAAGTCTGCACTCTCAATGAGACGTTGGGTCTGTTTGGCCGGGTTTCCACATCTCACGCAAATGGCCAGCGTTTTGGTGATGCTCTCAGCCAAAGCCAGCAAATCGGGAATCGGCGGAAATGGCCTTCCCATATAATCGGTATCCAGTCCGGCAACAATCACGCGTTTGCCGGCGTCTGCCAGTTGGTTGCATATATCAACCACTCCGGGGCCCATGAAATTGGCCTCGTCTATGCCTACCACCTGTGTCCGCCAGTCAAGGAGCGTCAATATCTCGCTGCAGCCCGCCACCACCGTCGAAGGAATGCGTTGTTCGCTATGACTCACAATCTCGTCCTTCGAATACCGATCGTCGATCACAGGCTTGAATACCTGCACTCGCCGCCGCGCAATCATCGCCCGGCGCAGGCGCCGAATCAGCTCTTCGCTCTTTCCAGAGAACATCGGCCCACAGATCACTTCGATCCAGCCCATGTTACCGGCCAAAAAGTCCATAAGGGTTAGTGTGCCATGGAACGCCGACTGGAACCAGAAATCCTCGATCAGATGGGCGACGATATCGCCGCGCTCAACCTCGCAGACCTCCGCCGGATCAACCGTTGGACCGGCGCGCAGGCCCGCCTGTTACGCCAGCTCAAATCGCACTTCGGCATCAATGACCATTTCATATTTCTTGACGTCGGTGCGGCATCCGGTGACACTGCTGTCGCCGTACGCAACCACTTCCCTCACGCCCGGCCAGTTTCTCTCGACCTCATGCACCGTAACCTGCGCGCCGCTCCCGACCCGCGAGTGCAAGCCGATGCTTTCCAGCTTCCCTTCGCCGACGGCAGCATCGACGTGGTTCATGCCTCCTTGTTCCTTCACCATTTCAACGCGCGGGACGCCAAACAATTGGTCCATGAAATGTTTCGGGTGTCGCGAAAGCTGGTCATTGTGCAGGATCTCGAACGCAGTTGGTTGTCCTACTATTTCCTGCCCGCAACGCAATGGCTGTTGGGCTGGAATGATGTCACCGTCTCCGACGGAATGAAGAGTGTCGCTGCTGGCTGGAAAAAACAGGAATTAATGAATTTGTTTCAAGGATTACCCGGCCAACTTTCCGCCGAATGGCACTTCCCATCCATTCGCTATTTCATCGCCTTGCGCCGCGTAGGTTAACAGATTTTATTGCGTGTTGCAGCAACTTTTCTATTGCGTAAGAAAAAACCCTTTGAGAGAATCAAGCGAAGTTTTTACGGGGTCCACCTCCGAGGGCCCAAAGAGTCAGGAGAATAGTGGTGAAAGAAAAAGGTAAAGTGAAATGGTTTAACAACGCGAAGGGCTTCGGCTTCATTCAGCGTTCAACCGGGGAAGACGTCTTCGTGCACTTCTCAGCCATCACAATGAACGGGTACCGTTCGCTCGACGAGGGTGCCGATGTAGAGTTTGAAGTTAAGCAGGGCCCCAAAGGTCTGATGGCTGAAAATGTAATGCGAGCCTAGTCGCATTTACCTTCATTACTTGTTAATTCGTAGGCCAGCCGAAAGGCTGGCCTTCCTGCTTTTTGTGCAGTGCTTCGAGCAGATTGGCCAGCTCATCCGAGCGCAGCGGCTTGGCCAGGAAGGCGTTCATGCCCGCCTCGCGACACTTCTCCACTTCTTCCTTCAGCACGCCAGCCGAGATAGCCACAATCGGCGTAACGGCATTGGGATGATCGAGGGCGCGAATGCGCCGTGTCGCCTCAAACCCGTCAAGCCCCGGCATATGGCAATCCATAAAGATCAGATCAAAGCGCTCCTGCTCAACCTGCGTCAGTGCATCAAAGCCATCATTCGCCGTCTTCACCACACAACCAAAGCGCTTCAGCAGGCTTGATGCTACATGCCGGTTGACCGCGTTGTCTTCCACCACCAGCACGCTCAGGTGCACCTGCAGGGAAACCTTCTCGACATTGCGGCTGGGAGCCTCGGCTCTGGCGAGGGCCACCCGCATCGTAAAGGTCGACCCCTGATCCACCTTGCTCTCCACCGCCAGCGTGCCATGCATCAGCTCGGCCAGGCGCTGGCAAATCGCCAGCCCAAGCCCCGTGCCACCGAAGCGGCGATTGGTGGATGAGTCAGCTTGTGTGAAGGGCTCAAAGATGATGGATAGCTTCTCCTGCGGGATGCCAATCCCCGTATCGCGCACCACAAAGCGCACCGCGTCGCCCCCGGCGGCATCCACGGCAAGCAAAACTTCACCACTCGCCGTAAACTTGATCGCGTTTGAGATCAGATTGGTCAGAATCTGGGTCAGCCGCGTCACGTCCCCCATGCGCCACGGCGACAGGCTTGCGTCCATCCTGGTCTGAAAGGCAATGCCCTTGGCTGAGGCCTGCGGCTCAAACAGCTCGCGCAGGTTCTCGACCAGCTCTTGCAGCGAGAAGACCACCGGCTCGATCTCAAGCCGCCCCGACTCGATCTTGGCCAGGTTCAGGATGTCATTGACGATAGAGACCAGCGAGTTGCCCGAGCTGGCTACGACCCGCAGGATCCGCTGCTGTTCCTCGTTAAGTGGGGTGGAGCGCAAGACATCGAGCATGCCGATGACGCCGTTCATGGGCGTGCGGATCTCGTGGCTCATGGTGGCGAGAAAGTTCGCCTTGGCCTCAGCCGCCTGCACGGCCTCCTGCCGGGCCAGCGCCAGCTCGGCCGTCCGCTCGGCGACACGCTTTTCGAGTTCCTGGCGCGCCCGCTCCGCGGCTGACCGGCGGTACTGGATTCCCAACACCAGCAAGACCAACGCCGCGACGCCAAACGTCGCAATTACCGCCGGACGCTGGTACCAGAAAGGTTCAATCACGATGGGCAGGGTCGCGATCGGGCTTGCCCAGTCCATGACGTTGGTGCGGCCCTGAACCTCAAAGCGGTACTCACCGGGCGAGAGGCGACTGAAGGTCGCCGAAGTAACCGAGGTCTCCGTCCATGGGTCATTGCCCGTCTGCAGGCGATAGCGGAACACCGGTTGCTCCGCCGCGCGACCACCGAGCACGGTATAGCGCACTTCGATATTGGTGGTGCCGGCTGGCAGCACGATCCGCGAGTTGATCGGGTAGACAATGCCATTGGCGAGCAAACCCGACACGGCGCAACGCACCTCGACGCCCGATCGCGCGAGGTCTTCCGGCTTGAAGTAGATCGCCCCCTTGACCGAGGCGAACCACAGCTCGCCGTTGCTCCGCAGATGGCTGATCGATGAGGTGCCAAGGCCAAAGTTCACACTCGGCAGCCCCTGCTGCGCTGTAAACCGCAACGGGAACACGGGCATGCCCTTGCCGAGAAAGTAGTCCCGAACCTCCGCCAGCGGCGAGGCCAGCAGCGCCCGCCGGCAGCCCAGCCATAGGTTTCCCCGCAGGTCGGGTTGGATTGTAAACACCTGCTCCTGCGGAAACAGCGGCTCGCGCGTCAAAAACTTCTTCGCCTGCCGGTCGAACGCCATGATGCCCGCGCTGGTGCCGATCAGAAAGTAGCGATCCGAAAGCTCAAACATCGTGAAGCCATTGATGTCGTTGGTGAGAGCAAGCGGGTAGTACTGCGTCCGCCCATTCTGGTAGTGGAAGACGCCACGGTCCCAACTAATCGCCCAGATCCCGTCTGCAGCGGGAATGATTGTACGGGGAATCGAGAGCTCGGCAAGCGGCTCCATTTGCGCTTTGCCACGGATTGGTAAGGGTATTCGATAGAGCTTCTGCGAATCGCCCATGTAGATCTCGCGGGCTGTCGGTTTTGAAAGCGCCCGGTAGTAGCCCGGGGCAAGCACGCGCTGATTGAAGATCGTCTCAGTCTTGCCGTTCTCAATATGGTGCAGACCCAACGTATCGAGATACAGCAGCGAACCCTGCGGCAGCGCGGCCATCGCGTAATTGAAGTGGCCTCCCGTGCCTGGCAGTTGATTCAGCTTGCCGTTCTGCTCCACGTAGAAGATGCCGCTCGAACGGGCGCCCAGCCAAAGCCGCCCGGAGGTATCTTCCACGACAGAGCTTGTCGAAGAATCCGGCATGCCGTCGCGCTGGTCGATCGCATTAAACTCCGGCTCGGCTACTCGCGCCAGGCTGCCCCACTTCGAACCCGCCCAAATCGAGCCATCCACGGTCTGCAGCAGCGTCTGGAACAAATCGTCCGACCGCACACGCGGCCGGAAGTCAAACACATCTTCTCCATCCGGCCGGATGCGGATGACCCCGGCCATGATGCCGACCCAGATATTGCCATCACGATCTTCGATCAGCCCGCGCGTCGGCTCAACGGAGATCATCTCGGGACGCACGTAGTGCTTCACCCCGGTTTTGGTCATGGCGCGGATGCCGTCGGCGCCATAGATCCATAACGTGCCGGAGCGCGCCAGCAGAATCTTGCGCACGTCGCGAGGCGCCCCGGGCACCGCCCGCCAGACACCGTTGATGCGCTCGAACAGGCCCGAGTCGGTCCCGATCCATTCCCGCCCGTCGCGACCTTCATGGAACGAGCAGATGTTGTCACCGCTGGGAGATTTGTAGGTCAGGACAGGTTTGTCCTTGGGCTTCGCGGGATCAAACAGGTACACGCCTTCGCTGCGTACGATCCAGATTTTTCCGTCGCGCGCTGAAGACATCTCGAGGATGCCAAAGTAATCTTTGGGGCCGCGCGGAAAAGAAGTGACGTCAAAGCGGGGATTGATGAACGACTGAAAAGCGTCCTTGTGGGAGACCGCCAGTACTTCTCTGCCCCCGGCCCAAATGGAGTCTTCGCGAACGAACAGGGCGCCAAAGGAATTGTTGCGGAGGCCGAGATTTACGGAATAGAAAGACTGACCGTCGAAATGGACAAGTCCGTCGCGCGTGGCGAGCCAGATCTGTCCATCCACAGTTTCAGCAATCTGAAAGATGGATTCTTCAGCGAGTCCGTTCAGGCTTGACCACGTTCGGACCGAAGCGTGAGACGGTTTAACAGGCGGTGCCGCAGGCAAGGGCAACCGGGCAATCGCCAGCAAGGCGATGCCAGCGATCAGAGACAAGCGCTGATGAAAGACGCGGCTCCTCAGCACTACCCTTATTATTGCGTAATCGACAAGCGTGTAAATGACACCGAGCTCGGTCGGCGGGAGTCGTGAAACACCTTATGCGTAGCCTTAACAAAGTCTGATGCCCTCATATTCGGGATATCTCCAAACTTCTGAGGGTTTAGGTCGGTGAGCGGGAACCACGAGCTCTGGATCTGGATCATGACGCGATGGCCGCGGCGGAAGACGTGGCAGATATCGGGCATCGAGTAGTTGATCTCGAACAGCTTGCCAGGGATCAGGGGCTTGGGCGTCTCCATCGATTCGCGGAATTTGGCCCGGAACGGTTCCCCGCGCACGAGCTGCTGGTAGCCGCCGATCTCGGGATAGTCGTCGGGGTAGACGTCGATCAATTTGACGACGTAATCGGCGTCAGTGGCGGTGGATTCAAGAAACAGAGACGGCGAGATCGGGCCGGCGACGATCAGGTCTTCTTCCAGAACATCGGAGGTGAACGTGAGCACATCGGGGCGCGAGGCGGCGAAGCGCTGGTCAGCGGTCATATACTCGCGTTCCATGCCGAGCACGGTGTAACCGATGAAGGGAACGGGCTTGGCGGGGTCGGCGGTGTATTCGTCGGCACTGTCGGCAACAGTTGGCGCGGTGAGCGCGAGCTTGCCGTTGGGCTGCAGATAGAAGCGGGCAGCCTCACCCTTGGGCGGCCACTGGTCGAAGTTGCGCCAGCGATTGGAACCGGTCTCGAAGATGATGGCGCGGGCGAGCTTGGGGTCTTTCTTTTCCTTGAGGTGGTACTCGAAGAACGGCAACTCCACATTGGTGCGGAACCAGGGCGAAGCCTTCTGGTTGAACGTGACCGGCCCGAGCTTGTCACCATCGCCGCGGGCCCAGCCGCCATGGACCCAGGGGCCGATGACGAGCGTGTGATTCGTCTCGGGGCTTTGGGTGCGGAGCGCGTTGTTGAGCTTGAAGGGGCCCTGGAGGTCTTCGGCGTCAAACCAGCCGCCCACGGTGAGTACGGCGGGGGTGATCTTCTTGACGTGGGTGGCGAGGTTGCGCGCCTTCCAGAAGTCGTCGTAAGTGGTGTGGGCGAGCAGGTCGTTCCAGTAGGGGCTCTCGCGCTTGAAGTACTTTTCGTCGGCGTTGGCGAGCGGACCAAGGCGCTTATAGAAGTCGTAGCCGTCGCGAGTGCCGAAGTCGAAGCGGCTCGCATTCGGGTTGGGCAGCTCGGGCTCGGTCTTCTTCTTGCCGAAGAACGCGTAGAAGCCGAAGTTGGCCGTCAGGTAGAAGGCGCCATTGTGATAGGCGTCGTCGCCATTGAACAGGTCGATGATGGGGGCCTGGGGGCTGGCGGCCTTGAGGGCCGGGTGGGCATCGACCATGCCGGCGGCGGCGTAAAAGCCGGGGTAAGAAATTCCGACGATGCCGGCGCGACCGTTATTGGGCTTGATGTTCTTGAGCAGCCATTCGATGGTGTCGTAAGTATCGGTGGACTCGTTGATCTTGTTGCCGTGCGGGGTCATCTCGATGAATTCACCTTCACTCATGTAGCGGCCACGGACGTCCTGGTAGACGAAGATGTAGCCGGCCTTCGTGAAGGGCTCACCGGGCCCCAGCACCGGGCGGTACTTGTCCACACCGTAGGGGGCGACGCTGTAGGGGGTGCGCGAAATCAAAAACGGCCAGGACTGCGAAGAATCCTTGGGCACATAAATCGAAGTGAAGAGGCGTTTGCCATCACGCATGGGAATGCGGTGTTCGTACTTCGTGTAGTTCGCTTTGACGTACTCGGCAAGGTTCTGTTGGGCGAAAGCCGTGGTGGTGAGGAGCAGTAGCGCCAATCGCATTGTCTTCCAGTATAGAATCGCGAAATGCCTGCTTCTCTTCTCTATGAATTGGCCGCCGAGTTTTTTGGCACGATGATCATTCTTCTGTTCGGCGGTGGGGTGGTTGCGATGGTGCAACTGTTCGGCAGCGGGGTGCCGGGAGAGATAGTGAACGGTGGTTACACGAACATCACATTTGGCTGGGGATTGGCCGTGATGATGGGCGTGGCGGTGAGCGCGAAGGTAAGCGGCGCGCACCTGAACCCGGCGGTGACGCTGGCGGTGGCGATCTTCCGCGGATTTTCGTGGGGCAAGGTAGTGCCCTACATGGCGGCGCAGATGCTGGGTGCGTTCTGCGGGGCGGCGATTGTGTTCTTCAACTACCGGCCGGCGTTTCTGAAGGTGGACCCGATGCTCGAGAAGACCGCGGGGGTGTTTGCAACGTTCCCGGCTTTTCCGGATGTACCGCTGGCGGGGTTTGTGGATCAGGTGCTCGGCACAGCGCTGCTGCTGTTTCTCGTGATGGCGTTGACGGATGAGAACAACGTCGGGGCGCCGGCGTGGATGACACCGGTACTGGTGGGCAGCATCGTGGTGGCGATCGGGATGAGCTTTGGCGCGCTGCATGGGTATGCGATCAATCCGGCGCGTGATCTCGGGCCGCGGATCTTTACGGTTGTCGCGGGGTTCAAGAACAACGGGCTGACAGATGGCAGCGGGGCGTGGGTGATTCCATTCTTTGCTCCCTTCCTTGGCGGTATTGTGGGAACTGCGGCGTACGACTTTACGATTCGAAAGGCATTGCAGAAGTGAAGCACGAAATCTGGCTGGTGCGGCATGGGGAAACGGCGTGGAGCCTGAGTGGGCAGCATACAGGATGGACAGATCTGGCACTGAACCCGGAGGGCGAAGAACAGGCGCGGCGGCTGCCGGAGCTATTGCGGGGCAAGCAGTTTGCGGCAGTGTTTTCGAGCCCGTTGCAGCGGGCACGCAAGACGTGTGAGATTGCGGGCTACAGCGCGGGGGCCCAGTATCTGGATGATCTGCGCGAGTTCAACTACGGGCAGTATGAAGGCCGGACGGCGGCGGACATTCGCGAGACGGTGCCGGACTGGTCGGTGTGGACGCACGAGGTGCCGGGTGGGGAAACCATTGACGCGGTGTACGCGCGCACGGGCAACGTGATCGAGAAGGCGCTGGCGGCGGATGGGGATGTGCTGCTGTTCGCGCATGGCCATCTGCTGCGGCTGCTGGCGGCGAAGTACCTCGGCATGGCGCCGCAGGCAGCACGGCATCTGGCGCTGAGCACGGCGAGTGTGAGCGTGCTCGGGTGGGAGAAGGAGACGCGCGTGATCCGGCGCTGGAACGTCACTGCCGAAGGGC
>CAZBTA010000096.1:0-1575 GCA_964494515.1 uncultured Bryobacter sp.
AGCGCGGATGGCGAGGTCTGCCACCTGCTTTTTCTTAAGAGTGTAGGCTTCGCGCAGCTTCTCGATATTGACGCGCTTGGCTTCGAGCTGGGCGCGGATCATGTCGTCAGATTGGGCGAGGCGCTCGCGTTCAATCTCAAGACGGCCGGCCAGTTCATCAGCCTTCGCCTTGGAGAGCTTGAGAGTGAGGTCGGGCGTAAGGCCTTCGCGGGAGAGCTTGAGGTCGCGATCGTAGGTGAGCGCGGCCTGCACCTGCTCGCTTTGCACCTGGGCGGTGCGGGCTTTCTGTTCGAGCTTCTCGCGATTCAGGCGTACTTTGAGGTCGTTATATTCCGATTCAGCGGCCTTGACGGCCCACTGGGCATCGTTCAGCGCGGTCATCAGCTCCTGATTGGAGAGCTCGAGGATCACGGTGCCGGCCTTGACGTTGGTGCCTGGCAACATGAGGCGCTTCTCAACACGGCCTTCCGTGGTGGCCGGAACAAAGAGGATCTCTTCGGGGACAAGCGTGCCGAGACCGCGAACCTGACGCAGCATCGGGCCGCGCTTGGCAGTGCCAAACCAGAGAGTGGCCGATTCAACGTTGGGGGCGGCGGGCTTCAACCGGCTGAGACCATAAGTAGTGCCGGCAATCGCCGCAACAGCCACGACACCGAGTACTACCCGGCGGATCAGCTTCTTTTTCCCGATGCCTTCGCGCTTGATGTCCATAAGTCTTGACTTTACCAGATGCAAACCGCGCGCCAATCTGGAAAGTTCAGGAAAAGTGGTTTGATTTGAGAGAGTTAGCGAGTATGACTTTTGCTGCACACGAAGAGGCAAGTGTCCGCTTATGGGACAGCACGCTTACAGGCGAACACTCGGCGGGCGTAGAATCAAAGGTGCCATGCAGCCGTTGACCCGCCTGAGCGAAGAAGAACTGATGTTTCGCGATGTAGTGCGCAAGTTTGCCCGCAAGGAAGTGGCGCCGCTGGTGCGCAAGATGGACGAAGAGGGCAAGCTCGACGCTGGGTTGCTCAAGAAACTGTTCGCCCAGGGGATGATGGGCACCGATGTGGCAGAGGAATATGGTGGACAGGCGGGGACGTTCTTTCAGAGCATTCTGCTGATTGAAGAGCTGGCGATGGTGGACCCGGCGGTAAGCGTTTGCGTGGATGTGCAGAACACGCTCGTGAACAATGCCATTGCGCGTTGGGGCACAGCGGAACAAAAGGAGAAGTATCTGTCACGCCTGGCCACCGATACCGTGGGCAGCTACGCGCTGAGCGAGGCCGGGGCGGGCAGTGATGCGTTTGCGCTGGTGGCGAGCGCGAAGGCAGTGGACGATGGCTGGGAGATCACCGGGCAAAAGCTGTGGATCACGAATGCGGCCGAGGCGGGGTTGTTTCTGGTGTTTGCCACGGTCAACCCGGAGCTCGGCTACAAAGGAATCACATGTTTTCTCGTGGAGCGCGAAGCGGCCGGGCTCAAGGTGGGCAAGAAGGAAGACAAGATGGGCATTCGTGCCTCGTCGACCTGCGAGGTGGTGCTCGACCATGTGCGGGTGGGGGCGAATGCGGTGCTGGGCGAGGTGGG
>CAZBTA010000096.1:1585-18072 GCA_964494515.1 uncultured Bryobacter sp.
CAAGGGATACAAGATTGCGATTGAAACGCTGAACGAAGGGCGCATCGGCATCGGGGCGCAGATGGTGGGGCTGGCCCAGGGTGCGCTTGACCATGCGGTGAAGTACGCCAAGGAGCGCAAGCAGTTTGGCAAGGCGATCGGGGAGTTTCAAGGCGTGCAGTTTACGCTCGCCGAGAGCGCGGTAGAGGTGGAGGCGGCGCGCCTGCTGGTGTATAACGCCGCGCGGCTGCGCGATGCGGGTGAGGAATTTGTACATCAGGCGGCGATGGCGAAGTATTATGCTTCACAGATCGCCGAGAATGTAGCCAGCCGGGCAGTGGAAGTGTTTGGCGGCGTGGGTTTTACTCGGGAGTACCCGGTGGAGAAGTTGTACCGGGACGCCAAGATCGGTCGGATTTACGAAGGCACGAGCAATATGCAACGTGTTGTGATTGCAAAACATCTGTTGAGGTAACTGTCATGAGACCACTTGTTGTGTTGTTGGCAATGGCCTGCGGGCTGAGCGCGGCGGTAACCCTGAAGGACCCGACGCCGGCCGAGATCGAAACGATCATCAAGAAGTTTGCCCAGAAGGAGTCGGACTTCTCGCGCGCGCGGCAGATGTACACCTACCGCCAGATCACGAAGATGAGCGAGTACGACCCCGGAAGGGCACGGGTGATCGGCAAGTTTGAGATGACGGCCGACTGGGTGTTCCTCGAGGGCAAGAAGACGGAGAAGGTGGTGTATGCCCCGCCCCAATCGCTGAAAAACCTCATTCTCGAGCCGGAGGACCTGCAGGACATGCGGGACACGCTGCCGTTCGTGCTGACGAACGAGGAGCTCGACAATTATTACGTGCGCTACCTGGGCCATGAGCTGGTGGACGAGGTGCCGTGCTACGTGTTTGCCATCAAGCCGAAGAAGGTGGAGCCGGGCAAGCGCTACTTTGCCGGCACGGCGTGGGTGGACGATCAGGAACTCCAGATCGTCAAGACCTACGGCCGTCCGATGGGCAAAAAGCGCAACGCAAACAGCCAATATCCGAAGTTTGAGACCTACCGCGAGCAGATCGATGGCAAGTACTGGTTTCCGACCTATACCTCCTCGGCCGACACTTTAGTTTTCCCCGATAGTGTCGTTCCGATCAAATTGACCATAAAATATCAGGACTATAAGCGTTTTGGCGCAGAGTCGGACATCAAGTTCGGCGATGTGGTTGAGGAAGCCCCGACCAAGGACAAACCGAAGCCGCAAAAGCCATAAATGCTGGGGAAAGGAAGATAGTCCACATGTCCATGATGGAAGAATTTAAGGCGTTTGCGGTTAGCGGCAACGTCCTTGACCTGGCAGTTGGTGTCGTTATCGGAGGCGCGTTCGGCAAGATCACAACGTCGCTTGTGAACGACATCATCATGCCGCCACTAGGGTTGCTGACGAGCAAAGTGGCCTTTAAGGATCTGTTCCTGAATCTCAGTGACAAGGAATTGAAGACACTCGATGAGGCGACGAAAGCGGGTGCGCCCGTAATCGCCTACGGCAACTTTATCCAAACCTCACTCGAGTTTTTCATCATTGCTTTCACTATTTTTATCGTAGTGAAACAGATCAACCGTTTCCGTGGTGCAAAACCCGCTTAAATCTCAATTCATCGAAAAGCAACACTATCGGGTGTAGGTCCTACACCCGATATATTATTTTTGGTATGATCCTATGGTGATTTCGCGTCCGGCAGTAACCCTACTCGTAGTCTGCCTTTGCACATCCCTCGGTTTTGCAGCCGCAAAGCCGCAGGCGAAAGCAAAGCTGGCTGCGGCCAAGGCCAGAACGGCGACGAGGGCAACCTCAACACGATCGAAGTCGGGAAAGGTAGTTGCCTATCGCAAGCCCATCCCGAGGAAACCCGTGGCGCCCGCCGCACCGGCTTCAGACCGGATCCGGATGGTGCAGCAAGCCCTGATTGAACGGGGATATCTGGCGGGGCAAGCCAGCGGCGTATGGAACGCCGAGAGCGTGGACGCGCTCAAGAGATTTGAGGCCGACCAAAAGACCAGGGTCGACGGCAAGATTGACTCCAAGATGCTCATCGCACTTGGCCTCGGTCCGAAGTATGACAACAATTTGAGCCTGCCTGTCCCCGGTGGTTCCGGTGGTGGTGTGGTGGCTGCGGACCAAAACTTCAACGAGCCGCAACGGAACTGACTACTGTAGAAAACAGGATTTTGAGCAAGAGCCCAGCATGCGTGCTGGGCTTTTTTGCGTTTGTGCAGGAAAAATAATCGTGGACCAAATTTGTCCTTGACTATTTCGGTCCGGGATGTTGAGATGAGATTTAGTGCAAATGGTTTGCACATTCTCACTACGCTTCACGTTAAAGCTTTTCCTTTCATGAACTTCCCTTCTCGCTGGCTGCAATATTTCATCAACACTGTACTTTTCACCTGCTTCGGCGTTGCCATGGCTGCTTCCTCTGCGGCAGTAAACATTACTGGCAAAGTGCTCGACCAGACAGGCGCTCCATTGCAGGGCGCGACGGTTGAGCTGGTCGCGCAAGGCATTGAAAAGCAAAAGGTTATGACGAGCCAGCTGGGCGAGTTTCAATTTTCTCTCAGCCTTGCGGGCCTGGAGCGGGTGGAGATCTCGGCGCGTATGGATGGCTTTCTCAAGGCGAACAAGGTGCTGGTTTTGCGGGAAGGGTCCCTTGGAGCAATTGAAATTGTGTTGCCGGTAGAAGGATCGAACCTGACGGTGACCGTAACCGAGAAGATTGGCTACCAGGTACTCGACACGCGCACCGGCACCAAGACGCCGACGGCGATTGTGAACATTCCGCAGTCGATCTCGTTGATTCCGAGCGAGCAGATTCGTGATCAGGCCATGATGAGCATGGCCGATGTGGTCCGCTATGTTCCCGGCATCACGATGGCACAAGGAGAAGGCCACCGGGATGCGCCCGTTATTCGCGGCAACGCCACAACGGCCGACTTCTTTGTGAATGGCGTCCGCGACGACGTGCAGTACTACCGCGATCTGTACAACCTTGAGCGCGTGGAGGCGCTCAAGGGCCCCAACGCGATGATCTTTGGGCGTGGCGGTGGTGGTGGCGTGTTGAACCGCGTGACCAAAGAAGCCGGCTTCACACCGTACCGAGAGCTGATTGTGCAGGGTGGACCGTTTGGCCACAAGCGTGTCGCCGGGGATTTTGATCAGCCAATCAACCGCTGGGCCGCCTTCCGGTTGAACTCGATGTTTGAAGATTCAGGCAGCTTTCGTCAATACGGCGAACTGCGCCGCTACGGGATTGCGCCGACGTTGACGCTGCTGCCCACCAGCACGACGAAGGTGCGCATTGGCTACGAGTACTTCAATGATGGCCGTCTGGTGGACCGCGGTGTTCCTTCCTTCCAGGGCTTGCCACTTGCGGTGGATCGCACGCAGTACTTCGGCAATCCCGATGTCAGCCGCGCCAGAGCGCGCGTGAATCTCGGCAACATCATTGTGGAACAGCAGTGGGGCGCCTGGAACGTGCGCAACCAGACGTTGGTCGGCAATTACGACAAGTACTACGGCAATGTGTTTCCAGGCGCGGTGAACAGCGCGCGCACACTGGTGGCGCTGTCTGCTTACGACGATGCGACCAATCGCACGAACTTCTTTAATCAGACGGATGTCGTGAGGGGTCTCAAGACCGGGGGCATCCGGCATACGCTGCTCGTCGGCACCGAAATCGGCCGGCAGCTAACCTACAGCCTGCGCAACACCGGCTATTTCAACAACACGGCAACCAGCATTAGCGTGCCGCTCGACGCGACGGTGGATTGGACGCCCGTCACCTTCCGCCAAAGCGCAACAGATGCCAATAATCGTGTGGTGACGCGGGTGGGCGCCGTTTATGTGCAGGACCAGATTGAACTGGCGCGCTGGGTGCAGGTGGTGGCCGGGGCACGGCTCGACCACTTCGACCAGAACGTGCTGAATCAGCGCACATCGGCCAGGCTGCGGCGCATTGACAACATGGTGTCGCCGCGAGTGGGCGTGGTGCTTAAGCCGATGGATTCCGTTTCGGTCTACGGCAACTACAGTGTGAGCTACCTGCCCAGCAGTGGTGATCAATTTGCTTCGCTGACGGCCACAACGCAGACGCTAAAGCCGGAAAAGTTTGAGAACTATGAGGTGGGCGCCAAGTGGGACCTGCGTCGTGGGCTCTCCCTCGGGGCGGCTTATTACTGGCTCGATCGCCTGAACACGACAGCTCCGGACCCGAACAATCCGGCTGTGATCGTGCAGACGGGGTCGCAGCGCAGCAAAGGCTTTGAATTCTCGCTCAACGGCAAAATCACGCGCAACTGGAGCGTGGCGGGCGGCTACGCACTGCAGGACGCACGCATTACCTCGCGCACCTCTGCCGCGATGCCGGGCCAGCATGTCGCGCAGGTTCCGCGCAACAGCGTATCGCTGTGGAACCACTACCGCATCCTGCCGCGGCTGAGCGGTGGCATCGGCCTGATCCACCAGAGCATGATGTTTGCCTCGATCGACAACACCGTTCGCATCCCCGGCTTTACGCGGGCGGACGCGGGAGTTTTCTACCAGTTGAGCGAACGACTGAAGCTGCAGGCGAACATCGAAAACCTGACCAATCGCAACTACATCATCAACGCGCACAACAATAACAACCTCACGCCGGGCTTTGCCCGCACGGCCCGCATTTCACTTACAGCGCGATTCTAGATCATCCGATACGCTGGAAAAAGATGATTATCAGCGTACCCAAAGAAATCAAAGACCACGAAACACGCGTGGGGCTGGTGCCGAGCGGCGTTACCGCGCTGGTTGAGCACGGGCATACGGTTTATGTCGAATCCGGGGCAGGCCTCGGCAGTTCGATCACCGATGAAGAATACCGCGAGGCTGGAGCCACGGTGGTGGAGACTGCCGCCGAAGCGTGGGCGAAAGCCGAATTGGTGGTGAAGGTAAAGGAGCCGCAACCGTCGGAGGTGGCTTACTTCCGCCCCGGGCTGAACCTCTTCACCTACCTGCACCTCGCTCCCCTGCCCGAGTTGACGGCAAGCCTGATGGAGAAGAAGGTGAATGCCGTCGCCTATGAGACGATTCGCGAGAAAGATGGCAGCCTGCCGCTGCTGACGCCGATGAGCGAAGTGGCCGGGCGCATGGGCGTGCAAATCGGCGCCCAGTATCTCGAAGGGCCGAATGGCGGCCGGGGGATTCTCCTCGGTGGGATTCCCGGTGTTGCCCCGGCTAATGTCGTCATCATTGGCGGCGGTGTGGTGGGCCACAATGCGGCGAAGATCGCCGTTGGGCTTGGCGCACACGTCACCATCATCGACAAGAATCTGAACCGCCTGCGCGAGCTCGACGACATCTACTCGAGCCAGGTGGTGACCCTCGCCTCAAACACTTACACCGTGCGCGAAGCACTTCGCCTTGCCGATCTGGTGATCGGCGCCGTGCTGGTGCCCGGGGCCAGCGCGCCCAAGATCGTGCGCCGCGAAATGCTCGCGGCGATGAAAAAAGGCAGCGTGCTGGTGGATGTGGCGATTGATCAGGGCGGATGCTTTGAAACAAGTCGCCCGACGACGCACACCGACCCGATCTTCTACGTCGATGGCGTGTTGCACTATTGTGTGACGAACATGCCGGCAGCCGTGCCACATACGTCGACGTTTGGATTGACGAATGCGACCATCCCTTACCTGATGCAGATTGCTGACAAGGGCTTGCCCAAGGCAGCCACGCAGAACGCTGCGATTGCTGAAGGCATCAACACTTATGCGGGAGAAATCACTTATCCTGCAGTGGCCGAATCGCAGGGCCGCAAATGGCGTGAGCTCAGTAGCTTAATCTAAGCCTCATTCACGCTGCGGGCAAGCGGGTCGATAAGGCTGACGTGAAGTCGACCCGCAGCCCGCAGTTGCACACCCTTGTTTGCTGCATCGGGCTATTCCTGTGCCTCGTCGCAGCATCAGGCCAGCAGACCAAGCCTGTCGAAGGCGTGGCCGACCTGTCTATTGAGGAGATTTTGAACGTGCCAGTCACCAGCGTCGGCCGCAAGGCACAACGCGTGGCGACGGCGCCGGCGGCAGTTTACGTCATCACGCAGGAAGACATACGCCGCAGTGGGGCGCAGACAATTCCTGATTTGCTGCGCATCGTACCGGGTTTGACGGTGGCACGCATCAATGCCTACTCGTGGGCCATTTCCGCTCGCGGTGGTCTGGGCCAGTATGCCAACAAAATGCAGGTCATGATCGATGGCCGTTCCGTCTACAACCGGCTTTTCTCTGGCGTGTATTGGGATACGCAAGACCTGCTGCTCGAGGACATCGACCGGATTGAAGTGATCCGCGGGACAGGGGCGGTATCGTGGGGTTCGAATGCGGTAAACGGCGTAATCCACATCATCACGCGCTCGGCCAAGGCGACTCAGGGCAGCATTGTGGTGGCGGGAACAGGATCGAAGGAGCGCCTTTTCGGCGCATACCGCTACGGGGGCCAGATCGGCGAGAAGCTCTTCTATCGCGTCTGGGGAAAACACTACAGTCGCGACTTCTACTCGCCGAATGCATCACTACTACGCCAATCCAACGTAACGGAGTCGGGAGACCGCTCAGTCACCAGTGACTCCACCAACTATAGCCAGGACGGATCCACATCGCGCTTTGGATTCCGCATGGACTGGCAGCCCACGCGACGCGACCAGATTCAGGCACAGGGGATGATCTATGACTCAGACCTCAACGTGTTGACCTGGACGTTCAACCGTCAGTTTGTAGCCACGCAGCGCCGCGATGGTGAGAATGCGCCAGGAGGCAGTTTTCAGTTTGGCTGGACACGGGCGCATGACAATGGCGGGGAGACCACCTTGCAGTGGTTTGGCGATCGCTCGACACGGGAGAGCGGAACGCAGCGGCTCCGCCTCGACATGAGCGACTTTCAGATCCAGCACCGCCGGCCGCTGGGAGAGAATCACGAATTGAGCATTGCCGCCGGGGCGCGGTTGACGACGGATTCACTGGTGGATGGGGATCGTTATCAGTTGTTTGAAAGCAACCGCAACGACTGGATCACCAGCGTCACTGTGCGCGATGAGTGGCGCAAGTTTCGCGATCGATTGACGCTTGCCGTGGGCGTGCGGTTTGAGCACAACGTTTACACCGGCCCGGAGTGGCAACCCGAGGTGCGTCTCAGCTTTGATCTTCGGAAGAATCATACCTTCTGGGCGTCGTGGTCAAGGGCCGTACGTTTGCCCTCTCGTGTGGAGCATGACCTGATCGATGTGCCGTTTGCCCAGACGACCGTGCAGGGGGTCAGGCTTGATGCCCTACTCCAGGGCAATCGCAACCTGATCTCCGAGGTAGCGCGGGAATGGGCGGGCGGCTATCGCACCCAGCATAAGCAGCTGTGGTCGCTCGACATCAATGCGTTCCACACCAATTACAGCCGCCTTGTCTCTTTTGAGCTCGGCCGACGCATTCCGACGCCTGGCGTCCCCTTCGGAACTTCCTTTCTGCAGTTTGTGCCGCTTGGCAATGGTCGCTACGGAGTCAGCCGCGGGGTTGAGATCACGGCGACACGCAGCGTACACCGCAACTGGAAGCTGCATGGATCCTATTCCTTCCTCGACGAACAGCAGAGCATTGCGTCCGGGTCAAAGGATCCCTTTCAGGTGGCGTACGCGCAAAGCCCGCGACATCAACTCAAGGCGAGATCGTACTGGAATCTGGGTAGCAGATTGCAGCTCGATGCGACGGCGTTCGCAGTAGACAAAATTGCGTATTACAACATCCCCGGTTACCTGCGGCTGGATCTGCGTTTGGGCTACAAACCACGGCGCAATCAGGACATCAGCCTTATCGTGCAGGATGCGGCGGGACACACCCGGCAGGAGTACCTGGCGACGCTGTTCGCCTACTCGGTGCCGTCGCGGCGAAACTGGATTCTCCGCTGGATGATGCAGTTCTAGGTTCGGGCAACTTGCACAAAATCGCGGCAAAACTCGCGGCTCTTCTCCTCGCCGGCACACTTGTGTGCGGCGACGGAATTGCCGCGCAGCAACGATCTGAAGAATCACTGCGAGCCGCATTTCTGGTAAGTCTTGTTCGATTCTCGGAATGGCCCGATAAAGGGGAAGGCACGGTTACGATCGGCATTGCGGGCAACGCCGATCTCGAGGCAGCGCTGCAGAGCATTCTGACAAGCAAGGCCGTGGGGGGACGGACGATTGAGACACGAAGCGTGAAGTCGCCGGCCGAAGCACGGCAGTGTCAGGTGTTGTTTCTCGGCGAAACGCGTGGCAAGAAGTCTGAAGAGCTCCTGCAGGCGGCCAAGGGATTGCCTGTTTTGACGATCACGGCCAACCCGTCGCTCTACGACAACGGCGCCATCGTGCTGCTGTTCGAGGAAGACGGCAAGCTGCGCTTCGAAGTCGACTGGGATGCCATGGCGCAAAGCCGCCTGATGATCAGCTCCAAACTGCTGAAGCTCGGCACGATTCGCAAGTCGGGCGCGAAGGTGCGGCCATGATTGTGATTCGTCGGATGCAGCGCAAGCTACGCGACCTGCCGATCACCGGCAAGATTGCCCTCCTCGTGCAGGCAATCGTGGCGACGGGTTTGCTGATCGCTGGGGCCGGCTTTGGATTGATCGAGATCCAGATGATCAACGCCCAGGACACGCGTTATCTGCAGACGCTTGCCAAGGTGGTGGCCGAGGACATCGCGGCGGCGGTGAGCCTTGCCGATAACGAAACGCTCGATGACAACCTGCGCGCGCTCGCTCGCGACCCCAATATCATCTGGGCTGAAGTGCGCGATACGCAGGGCAAAGTGCTCGATGGCATTGCCTCAACGGATGGCAGATTGAGACCGCGCGAGTTTTGGGGGGAACGCGTTACGGTGGTCGAAGAGGATGTTCGCATCCGGGCAGAGCGCATTGGGGTGTTGCGGGTGGCCGCCGTCACAGGGCGATGGCGCCCGATGGCGGGCCGTTTTCTCGCGGTGATTTCAACCGTACTGCTCATCACGTTTTTGTTGTGCTGGGTAATCGCCAGCCGGCTGCTCGGCCTTGTTTCCGCCCCGCTGACCGACCTCACGCGCTGGGCGCGCGAGGTGAGCCGGTCGAACGACTACCGCCTGCGCACGCAGTACCAGCAGCGGGATGAAACGGGAGAATTGGCGCGGGCGCTCAATGCCATGCTCGATCAGATCCAGTCGCGCGATGAGGAGCTCAGCAAGATTCGTGGCAACCTCGAGAACGAAGTGTTGGCGCAAACCCGCATGTTGCGCGAGGCCAATCAGGAACTGGAGATGGCCAAGGAGCGTGCCGAAGAAAACGTGCGACTGAAGAGCGAGTTTCTCGCCAACATGAGTCACGAGATCCGGACCCCGATGAACGGCGTGGTCGGCATGATCGATTTGACGCTTGAGACCGAGTTGACCCGGGAGCAGACCGAGTATCTCGCGACGGCGCGCAATTCCGCTGACTCATTGCTTGTAATCATCAACGACATTCTCGATTTCTCGAAGATCGAGGCAGGCAAGATGCAAATCGAAGAAGTGTCGTTCCGGCTGCGCCAACTGGTGGGAGAAACCGTGCGCAGCGTCGCTCTGCAGGCCAGCCGCAAGCGTCTCGAGCTGCTGTGCGAAATCGACCCGACGGCCGCTGAGGTTTACCGTGGTGACCCCGTGCGCATTCGCCAGGTCTTGCTCAATCTTCTGAGCAATGCGCTCAAGTTCACCACTGAAGGGCGTGTGCGGCTTGAGGTCAAACGTCACGAGGCCAACCTGCGCTTTGAGGTGGAAGACACCGGCATTGGTATCGCGCTCGAGAAGCAACGCCACGTCTTTCAACCCTTCGAACAAGCTGATGGCACGCATACCCGCCGGTTTGGCGGCACCGGGCTCGGTTTGTCGATTTCAAACAAGCTCGTCCACTTGATGGGTGGACAAATGGCCTTCTCGAGCCTGCCGGGACACGGCAGCCGCTTCTGGTTCGAGTTGCCGCTGGCTGAAATCGAAGCGCAGCAGACACCCGGTATCCAGCCCCATCACAAAGTGCTGTTGCTCAAGACCAGCGAGGCATCGCGCGGCATGATGCAGCGATTGCTCGAGGCCCACCGCATCCCGACCCACGTCGCCCAACACTACGATGAAGCATTGCTTGCCATCCATGAGCATGGGCCGTTCGACTATCTGCTGATCGATGGCAATCTGGGTATGAGCCGCATCGCCGAGGCGTGGCAGGCCCAGGGTAAAGCGGGGTTGCCGGTGATCCTGTGCGATTCGCTGCAGTTGAATGAGCTTCTGGCCGAAGGTGAGCCGTACGGCATTGATCGCTACCTGCTCGAACCACTGCTCGAGGGCGAGCTGCTCAATCTGATCGCCGCCATCGGAACCGAAGACAAGGCAGGCGGAAGGGTCGAGATTGCCCACGCCACTAACCGGCAGCTGCGTATCCTTCTCGCCGAGGACAACGAAACCAATCGGAGAGTAGCCGAGGGCATTCTTGGCAAACGCGGTCATGAAGTCGTACACGCGGCCAATGGCCTCCTCGCACTCGAACTCTACCGCCAAGAGCACTTTGATCTTGTTCTGATGGATGTCCAGATGCCAGAGCTGGACGGCTACGAGGCCACGCGCAAGATTCGCGTCTGGGACGCGGCGATGGGACGTCATACGCCCATCCTCGCGCTCACCGCCCACGCCATGGCGGGGGACCGCGAGCTGTGCCTCCGCGCCGGCATGGACGACTACATCAGCAAGCCGCTTGACGCTCGCAAGCTGCTCGCCAAAATCAACGAATTGACAAGCGGACTTGCCAAGCCACCCGACTCGACGAAATGATAGATGGCATGCCTCAGAACATGCTTGGCGCTTACGGTGATTGGGCGGCGCATGCGGTAGCAGATCCGCCACGGCTTTCGTTCCGACAGGAAATGTTTCGCGACGTCAACGCATGGCGCCCGGTGGCGCGCGCGCGCTATCGCGAATTACTCGCCGGCCCGGCGGAAGCCCCCACACCGGTTGTTACCGTACAGCATCGCTTTGAGTATGACTCCCTCGAGATCGAGCATCTGAGCTGGCAGCTGCCCTACGGCCCACCGACTGAGGCTTTGCTGCTCAAGCCGGCTGGCGCCAAGGGCAAACTGCCGGGCATCGTTGGCCTGCATGATCACGGAGGCAACAAGTACTTCGGCTATCGCAAGATCACGCGCATGTCGAAAGATCCGCACCCGGCCATGATCTATCACCAGGATCATTACTATGGTGGCGTCGCCTGGGCCAACGAGATCGCCAAGCGCGGCTATGCCGTGCTCGTGCATGACACGTTCACGTTCGGCAGTCGTCGCGTTCGCTGGGGTGATGTTCCCGGAGTGATTCGGGCCGATCAGGTGGAAAAGGCTCCCGAGAGTGCGGACGAGATCAAGGCCTACAACCAGTGGGCCGCATCGCACGAACATCTGGTGGCCAAGACGCTGACTTGCGCCGGTATGACCTGGCCCGGCGTCTTTGTGCACGATGACCGCAAGGCGCTCGACTACCTCGCCTCACGTCCCGATGTGGACGCCACCCGTATCGGTTGCGCCGGCTTGTCGGGCGGTGGCCTGCGCACGGTCATGCTGACCGGCGCCGATGAACGCATCCGTTGTTCGGTCTGCGTCGGAATGATGACCACCTGGCGCGATTACATCCTCGACAAGGCCTACACGCATACCTGGATGTGTTACGTCCCGGGGCTGGCGCGCGAGCTCGATTACCCGGAAGTGCTGGGCCTTGCCGCTCCGAACCCTGTGCTGGTGCTCAACAACCGCCAGGACTCGCTGTTCACCATGCCCGAGATGGAGCGCGCGGATCGCATGCTGAAGGAAGTCTACGTCAAGGCCGGCGCCGCCGATCGCTATCGCGGAAGTTTTTACGACGGGCCGCACAAGTTCGATCGCCCGATGCAGAAGGAAGCCTTCGAGTGGTTCGACCGCTGGCTCAAGAGTTAGACACAAAACTGTCATCATAGGTTTATGGACCTGAATCGCCGGGTATTCCTCGGTGCCGCGGCAGCAACCCTTTCCGCCGCACCAGCCAAGAAAACCATGAACCCATTGCTTGAAACCTGGAAGACTCCCTTCGGACTGCCGCCCTTTGATCGCATCAAGCCGGAACATTACGCTCCGGCCTACGATGCGGCGATGAAGGAGGCGCTCAAGAACATCGACGCGATCGCAAGCGACAAAGCGGCGCCGACGTTCGCCAACACCATCGAGGCGCTCGAGAAGCACGAAGATCTGCTCAAGCAGGTCAACGGCGTATTCCAGAACCTGACTTCCTCTAACACTTCCGATGCGCTGCAGGCCGTCGAGCGGGACATCATGCCCAAGCTCGCCGCTCACTCGAGCGCCATTGTGCTTAACGCGAAGTTGTTTGCCCGCATCGACAAGGTCTACGAACAGCGCGCCAGCCTGAATCTCGCCCCCGAACAACTGCGTTTGCTCGAGCGCTACCACCGTCGCTTTGTATTGAGCGGCGCCAAGCTCGGCGATGTGCAGAAGAAGCGCCTGGCCGAGATCAACGAGAAGCTCGCCGGGCTGACCACCGTCTTCACGCAGAACGTGCTGAACGACACCAAGCAGTGGACGATGGCGCTCGAAAAGCCAGAAGACCGTGCGGGCCTGCCGGCGGACATGAAAGTGGTCACGCTGCAGCGCTCGTCGATCGAGCCGTTCCTCATGCTGAGCCCGCGCCGTGACCTGCGCGAGAAGGCGTTCAAGGCATGGGCCAAGCGGGGCGACAACGATAACGAATACGACAACAAGGCGCTGATCCGCCAGATCCTCGCGCTACGAATCGAGAAGGCAAACCTGCTCGGCTTCAAGACCTATGCGGATTACGTGCTCGATGACGTGATGGCCAAGACGCCCCAGGCCGCCATGGCGTTGATGGAAAAGGTGTGGAAGCCGGCTGTCACCACGGCCAATAAGGAAGCCGCCCAGCTCGCCGAGGCGATGAAGAAAGACGGTGTCACCGGCCGGCTTGAGCCGTGGGATTGGCGCTACTATTCCGAAAAGGTCCGTCTCGCCCAGTACGATCTGAACGAAGAAACCATCAAGCCCTACTTCCAGCTCGACAAGATGATCGAGGCCGCGTTCTATTCGGCCAAGCAGTTGTTTGGCATCGAGTTTGTTCGCCGCACGGATTTGCCCGTCTACGACAAGGACGTCCGCACCTGGGAAGTGAAGGGCAAGGACGGCAAGACCATCGGCATCTTCTACGGCGATTACTACGCCAAGCCGAACAAGAATTCGGGCGCCTGGATGAACTCCTTCCGCGATCAGCAGTTCTTCCCCACCTCAACGATCCCGGTGGTGATCAACAACCTCAACTTCAACAAGCCCGCCGCCGGCGAGCCTTGCCTGTTGAGCTTTGATGACGCCAAAACTCTCTTCCACGAGTTTGGTCACGGCTTGCACGGGTTGCTCTCACAGGTGAAGTACCCCTATATGAGCGGCACCAATGTGGCGCGCGATTTCGTCGAGCTGCCCAGCCAGTTGTTTGAATACTGGGCCGCTGAGAAGCCGGTGCTGGAGAAGTTTGCCCTGCACTACAAGACCGGTGAGCCGATTCCAGCTTCGCTCGTGGCGAAGATCGAAAAAGCACGTAACTTCAACCAGGGCTTCGCCATGGTCGAGTTTCTCTCAAGCGGCATTGTCGACATGAAGTGGCACCTTCTCACCGAGGTCAAGAACGTCGACGTGCGCGAGCAGGAAGAAGCCTGGCTCAAGGAGATCGGCATGCCGCATGAGATCATCATGCGCCATCGCTCGCCTCACTTCATGCACATCTTCACCAACGACTACGCTGCCGGTTACTACAGCTACCTCTGGGCGCAGGTGCTCGACGCCGACGCCTTTGAGGCATTCAAGGAAGCGGGCAATCCGTTTGACCCGACCGTTGCCGGCCGCCTGTATAAGTACATCTACAGCGCCGGTGGCTCAAAGGACCCCATGGAGCTCTATGAGGCCTTCCGTGGCCGCAAGCCCGATCCGCAAGCCCTGATGCGCAAGCTCGGCTTCGCCAACTAAGATGATGTGGCTGTTTGGGCGCGACAAAATCCCCGGCGACATCGAGCGTCTGCTCGGCGCGGCCGACGAGATGGAACGCGCCCGCGGCTACACCAAACTTTGGGATCTCGTCAAAAAGAACACGGCTGTCCGTCCACGGGCAGCCGTTGCCTTTCGCGAAGGGCTCGCCCGCGAGACGGCGCCGTGGCCACGTTCCACCTGTCTGCGGGGGATCGAAGAACTCGAAGGCCAGGATCGCACCGCGCCGCTTTGGCTGGCCGAGTTCACAAGCGACGACGACGCCCGCTCGCGCCAGGTGGCTTACTTTATGGCGCACCCCCGCTACTTCCCCGCCCTTGAGGAACGGCTCTGGCGCTCGCGTAACGAGTCGTTACGCTACGCAATCTTGCACGCCTTCGGTCAGAGCAAAGACCATGCGGCACTGCCGATCCTGCTCCAGGCGATGGCTGATCCTGCCCTGCGCCCGGCGGCGATCGAATCGCTCGGCTGCCTCGGCTTCACCGAGGCAATACCGCACATCGAGCCATACCTCGAGGACCACACGCATTGTTGGCAGGAAGACAATCACGGCCCCATGCTGCGCGTCTCCGACATCGCCTCCCGGAATATCGGCAAGCTTCAGATGGCAAGCAGGATTCGATAGGATATGTCGCATGAACGATACCCGTCGCGCCATCGTCAAGGGAGCGGCCATGCTTGCCGCGTTTGAATCGCTGGAACACCGCCTCGAAGCCGCCGAACAGGCTGCTCCGATGAAAGGCCACATCCAGCATTCGGTGTGCAAGTGGTGCTATCCGAAGATCTCGCTCGAAGACCTCTGCAAGGCAGCCAAAGAGATCGGCCTTGGCTCGATCGAATTGCTCGGGCCAGACGATTGGCCGGTGCTCAAAAAGCATGGCCTGACCTGCGCGATGACCACGGCGCCCACCGTCAACGGCATCGGCGCCATCCCCAAGAGCTTCAACCGCGTGGAGAATCACGACACGCTCGTCGGTGTCTATTCCGAGTGGATCCCCAAGGCGGCCGCTATGGGCATTGAAAACATCATCTGTTTCTCAGGCAATCGTGACGGCATGGACGACGAGAAGGGCCTTGAGAATTGCGCGATCGGATTGAAGCGCCTGATGCCGCTGGCCGAAAAGCACAAGGTCACCATCGTGATGGAGCTGCTCAACTCCAAGGTCAATCACAAGGACTACATGTGCGACCACACGGCCTGGGGCGTGGAGCTATGTAAGCGCGTCGGCTCCGAGCGCATGAAGTTGCTCTACGACATCTACCACATGCAGATCATGGAGGGCGACGTGATCGCCACCATCCGCAAGTATCATCCCTACTTCGCGCACTATCACACGGGCGGAGTGCCCGGCCGCAATGAGATCGACGAGACACAAGAGCTGCACTACCCGGCGATCGTGAAGGCCATCATCGATACGGGCTTCAAGGGCTTCATCGCGCAGGAGTTTATCCCCAAACGGCCCGACGCTCTTGCTTCGCTCAAGCAGGGCGTGCAAATCTGCGACGTTTAGCGCGCAGCGCGGATCTGATCGAGCTGTGATCGCATCTCTTTGACCTTGTCCGGCATGGCCGCGGCAAGGTCATTCTTTTCGCCAGGATCGTCGCTGAGCCGGTAGAGCTGATAGTCTTTGCCACCGCCCATCTCGGTATTGGTGAAGGCGTTGACCATTGGCCCGGCATTCGGCTCGATGAGCTTGAAGTCCCCCTTGCGCAGCGACAACGCTCGCGCGTGTTCCACTACCCATTCCCGTCCCGCGGCGCTTTCGCCCAGCAGCGCAGGCATCATGTTCTGGCTATCCGGTGCATCGTCGGGCCCCAGCGATTGCCCGGTGAGCGAGGCAAAGCTGCGGAAGAAATCCACCTGGCTTACCAACGCCTTGCTCACCTGGGGCTTGATGCGTTGGGGCCAGCGCGCAAGCAGCGGCACGCGTGTGCCAGCCTCAAAATTACTGTACTTGCCACCACGCCACTCCCCCGCTGGCCGGTGCTTGCCGAGCTTCGCCACGGCATCATCAACATAGCCATCGTCCACCACCGGGCCATTGTCGGAGGAGAACATCACCAGCGTATTCTGCGTGAGCTTGCGCCGATCGAGCTCGTCGAGGATCTGCCCCACCGTCCAGTCGAGCTCAGCGATGGCATCACCGCGCGGCCCCATGCTGGTCTTGCCCGCAAAGCGTGGGTTCGGCAGGCGAGGCACATGGATGTCGTGCGTCGCAAAGTAGAGGAAGAAAGGCTTGGCCCCCGCTGACTCGATGAAGCTCTTGCCCGCTTCGACAAACGTCTCAGCCATCGTCTCGTCATTCCAAAGCGCGGCCTTGCCGCCAGTCATGTAGCCGATGCGACTCACGCCGTTGACGATCGCCATATCGTGGCCGTGGCTGTAGCGCATCTTGAG
>CAZBTA010000097.1:0-18025 GCA_964494515.1 uncultured Bryobacter sp.
TGGTGACCACAAGAGCCAATCGGGGGACGGTACCGCCGGTCTTCGTGCGTGGTGAGGGCCCGGCGCTGTGGGACACCGAGGCGCACCTGCGGCAGGTGGCCGCAAATGAGTTTTCGCCGAAGACGCGTGAGGACCAATTTTTCGTGATGTTCAAGTCCGCGATCACCGCGGCGTTCTATACGTCAAAAGTCGGCATCGAGCAGGAGCTCGGCTATCAGGGCATGGGCTTTCTGCGTGAATTTCCTGGCTATCAGGGCGAACCGTTTGTCACGCCGGCCGATTACAAGCCTTTGCTCAAGGCGAGGAGCTAGACGATGAAGATCTACGACGTTTGCATCATTGGATCGGGCGCCTCGGGGGGCATGACGGCGAATGTTCTGACAAAGGCGGGTCTCGATTGCGTCATGCTCGAGGCCGGCACGATGAAAAAGGTGAGCGAGTTTCCCACGCATCGGCTGCGGCGCTGGAATCTGCCCAATCGCGGCTTGCGCGGGGATTACTTCGAAGAATGGCTGACGCAGACCGGCTTTCTCGCGGACAAAAAGAAAGAGCCATATGCGGTGGCCAACGGCGAGCGCTTCGACTGGTGGCGCATGCGTGCGGTCGGCGGCAAAAGTCTGTTCTGGGCCGGCGTGGTGCCGCGGTTTGGTCCGAACGAGTTTCAGCCGAAGGACGACTTCGACGCCAAGTGGCCGGTGACGTATGAAGAGATCGCGCCCTACTACGACCGCGTCGAGGAATTGATTGGCGTCTCATCGACGCGCGAAGCCGTGGGAGGCTTTCCGCTCAACAAGGGGCTTGCGCCGTTCAAGCCCAAGCCCGCTGAAGTGGAGTTGACCAAAGCTTGCGAAGCGATTGGCCGGGGCTTGAAGGTGCTGCCGATTCCGAAAGCCATTCTCAGCCAGGATTACAAAGGCCGTCCCGCCTGCCATTACTGCGGGCCCTGCTGGCAGGGCTGTGATTCGGGCTCGAAGTTTGATTCGCTGCGAGTGTTCGTTACGCAGGCGCGCAATACCGGCAAGCTCGAGCTGATCACGAATGCCCGCGTGCGTTCGCTCGAAACCGGCGCCGAGGGAACCATCAAGAAGGCCCACTACTTTGATGTCGAAAAGCGCGAGTGGCGCGAGGTGCAGGCCAAGGCGTTCATCCTTTGTGCTGGTGCAATCGAGAGCTCACACATTCTGCTGAATTCAAAGATCGCCAATTCGAGCGGCCTGATCGGGCGCTACCTCAGCGAACATCTCTACGCGAGCGTCAGTGGCCACCTGCCCCAGTTGATGGACCGCAAAGTGGCCAATGAGGACGGCAATGGCGCGCATGTCTTCATCCCGGACCTCACCGAGAACTGGCGTGGCAACAAGTTCATTCGCGGCTACCAGATCTTCCCAACGGGAGGCACCGGCGAGTTTACGCTGGTGGGCAACAGCATTCCGGGCTTTGGCAAGGAATGGATGGATGCCGTACGCCGCTACTACACGGCTGGCGTGAGTGTGCTGTTCCAGGGTGAGGTCTTGCCATACAAAGACAATCGCATCGAGATCGACCCCACGCTCAAGGATGACGCGGGCATCCCGGCGGCGCGCTTTGTATACCGCTGGCGTGAGAATGAGCAGGCCATGTTCAAGGACATGATTGAAGTCGGCAACGAGATCCTGCGCAAGGCGGGAGCCGAAATGCTTCCCAATCCGAACCCCAAACCAGATCCCTACGGCCACTCGATCCACTACGTTGGCACCACACGGATGGGTAAAGACCCACGCACGAGTGTCACCAATCGTTGGAACCAGTCGCACGATGTCGCCAACCTGTTCATCAACGATGGTGGGCCGTTTGTGACTGCTGGCAACCAAAACCCCACCCTCACCATCATGGCCTTTGCCATGCGTTCGAGTGAGCGGATTGCGAGACTGTTGAATAGCAACACATGGAAAGACTGAGAAAGTTGTGGCCGGAAATGCGGCCAACTTTTCACTTCTGGGCGGAGACAGAGACACACGTCTACTCCTTCAGCGTGGCGGCGAATCTACTGCTGAGCTTTTTTCCGTTTCTGATCGTGATCACGAGCCTGATCCGCTATGCACTGCGCTGGTACAGCGTGGAGCAGGGCATCTACGTCGGCCTGCAGGATTACTTTGCGGGCGAGACGGGCGGCTTTCTGGTGCGCAATCTGCAAGCCGCGGTGTACTCCAACGGTCAGGCGTTGAGTTGGGTATCGATGCTGCTGTTGCTTTGCACGGCGAACGGGATTTTCATGCCGCTTGAGGTCGCCTTTAACCGTATTTGGGGCATCAACAAGAACCGCAGCTTTCTGATGAACCAGTTGATCAGCCAGGGGCTGATCTTTGGCTGCGGCAGTTTGTGGGTGGTGACCAGTGTTGCCGCGGCGCCCGTCGTCAAGATCGGCTGGCTGAGCGCGATCGTCTACAAGCTCGCCTCGTTGCCGATTACGATCGGCATCATCTTTCTCAGCTACTGGCTGCTGCCGAACGCGAAGATTCCACCGTTGCTCGTGTTTGTGGCCTCGATCTTTGTCGGCCTCGCCATCGAGCTTTTCAAGGTGCTGAACATTCTGATCTGGCCGTGGCTTTATGCCAAGCTGCGCCACGAGTATGGGCCGTTTGCCCACTCGGTGACGATCCTGCTGTGGAGCTTTGTCTTCAGCATGCTGGTTCTGGCCGGAGCGGAGTGGTCTGCCCGGAAGGCGCGAGAGTTGGGCCTCGAAATCAAGCCGCGAGAGAGTTAAAATCTCGGAAACATGCTTCGTCGCACCTTTGCGCTCGGCGCCGCCACGGCGGCCCTGTTGCCCCTTCGGGCCCAATCGGCTGACTATCGAATCGAGATCCTGCCCTCGGAACCGATTGGCCGCATCGCCCCAGAGCTCTATGGGCATTTTGTTGAGCATCTCGGAGGCGTTGTCTACGACGGCATCTGGGTCGGTGAGCGCTCAAAGATCGCCAACACCGGCGGGCTGCGCCAGCAATTGATCGATGCCTTCAAGGCCGTCAAGCCTTCGTCCATCCGCTGGCCCGGAGGATGCTTTGCGGATTCCTATAACTGGCGTGATGGCGTAGGGCCGCGCAACTTTCGCCCGCGGCGAGCGAACTTCTGGCTCGACTCCAAGTGGCCCGAAGGCGCCAGCGAACGCTCGGATTCAAAGTATGATCCGAACCACTTCGGCACCCAGGAGTTCTTGCGATTCTGCGAACTTGTAGGTGGCGAGCCGTACCTGGCGGCCAATCTGCGCAGCCTTTCATCGCGTGATTTCTACGAATGGGTGGATTACTGCAACGCGCCCACTGGCGCCACGACGATGGCGGAATTGCGCGGGTCCCATGGCCACCCGGCTCCTTACAACGTGCGTTATTGGGGTGTCGGCAATGAGAGCTGGGGTTGCGGTGGCAATTTCCATCCCGAAGAATACGCCGTTGAGTTCCGCCGCTTTGTGGAGTGGGTACCCAAGTTTGGTGGCCAACTTTCCTATGTGGCGTCGGGTCCGAATGGTGATGACCCATCGTGGACGCGTCGTTTTCTGGGCAAGATCGCCGAGCGCAATGCCCTGGGCCGCGTGTGGGGCTTTGCCGTGCACCACTACTCCTGGAACGTCTCGGCCGGCCGTACCACGAACTGGGATGAAGGCAAGGGCGCGGCGCTCAACTATCCGTTGCTCGAGTACTACGAGTTGCTTGCTGAAGGCATGAAGATGGATCCACTGCTCACACGCCACTGGGACATCATGGCCGAAGTGGATCGCCCGCATCGCATCAAGCTTGTGGTCGACGAGTGGGGCTCGTGGTTCCGCCCCGGCACCGAGTCGCACCCCGACCACCTTCTCGGCCAGCAATCCACGATGCGCGATGCGCTGCTGGCGGCGCTGACGTTTGACATCTTCCACAAGCATGCCGACAAGGTGGCGATGGCGAATATCGCGCAATTGGTGAACTGTCTGCAGGCGCTCTTCCTCGCGCACGAAGACAAGTTTGCGCTAACGCCCACCTACCACGTCTTCGACATGTACAAGAATCACCAGGGCGCCGAGGCATTGAGGACGCTGGTGGCGGGCGCAACACTGCGTTGGGACCGCCTGAGCGGCAAGGGCTCGCTGCCGGGAGTTTCTGCCTCGGCCTCGCGCCAGGGCAAGTCGATGCTTGTCACGTTGTCCAATCTCGACCCGGCCAATGCGCATACCTGCGAAGTGAATCTGCGTGGCATCAGCAGTGCAAAAGTAACCAGCACCAAACTGCTCACCAGCGGCGGCGACCTCAATGCGCACAACAGCCTGAGCCAGCCCTCACGCCTTGCCCCTACAACACCGGCGACACCGCGTCTGGCGGGTGGCACGCTGCAAGTCACCTTGCCGGCTGCCAGCGTTCAGTCAATATCAATCGAGTTGGCTTAGACCTCGCGCGTCTTCACCCGAAAGCTGAGCCGGATTACCGGCTCGGTGCCCACGGCGCCAAGAGCGGCCGAAGGCGGCTTGATGCCAAACAGGCGCATATCCACCGCCGCCGTGCCTTCAAACACATTCGGCGAAGGTTCGCTATAGGCCACGCCAATGGGTGCGGACTTGCCGCGCATCGTCAGAATGCCTGATTCCGACTTGTACTCGATCGTCGGGTAGCGCCCGACATCGAGCACATCCTTGATCGTGTATGCCATTACCTTCTTGAGGTCGTCCGGCTTGAGCCAGTCATCCTTGCAAACGATCGACCGGGCATCGAGGGTGATCTCATAACGGTTGGGGTTGCGGCTCGCCTTGCCATCGTAGGCCGGAAATTCGAATACGTGTTTCTTGCCCCGCATCAAGCCGGTTTTGGTGACTTCAATGCGAACGTAGGCATCAGGCGCAGGCGTAATGACAATCATCGGGTTCCCCAACGAAAGTGTAGACCAACACCCGTCGTCACGTTGTGACGCAGCGCATAGTAGTCCTTGATCTCAAAGCGCAGGCCCGCAAAGCGAAGCACCTTGAGATCCACACCACCGCCCCACATGCCGCCGAAGTGTTTCGTCGAACGCGAGCCGGAGAAGGGTTGGCCATTCTGCAGCAACTGCGAGTTTTCGTAAACGGCAAGGCCTCCGCCCCCCATCACAAACGGCGATAACCGCGCCTCGGGGGCAAAGCTGACCCGGAGCCCCGGCATCAGATAAAGACTCGCCACATCACGAGTGGCCAGCGGGTTCACAAAACTAGCCGTGCGATTGGGGCTGGCCAGAAAATCCACCTGCCCGTGCAATGAAGCGCGCTTCCCTTGCCGGATGCGGTGGGCGTAGTTGGCATTGAAATATTGCCCCGCCGAGTAGTCGGGGCCGAAGTGCGCGCCGATGCCAAGTGAAACATCCTGCTGCTGGGCAAGAAAAAGTGCGAGAACTGTGGTCAGTAACATACATTAGGAATTTGGCTGACACCCGCGACAAAGTTACGCTCGAAGTCTGGATGCAGCGCTATCAGAGCGGCGAGGGCGAGGCGCTGGAGGCGCTGGTTCGCGAGGTTTCACCGCGCCTGCGCACGATTTTTCGCGGTAGCGCATCCGCCGACGAGGTGGAAGAACTGGTGCAGGAGACCTGGTTTCAGGTGCACCGCAGCCGGCATACCTGGCGGCCGGGAGAACTGCTGCTGCCCTGGATCTACTCGATCGCGCGCCATGTGCGAACTCGCAGCTATCACAAGCGCACGCGAAGAGCCGAAGTGGAACTGGATGAGAGATTATTTGTGCCGGCACCGGAACTTTCCTTTGGCATGGAGCAACTGCTGAGTGAGCTCCCCGAAAGCCAGCGCGAAGTGCTGATTCTGATGAAGGTGGAAGGCCGGAGCCTTGAGGAAGTTGCCGCGGCGACGGGTACAACAGTGGGGTCGGTGAAGCAAAAAGTGCATCGCGCTTATGAGAAATTGCGCAAAGTCCTGGGAGGAGAGCTATGAGCGGTCAGCGGTTTGAGCCAGTGCGCCCGTTGCGGCCAGCCTGGCAATATGCGCTGATCGCGGGAGCGCTCGCCCTGCTGATGGGCGTGAGTGGCGGCATGGTGTTGGGTATTGTGGAAGACCACGTTTTCCCCTGGCGCATGTGGGCGGTATTGAGCCTGGCGCTGGTTTTGTTTCTTAGCGGAACAGCGTGGGCGGCGGCGCAATGGATGAGCCCAAGCGGGCGAACGCCGCTATGGCAGGTTCTGCTGGGCTTTGTCCTCGCGATCGTCGGGCTGGCTCTGGGCGGTACAGAAGACGTTTTCGTACTGGACATGGCTACGTGGTGTCTGTCGGTGGGGTCGCTGTTCTCTGCGGCAACGGCCGTGGTGCTAATGATCGTTTTGCGGCGGGGCTCGCCGCTCACCCGCGACAAAGTGGCTGTGGCGACGGGCCTGGTAGCGGGGGCGGCCGGATTTGTCGCCATCCAGTTGCACTGCCCAATTCAGGAACTCTGGCATCTGCTCATCGGGCACGCGCTGCTACCGGTGGTTTGGGGAATCCTCGGGTACTGTGCCGGAAAGCTTGCATTTCGTTGAAACAGTCTTGATAGACTAATTGCATCTATGAGTCAGAAGCAGGACCTGACGCGCCGCGAGGCGTCGAAAATTGCGGCAACGGCCGCCGCGTTGACCATCACTGGCGCTCCCTTCATTTCGAAGGTGAAAGCCGCCAACAACACCGTGCAATTTGGCTTTGTCGGCACCGGTAGCCGCGGCCAGTATCTGCTGCAGCATCTCAAGGGCATCGACAACGGCACCTGCGTCGCCGTCTGCGACGTCTATGAGCCAAACATGCGCAAGGGCGCCGAGATCATCGGCACCAAGCCCAAGCAGTTTAAGGATTACCGCGAGTTGCTCGCCGACAAGAGCGTCGACGCCGTTCTCGTGGCGACACCGCTCTACATGCACTTCCCGGTCACCAAGGACGCCCTCGATGCCGGCAAGCACGTGTTCTGCGAAAAGAGCCTTGTCTTCAAGCCGGAAGAGATCCACGCTCTCCGCGCGCTTTCCAACTCCAAGCCCAAGCAGGTGCTTCAGGTTGGCTTGCAGCGCCGCTACTCGAAGTTCTACCAGACCGCCAAGCAGATGATCGATCAGGGCATGCTTGGCACGGTCACGCACATCCGCGGCCAGTGGCACCGCAATACCTTCGCCAAGGACCCGTGGAACAAGCCCGTTACGCCGGGCCGCACGGACAAGGACATCAACTGGCGCAAGTACCGCGAATTCTCTGGCGGCCTCACCGCCGAACTCGCCTCGCACCAGATCGACGTCGCCGACTGGATGTTCGGCGCACAGCCGGAATACGTCGTTGGCGTGGGCGGCACCGATTACATCAAGGATGGTCGCGACATCTTCGACAACATCCAGCTGATCTTCAAGTACCCCAAGGGTCAGAAGCTGCACTACACGTCGATCACCACCAACCGCCATTGCCCGCTGTTCAACGCCGAGCGCACCGAGTTTGGCGAATGCATCATGGGTACCCAGGGCACGATTCACATCACCGTGGGCACCGACTCCGAACCGGCCCTCGGCATGTGGTACATGGAACCGCCGCTTCCCAAGGTGGAAAACGCTGGCAGCAAGGCTCCCGCGGCGCAGGCTTCGCCGTCGCTCGCCTCAACGGGTAAGGGCGGTAAGGCGCTGCCGATCCTGTTCGAGAAGGACAAGGTGACGCAGAACGACAGCTTCCTCAACCGCGAGCTCAAGTTTGCCCGCCAGTGGCTGTACCGCAAGGGCGTGCTCGTGCCGGAAGAAGATCGCAATCCGGTGGACATCGAACTCGAGAGCTTCTTCAACGACATTCGCACCAATGGTCGTCCCAAGGCCGACCTCGAAGTGGGTCTGCACGATTCGGCCGCCGTCATGCTGGCCAACCGCTGCATGTACGAAGAGCGCAAGGTGCTCTTCAGCGAAATCGAGAGCATGGGCAAGGGCGAAACCAAGCCGGCCAAGCCTGAAGCCAAGGCTGCCAAGAAGGCCTAACCCTTTCCTTTCACTCAAAAAAATCACGGCACGCGACGGATGCATTCCTCGCGTGCCGTTTTTGTTTTTGCGGCCATGCGGGTGACCTCCGCCCGATGACGGCGCCGCAAGGTGACAGGAGCCATCACCTCCACCCGCGCGCCCAACCCAAGGCAGACAAAGAATGCCTGCTCTTCGTCTTCGAAAGCTGCTCGCCGGGCAAGCCAGCCTTGTGGCGAGCGTTGGGCGGCCAGGCAATCGGCAAGGGGAATCCAGCGCTCCAATTGCGTCGCAGCCGTAGGCTCAAGCGAAAGATCCACCTCGTAGCGGCGCTGCTCCCGTGCCAGCTCGGCGGTTGAAGCCTCCCACCAGGAGCGCAAATCAAACCTCGCGGGCCGGCGAAACGTCTCAGTCAGCACGCGGGCAGCGGCGATACGCGAGACGCGAAACGTCTTGATTGCCCCCTGGTCGCGCGCCACGAGATACCAGAGATTCTGCTTTGAGACGAGCCCCAGGGGCTCCACCACACGGCGTCCGCGGTTTGCGTAATCGAATTCAATCCGCCGATTGGTGAACACAGCTTCCTGCACCAGCGGAAGGGCGGAAAGGTCTTCCGTGCCCGGACGCCACCCAACAGGATCCACATGTACACGCGCCTGGATCGAGGTGGCCTCTATTTGCAGCGCCGCCGGCATGGCCGCCACCAACTTGGTAAAGGCGCGATCGGCGGCCGCAATCAACTTGCGGTCTCCGGGCGGCCCGGCTTGCGCGAGCAACATCGCGCGCATCTCATGCTCATCCATGGCAGGCACGGCCGTGCGCCACCCCTTGTCCAATTCCCATCCCCCTTGCACACCGCGCCAGGCCACCAGCGGAACACCCGCGCCACACAGCGCCTCCATGTCCCGGTGTGCGGTGCGAGGGGAGATCTCCATGCGCTCCGCCAGCTCGCGCGTCGAGATGCGTCCCCGTGCCTGCAACAGCATCAGCTCGGAGAGCAAACGGTTGGCCTTCATGATTTTTTATCCTCGCCACTTAAATATGACATGAGGTGTCATATTTCAACAGCCATCCTGAAAACCAAAGGAGCTGACATGACCATCAAGGATTTTCTACTGGAACAGCTTGAACGCGAGGCCACTTCAAGTCGAAAGGCACTCGAGCGTGTGCCGGAAGGACGCAATGACTGGAAGCCACACGAGCGATCCATGGAATTGGGCTATTTGGCGGCCCTTGTGGCCAGTATGCCGGGCTGGCCAGCGTTCATGATTCTCAAGGATGAGATCGACATCAATGGCGCGGATCGCGGCATGAAGACGACCGCGGTCGAGACTCGGGCCGAACTACTGGCGATGCTCGATCAAGGCCTCGAGCAAGCAAGGCAGGCCCTGCTTGATGCGACTGAAGAACACCTGCTGCTGCCCTGGCGGATGCGCATCGGCGAGATGACCGTGGCCGAGGGGCCGCGCTACCGGATGATTGCCGATGGTGCTCTAAGCCACCTGGCGCATCATCGCGGGCAGCTAACCGTATATCTGCGGCTTCTTGAGGCGAAGGTGCCAGCAATCTACGGGCCCAGCGCGGACGAGTGGCACTGAGCGATGATCGAGAGACGATGTCCTCGGCCTGGCTGAACACTGATCTTGAGACCTACGAAAGCCATATTGAACTCGAAAGCGTGGGCCAGGGCGTGGCCATCCGGCGGGCAATCGCCGCATTCATCGCGGAACAAAACCCCGCCAGCTTTCTTTATCTCGGGTGTGCGGGCGGCAATGGGCTTGAGGCGGCGCGGCAGTGCCGCCTGCTCGCCGTCGACCTGAATGCCAGCTACATCGAGCGCGCCAGACAACGCTGGCCCGAGTTTGCGGCGGATCAGTTTGTTGTGTGTGATCTCAATGAGGGCATCCCGGGCGAAGACACTTTCGAGGCCGCCTTTGGGGCGTTGGTGTTTGAGTACATTGCCGACTTGCCGCTCCTGCTCGAGCGGCTGGAGGCACGAGTGCGCGGCAAGCTACTGGTGCTTCTGCTGGCCACACGCGAGAACGCGCCCGCGGTTGTCGAGTCGCCTTACCGCAAACTGCTTGAACCGGTTGGCCGCGAATTTCGTTATCTATCAGCGGAGGAGTTTGTGTACGAAGCTGAAAAATGCGGTTTGGGACTAGAACGAATCGGGGAAATTCCGCTGCCCTCAGGCAAACACTTTGTGTCAATTCTCCTCAAAACCCGATTATCATGATTAGGTGCTGGCTATGACGGCAAATTTCGGCGTCGATCTGGGTGTGGATCCGTCCCAGGTTCGCGAGGAATTGAACCGGGTCCTCTCCAGTCCCAAATTTCGCAAGAGCCAAAGCCATTGCGAGTTTTTGCGCTTTGTCGTGGAACGTCGCCTGAAGGCCGCCACCGTGCGCGAAGACGAGATCGGCGTCACGGTTTATCGCCGTGGCGAGGGATTTGACCCGAGCGAAGACGCGATCGTCCGCGTGGAAGCAAGCCGCTTGCGCGCGCGCCTCAAAGAATTCTACGAAGAAGGCGGCACAAGCACAGGGCTGCGTCTCGAGTTGCCCAAGGGTGGCTTCATGCCCGTCTTTGTCACCGAGGGGGGAAAGATGGAAACGCGCAATCAGGGGATCTGGCTCTGGACCGGGATCCTCGTCGCACTGCTTGGCGTGTTGATTATCGGCGGAGTGGCCTGGAAGTCCTTCGGCTAAGGCGTAGATTTGGGAGCCGCCGTACCGGTGGCCGCAGCGGGAGCCGGCGGAGGGCTCTTGCGTAATTCCTCAAAGTAGCGCTGCACGTAGTTCTGGTGGATCAGCGGCACCTCGTCGCGTTGGATCACGCCTGAAGTATCCGAATGGCTGGTTGACTTGCCGGAGTATCCCGTCTTGAGCGACTGCGACTTCGAGCTCGACACCTCGATCATGATCTCGCCCTGCAGGTTCTGCGCACGCTTGCCAAACACTTCACTGATCTTGCCCATGGCGCGCTGCTGTTCGGCGAGTTGTACATCCTTGGCGCCATCCTGCTTGCCTGAACCTGACTTCTGATCTCCACTCGGCGACTGGCTTGACTTGTCGCCCCCCTTGGCCTGTTGCTGCTGGCTCGATTGGCCCTGCTGCTGGCTGTCCTGATTGTTCTGCTGGCCACCGGCCTGCTGCTTGCCCTGCTGCTGTTGCTGCTGGCTCTTGTTTGAAGCCTGTTGCTGTTGCTGCTGGTTGTTGCCGCCCTGATTGCCATCCTGCTTGTTCTGGGCTTGCTGTTGCTGGCCATCGGACTTGTCCTGGCTCTTCAGCTTGTTCATCATGTTCGCCATGGCGTCCTTGAACTTGTCCATCAGCGAACTCTTGTCACCCTGCTGGTTGCCCTGATTCTGCTGCGCGCCAGACTTCTTGTCGGCGCCACCCTGCTTTTCGCCACCCTTTTCGCCTGGCTCGTTGCCCTGCTGATTCTTGTCGCTACCGGCGGCTTTGTCGCCTTTCTCGGCGCCCTGCAATTGTTCGCCTTCCTCAGATGGCGACATGGTTTCGTTAAACTGACCGGGCTTCTGGCCCGCGGCGGCATTCTCGGTGGCCGAGGCGGCATCGGCGGCAACATCCTGCCCCTTCTCCATGCCCTTTTCCTGGCCGCTCTTTTGCGCATCGGTAAGGTTCACGCCTTCAAGCGGCTGGCCGAGCGGATCCTTGCGATTGTTCTGTGCGGTACGCGGCGTGGGCTTCTCACCGGAGGCAAGCAACTGGTACATGCCCGGGGCGATCGGCGCGCCCAAATCGAGTGATGACTGAAAGGCGTAGCGGAACACGAGCAGGCTCAGCGCCACTGTAGCGAGAGCGGCTGCACGCCCCCAACCGCGCGGCAGTGTGAACGGCACCGCGTCGGCGGCGCGATAGTTGTGCGCGGCCTGATCTGCGGCCTCAATGAGGGCGGTGGTCAGCGGCGTCGCGGGTTGTGACTTGAAGTAGTGGGCGCTCGAGAAGATATCGCTCGTGGCCAGACGGTGATCGAGAATCTGCGCGGCCTTGTAGGAATCGGGCAGATGGCCGGCAACGCGGTAAACAAGATACCCGAACGAAGCCGCGGCAAGCAGCACTGGCCAATACCAGTCGAACACCTGCGTGCCAAGAATGAGGAGGATGACGAGCCCGGCGGCGCCGATCGACAGGGCTACCAGGGCCTGCGAAAAGAGGATTTGAATCTGCAGCCGACGGCGGGCGCTCTCGATCAATTGGGATGCCGCCATAACTGCCTTCATTATGTCAGAGTGCGCCGGTCTCGACTACGGCTTGCTCAAACGCCTCAAGGTTATCGACGAAGAAGTGATCGCTCGATTCCACCCATTTCACCTGCTTCGGTTCGGGCAAGGCAGCGAAGAACGCTTCAAAATCGGGCCGTGGGCCGTGTTCATCGTTCGTCGAATGAATGAAGACTTTCGGGATACGGATGTCCTGAATGTAGCCGCGATCCGGATACTTGGTGGGATAACCAATCGGGATCACCTTGGTGGCCTGCGGATAATCGACGGCCAGCTTGAGCGCGATGCGCGAGCCAAAGCTGAACCCCGCGAGCGCAAACGGAAGATCGGGATAGCGCGATCGCAAAAACTTGAGGCAGGTACGAGCGTCTTCAATTTCGCCAATGCCGTGATCGTATTCGCCTTCGCTCAAATTGACACCACGGTAATTGAAGCGCAACACCACGGCGCCCGCCGCCCGCAACCCGCGCGCCGTGCGGTGGACCACTCGCGTGTGCATCGTGCCGCCGTGTTGCGGATGAGGATGACAAATCAGCACCGCGGCAATCGGTTCCTGCTCTGGCTCTTCGAGCAGGGCTTCGAGCAAACCAACCGGACCGGGGATCTTGAGAGCTTCAATCTTGCGGGCCATGAGTGTGGGTTAGCGATAGTTGGTGAACTGCAGATCAACGCCAAAATCATTGCCGCGCAGCAGCGCGATCACCTGTTGGAGCGTGTCGCGATCCTTGCTGGCAACGCGCACGTAATCACCCATAATCGTCGGGGTGACCTTGAGCTTCGAATCCTTGATTGCCTTCACGACCGCCTTTGCCTTTTCCGTTTCAAGGCCCGACTTGAGCTTTACTTCCTGTCGCACGGTCGACCCGGCGGCCGACTGGACTACGCCGTAATCCAGGTTCTTGATCGGCACGCCACGCTTGAGCATTTTCGATTGCAGAATGTCGTTCACCGCTTTGAGCTTGAAATCGTCGGTCGACGTGAGGATCAACTTCATATCCTTCTCGTTGAGCTCGATGTCAGACTTGGAATCCTTGAGGTCGTAGCGGGCGCCGACTTCCTTGAGCGCCTGCGAAATGGCGTTGACCACTTCAGGCATTTCAATTTTGGAGACGACGTCGAATGAGTTATCGCTTGCCATGATGACTAATGACCCAGCGCGATGAGAACGCGCTCGGTAACCTCCTTGATGATGGCGGGCATGCTTGCCTCAAGCGCGAGCTTGACGGCGGCCTGAATGCGCTCCGGATCCACATCCGCGCGGATGGGCCGGGGAATCGATGAGGAGGCAGAAACAGCAATCTCCGCCTCGGAGGCAAACAACCCACGTGAAAATTGTGCTGCTTCGGCCAGGGGCCGGACAATGCCGAGCATCTGCGAAGCCTCAAAGGGCTTCTTGATAATTGCATCACACCCGAGGTCAGCCGCCTGCGCCTCGTCAAAAGGCTCCATCATGCCGGCCGTGAGAACGACGCGGGTGGTGTTCTTGTACCAGTGGTGTGTCTTGATCCAGTGGCAGATTTCAAACCCGGATCGCGTCGGCAGAAAGACATCGACAATCACGACATCGGGCGAAAAGTGATCCAGCGCGGGATACACTTCGCGGCCGTCGGAGACAACTTCGACATCAAAACCCTCTTCGGCGAGGATACGGGCACCGATACGCTGGGCGTGCGGGCTATCGTCGGCCAGGAGAATGCGAGCGGTCAATTCTTTTTCTTTTTCGGTTCCTTGACCTTCTTCTGCTTCTTGGCCGGTTGCATGGTGCCCTTCGAGATGATCGGAGCATTCTGATCGGCGCTGGAGGCAGCAGGGGTCGAACCGGTAGCGGCAGGAGCGGCGGCGGCCGGAGCAGCACCTTCCTGGGCAGGAGGCGTGGCGCCCTGATTCTGCTGGTTGAGTCGTGCGTCGGGCTTGCTGTCGAGCGTAGTGCTGTCGTTCACCGTGGACACGGTCACATCCGTGTTGCCTGCGGCGGCAGCGGCCACATCAGCCGGGATCGGCACGTTCACCGGGATGGTCGGACGAACCGGCGTCATTGCCGGCTGGCCAGACTTGGCGGCCATGCGGGTATCGGGACCACGCTTCAGCATGTTGCCCACCGGAGCGAGCATGCCGGGCTTGGTGCGATTCTCGGCTTCGTACTTCATGCGGGCCACAGCGGCCGGATCGGCTTCGGGCACGGCCATTTCCATTTCCTGCAGGCGCTTCTTGGCGTCGTCGGCATAAGCGCTCAGCGGATACTCGCGAACGATCTTCGAGAATGCCTTGCCGGAACGATCCTTAAAGCGGGGGCCCATGCGGTTATAGGCATCGCCCATCTTGAAGAGCGCTTCGTCGGCGCGTGAGTAAAGCGGATACTGTTCGGTCAACGTCTGCAGACGATTCGAACTCGAAGCCCAGCTTTGCTTCTTGTAGTAGAAGTCACCGACGCGCATCTCGCCTTCAGCCAGCGCTTCCTGGATGTTGCGCAGCAACTGTGACACGCGGGGGGCAAACTTCGAATTCGGGAACTGGATCAACACCTGGCGGCATTCTTCTTCGGCACGGAGCGCGTGGTTGTTGTCGCGATCCGGCTTTTCCATCTGCCGGTAGTGGATCATGCAGACTTTTTCCTGCGATTCGGCGGCTTCTTCCATCGTCGGGTAGAACAGGATGAAGTCCTTGTATTCAGCTTCCGCCTGCGCGAGCCCGTTGCCGCCACCTTCACGGAACCAGCTGTCAGCGATGGCGAGCTTCGCCTTCGCCAGATATTCGCTGGTGTCGTAGGTATTGATCAGGGTCTGCAGCGTGAGCCGCGCCACTTCATAGCGCCCGCGCTCTACGTCGCGGATAGCTTTGTCGTAGAGCACCTTATCGGGCTGCTGGGTGTCTTTGGTGATGGGGTTTTCGTACTTCTTGCGGCGGCATCCGGTAGAGAATGCCAGAAGCAGAGAAAGCAACACCAAACCGCTCAGGCGAATGACGTAAAAAGAACGCATCAGGAGAATACCTCTAGTAGTTTAACCTCTCGCGGGATGCTTAGGCGAGGAGGTGCCTGCCGGAGACCGCGCGGCTGTGGAGTTCCTGCACAGCTGTGCCCGGAGTCGCACTGCGGAAGACAGAGGACCCGGCGACCAGCCAGTCGCATCCGGCGGCGGCAATTTCTTGCGCGTTCGATAGGTCCACTCCTCCATCAATTTCAATGGCATAGCTCAATCCGCGCTCCTCACGGATCCGGGCCAGTTGGCGGATCTTGGCAAGGGACGACGGCAGGAATTTCTGCCCTCCGTAACCGGGGTTCACGCTCATTACAAGCACGAAGTCTGCCAAATCCAAAACCTCGGTCAGCGTGCCCACTGGAGTAGCCGGATTGATCACCACGCCGGCCTTGGCTCCAGTCTGCTGGATCTGCCCGAGCGTGCGATGCAGATGCGGGCAGGCTTCCTGATGAACAGAAATGGAATCGGCCCCCGCCGCGCGAAACGCGTCGATGTACTTTTCCGGCTCGACGATCATCAGGTGGACATCAAGCCAGCACTGGGTCACCTTGCGGATCGACTCGAGCACCGGTATACCCATCGAGATATTCGGCACAAAGCGACCGTCCATCACGTCATAGTGCAGCATGCGAGTCCCGGCGCTTTCCACCGCTGCAATCTGCTCGCCAAGACGGGCAAAATCGGCAGCCAGCAGGCTGGGCAAAATGTGGAGTTCGTTGCTCATGAGTTCTTTCGAATGATGGCGATGAAAAAGCCGTCGCCCGGATCTGTGCCCGGCGTGCGGCGGTGCGTTTCAACGGGGACATCCCCGCAGGCAGCGCGGATGACCTCTTCATTTTCTTCCTTTTCGAGCGAGCAGGTGGCATACACCAGCACACCGCCAGGAGCGAGGGCGGACGTCGCCTGCCGTATGATCTCAATCTGCCGCTGTTGGTGGCGGGCAAATTCTTCGGGCTCGAGACGCCACTTGATTTCCGGGTTGCGGCCTAATGTTCCCGTGCCGGAACATGGTGCATCGGCGAGGATGCGATCAAACGGACGTCGAAATGGTAGAGGCTGGGTGGCGTCAAGGTGCACCAGCGGAATTCCGATCGATTGCAGCGGTAGCAAACGTTTGAAGCTGCGATCGCAGGCAACAGCCTTAAGCCAGTCAGTCTTGAGCGCGATGCGGGTTTTGTTGCCAGGGGCGGCACAAAGGTCGAGAAAGGTTTGCTCCGGCTTGAGGTCGAGATAAGGCACCACGGCTTTGGCGCCGGGGTCCATTCCCTTCTCTGGCGCTTTCAGAAAGGCCTTCGCGATGTTGCTGGTTTGCTCGGCGCCAAATTGCGCGAGCCACTTTTCGTACAACCATTCCGGCAAGGCGAGCTCGATATGAGGAGTGGGAAACTTGAGCGGCTTGCGGTGCACTTTGCGCAACACCGCGTTCACAAGGCCAGCGGCGGCGCGCTTGTTGCCGCGCTTGGCCAATTCCACCGCTTCCATTACCGCGGCATGCGAAGGGATCTTGGACAGGTAGCGCATCTGGTAGATGCCCATGCGCAGCAGGATGGCGGTGGGTTCATCTACGGTGAGAATCTTGCGGCCAGAAAAGTGTTGGGCGAGGAAGTCGAGTTGATTCTGATGGCGCAGAACGCCATAAACGATCTCATGCGCCAGCGCGGCGTCGCGTGGCGCAAGAGATCGTGATAGTTCGAAAAGTAAGGTGTCGGAGTGGCCGCCACCATGGATGCGGCGCAGGACGTCGAAGGCCACACGCCGGGCAGGAGAGATGATTGCCATCTATGCTCCATGATGGCAAATCGCGGTTGGGGGCAGTGTTTACTGCCCTTGTCCCAGCGAATAACCAGGCTTGCCGTCGAACATGCAGAGCGTCTCGGTCTTGATCACGTCGAGGCCCGTATCGCACAATCGGGTCAGTAACGCGGCGAGTTCGCGCTGGTTCGTCGAGCCGGCGGGGGCTTCAAACCGGCAGCGCCAGTGGTCGGTACAGAACGTTTCGTCAAACCCGTTCGGCCACACCTTCACGCCACGATTGGTGATCATCGTCAGGTTGAGATCCTGCGCTTCGGCCTGCTTCAGCGCATCGGCGAGTTCAGAGGCCTTGCCGCTGTCCCAGTTGACGAAGACGTCGATGCCGGCGATGTCCTTCTTCGACTTCGGCTTCGCGTCGACCGTGATGCGCTGGGCGACAGCAGGAGCGGAGGCGAATTCAACCGCGCGCAGCGTGCCGGGGGCCACACCGAGGCGGGCGATTACGGCGTCGGCAAACTCACTAGTGCCAACCAGCTTGCTGCTCGTGCCCTGGTTGTAGATGTCTGCGGTGTGGATGCCGTCTTCGAGCGTCTTGAGCAGCGCGTTCTTGATGCGGCTGGCCACTTCGGGCTGACCGATGTGAACCAGCATCATGATGGCCGCCTGCAGCAGACCCGTCGGGTTGGCGATGCCCTTGCCGGCGATGTCGGGGGCCGAACCGTGGATGGCTTCAAACATCGCGATCGAGTCGCCGATGTTCGAAGAACCCGCAAGACCAACCGAACCGGCGATCTCGGCGGCGATGTCGGAGATGATGTCGCCGTAGAGGTTGAGCGTCACGATCACGTCAAAGCGCTCGGGGTTGTGCGCCAGGCGCGCGGCACCGATGTCGATGATCATGTGCTCGGTGGCGATCTCGGGGTACTCGGGCGCGATCTCATCGAAGACCTTGTGGAACAGGCCATCGGTGAGCTTCATGATGTTGTCCTTGGTGAAGCAGGTCACCTTCTTGCGGCCATGCTGCCGGGCGTATTCGAAGGCGAAACGGATCACCTTTTCACAACCGGGGCGGGTGACCAGCTTGAGGCACTGGTAGACCTCTTCGGTCTGCCGGTGTTCGATA
>CAZBTA010000098.1:0-18024 GCA_964494515.1 uncultured Bryobacter sp.
CCTAGTCCTGTCCCTCGCTGCGGCCTCCGCCCAGCACGGCGACCTCGAGCAGCTCCTCGCCGAAGCCCTCGCCGCCAATCCCGAAGTCCTCGCCGCCCAAAAACGCTACGAGGCCGCCCGCCAACGCCCCACCCAATCCTCCAGCCTCCCCGACCCCGTCTTCTCCCCCAGCTTCAACTCCAACGGCCGCCCCTGGCCCGGTGCCGCCCTCGGCACCGAACCCACCAGCAACATCGGCTTCATGGTCTCCCAGGAAATCCCCTTCCCCGGCAAACGCAAGCTCGCCGGCGACCTCGCCGCCAAAGACGCCGAAGCCGCCTGGCAACAATACCTCCAGGTCAAACTCTCCCTCGTCTCCCGCTTCAAGCAAGCCTGGTTCCGCCGCGCCTGGGCCTTCGCCGCCTCAAGCGTCCTCCGCCGCAATCTAGACCTCCTCGAGAAATTCCTCCGCCTCACCGAGGCCCGCTACGCCGTCGGCAAAGCCGCCCAACAAGACGTCCTCAAAGCGCAAACCCAGATCTCCATCCTCGAGACCAAGCGCATCCAGCTCGAACGCGAAAAACAGGCCCGCGCCGCTGAGATCAACAGCCTCCTCAATCGCCGCCCCGGCTCCCCCCTTGCCGATCCGCCGCCCCTCAAGCCCACGCCCCTCCCGCCGCAGGTCGAAGAGCTCTTCGCCGCCGCTCGCGCCAACAGCCCCCTCCTCCGCCGCGACGAAAAACTCATCCAGCGCGCCGAGACCAGCGTCAACATGGCCCGCCGCAACTACTACCCCGACTTCACCCTCAACGGCGGCTACTACAACATGGGTCGCATGCCCGACATGTACATGTTCCGCGCCGACTTCAAGGTCCCCCTCTACTTCTTCCGCAAACAGCGCGCCGCCGTCACCGAACAGGCCCAGACCCTCGCCGAATCCCGCCGCGCCTTCGAGGCCACCAACCAGTCCCTCCACTACCGCATCCAGGACGACTACCTCATGGCCCAGACCGCCCAGCAACTCATCGATCTCTACAGCCGCACCGTCATCCCCCAGGCCGAGCTCACCCTCGATTCCTCCCTCCGCAGCTACGAGACCGGCGCCGTCGATTTCCTTTCCGTCTTTCAGAACTTCATCACCATCGTCGAGTACGAAATGAACTACCAGGAAGAGCTGCAGAATCTGCACCTCGCCCTCGCTCGCCTCGAGGAGACCACCGCCCAACCCCTTGTGCGCTAGGAGCAAAACCATGTCGAGCCCAATCAAATCGTCCCCCCGCATCATCCTCGCCTGCCTCATGTTCGTCATCGGTGTCGCCATCGGCGCCTACTACCTGCCCACCACCGGCGCCCCCGCCGCCAAGCCTGTCGTCAAAGGCTGGCATTGCCCCATGCACCCCGAGTACAAGTCCGACAAACCCGGCAAGTGCGGCATCTGTGGCATGGATCTCGTCCCCGATGGCGAGCCCACCTCCGCCGGCGCCACTCACGATCATGATCACGACCACGATCACGCCCCCGGCACCGTTCACGTCTCCGCGGACAAGCAACAGTTGATCGGCGTGCGCTCCTCCGAGGTCACCCTCGCCCGCACCACCGCCGCCTTCCGCGCCACTGGCAAGGTCGCCCTCGACGAGACTCGCATCGCCCGCGTCCAGTCCCGCATCGAAGGCTGGATCGACAAGGTCTTCATCGACTTCACCGGCAAGCTCGTCGAGAAAGGCCAGCCCCTGCTCACGATCTACAGCCCCGAAATGCTCGCCACCCAACAGGAATACCTCCTCGCTCTCCGTGGCCGCGAGGTCATGAGCCAGAGCACGCTCGCCTCGGCGCGCTCCCATTCCGAATCGCTGATCTCCGCCGCCCGCAAGCGCCTCGAGCTCTGGGACCTCAGTGAATCCCAGATCGAAGAGATCACCCGCACCCGCAAGCCCATCGAGAAGATCACCATCTTCGCCCCCATCGGCGGCTACGTCACCGAGCGCAAAGCCTTCCCCAAGCAGCGCATCACCCCCGATACCGAGCTCTACACCCTGGCTGACCTGAGTCGCGTCTGGGTCATGGCCGACGTCTTCGAGTCCGACGCCGCCCTCGTGCGCACCGGCATGCCCGTCACCATCTCCCTGCCCTACGCGCCGGGGCGCAAGCTCACCGGCCGCGTCGATTACATCCAGCCCTCGCTCGACGCCACCTCCCGCTCCCTCAAGGCCCGCATCGAGGTCGCCAATCCCAATCTCCTGCTCAAGCCCGAGATGTTCGTCGACATCGATTTCTCCTCCGCGCTTCCCGCCCGCCTCACCGTTCCCGCCGACGCCGTGCTCAATTCCGGTCTCCACCAGACCGTCTTCGTCGATCTTGGCGACGGCTACTTCGAGCCCCGCGAGGTCGAAGTCGGCGAACGCTCCGGCGATCGTATCGAGATCCTCAAGGGCCTCAAAGCCGGCGAACGCGTGGTGACCAGTGGCAACTTCCTGATCGATTCCGAAAGCCGCCTCAAACATGATTGATCGCCTCATCGAGTTCTCGGGTCGCCATCGCTTCCTCATCCTGCTGCTCACCGCCTTCGCGGTGGTCGCGGGCCTGTGGTCCATGCGCCGCATCCCCCTCGATGCCATCCCCGATTTGAGCGACACCCAGGTCATCGTCTACTCCCGTTGGGACCGCAGCCCCGACATCATGGAGGACCAGGTCACCTACCCCATCGTCACCAGCATGCTCGGCGCCCCGCGCGTCAAGGATGTCCGTGGCTTCTCCGACTTCGGCTATTCCTTCGTCTACATCATCTTCGAAGAGGGCACCGACATCTATTGGGCCCGCTCCCGCACGCTCGAGTATCTGTCCTCCGTCCTCCCGCGCCTGCCCAAGGGCGTCTCCACCGAGCTCGGCCCCGATGCCACCGGCGTCGGCTGGGTCTTCCAGTACGCCCTGCTCGATGACAGCGGCAAACACAATCTCGCCGAGCTCCGCTCCCTCCAGGATTGGTTCCTCCGCTACCAGCTCAAGTCCGTCCCCGGCGTCGCCGAGGTCGCCCCCATCGGCGGCTTCGTCCGCCAGTATCAGGTCAATGTCGACCCCAATCGCCTCCGCCAGTACAACATCCCCATCCAGCGCGTCGTCGAGGCCGTCCGCGGTGGCAACAACGATGTCGGTGGCCGCCTGCTCGAGTTCAGCGGCGCCGAGTACATGGTCCGCGGCCGCGGCTACGCCAGGAGCACTGATGACATCGCCTCCATCGTCCTCCGCTCCGATGCCGGCACGCCCATCCGCGTCCGTGATGTCGGCGAAGTCGTCCTCGGCCCCGACCTCCGCCGCGGCATCGCCGACTGGAATGGCCAGGGTGACGTCGTCTCCGGCATCATCGTCATGCGCCAGGGCGAGAACGCCCTCGACGTCATCAGCCGCGTCAAGGCCAAGCTCGATGAGCTCACCCCCGGCCTGCCCCCCGGCGTCCGTATCGTCACCGCCTACGACCGCTCCGACCTCATCCTCCGCTCCATCGACAACCTCCGCATCACCCTCATCGAAGAGGTCGCCATCGTCGCCCTCGTCATCTTCATCTTCCTCTGGCACATCCCCAGCGCCATCATCCCCGTCATCACCATCCCCATCGCCATCATCGTCTCCTTCGTCCCCATGCACTGGCTCGGGGTCAGCTCCAACATCATGTCCCTCGGTGGCATCGCCATCGCCATCGGCGCCATGGTCGACGCCGCTATCGTCGTCGTGGAACAAACCCACAAGCACCTCGAAGAATGGAACCGCACCGGCCGCCAGCAGCCCTACCAGCGCGTCATCCTCGACGCCGTCAAAGAAGTCGGCGGCCCCAGCTTCTTCGCCCTCCTCGTCATCGCCGTTTCCTTCCTGCCTGTCCTCACCCTCGAGGCGCAAGAAGGTCGCCTCTTCAAGCCCCTCGCCTACACCAAGAATCTCGCCATGGTGATCGCCGCCGTCCTCGCCATCACCCTCGATCCCGCCATCCGCCTCATGTTCACCCGCGTCGACCCCTTCACCTTCCGCCCCCGCTGGGTCGCCGCCATCGCCAACGCCGTCCTGATCGGCAAGATCCATTCTGAAGAGCGCCACCCCATCAGCCGCATTCTCATCCGCCTCTACGACCCCGTCTGCCGCTGGGCCCTGCGCTACAAGTACTTCGTCATCGCGGCCGCCCTTGCCCTGGTCGCCATAACCGTGCCCGTCTACCAGCGCCTCGGCTCCGAGTTCATGCCCACCCTCGACGAGGGCACGCTGCTCTTCATGCCTACCACCCTGCCCGGCATCTCCATCACCGAGGCCGAAAAGCTCATGCAGGTCCAGAACCGCATCATCAAGCAGTTCCCCGAGGTCGCCTCCGTCATGGGCAAGAGCGGCCGCGCCGAGACCTCCACCGACCCCGCTCCCTTCTCCATGATGGAGACCATCATCGTCCTCAAGCCCACCTCCGAATGGCGCAAGGTCAAGACCTGGTACAGCGACTGGACCCAGGCTCCCGCCTGGGTCATCGACCTCTGCCGCCGCATCACCCCCGACCACATCTCCACCGAACAGCTCACCAACGAGATGAACGTCGCCCTCACCCTCCCCGGCGTCTCCAACGCCTGGACCATGCCCATCAAGGCCCGCATCGACATGCTCACCACCGGCGTGCGCACTCCCGTCGGCGTCAAGGTCTATGGCGCTGATCTCAAGGAAATCGAACGCCTCGGCACCGAGATTGAAAAACTCCTGCCCCAGGTTCGTGGCACTCGCAACGTCTTCGCCGAACGCACCGGCGGTGGCTATTTCCTCGACGTCGAATGGAAGCGCGATGAGCTCGCCCGCTACGGCCTCAGCATCGAGGACGTCCAGAGCGTACTCACCAGCGCCGTCGGCGGCGAGAACGTCACCACCACCGTCGAAGGCCGCGAGCGCTACCCCGTCAATGTTCGCTACGCGCGTGACTTCCGTAGCGACATTCAGGCCCTCCAGCGCGTACTTGTCCCCGTGCTGGAGGGTCAGACCCAGGTCCCCCTCTCCCAGTTGGCCGACATCCGCACCACCTCCGGCCCCTCCATGCTCCGCGACGAGAACGGCATGCTCAACGGCTATGTCTACGTCGATGTCGCCGGCCGCGACGTCGGCGGCTACGTCGAAGAAGCCCGCAAGATTGTCCGCGAGCAAATCAAGCTGCCGCCCGGCTACACGCTCGTCTGGAGCGGCCAATACGAAGCCATGGCCCGCGTCCGCGAAAAGCTCACGCTCATCCTGCCGCTCACGCTCTTCCTGATCGTGATGCTGCTCTACCTCAACACAAAGTCGGTGCCCGAGACCCTGCTCATCATCCTCGCCGTGCCCTTCTCGGCCGTTGGGGCCATCTGGCTGCTCCACTGGCTCGGCTACAACATGAGCATCGGCGTCTGGGTCGGCCTGATCGCCCTGCTCGGCGTCGACGCCGAGACCGCCGTCTTCATGCTGCTCTACCTGAACATTGCCTATAACAAAGCCAAAGCTGAAGGCCGCATGCGCTCCCTCGCCGACCTGCAGGAGGCCATCCACGACGGCGCCGTCAAGCGTATCCGCCCCAAGTTCATGACCGTCGCCTGCATGTTCGTCGGCCTCGTCCCCATCCTCTGGGCCAATGGCGCCGGCGCCGATGTCATGAAGCGCATCGCCGCCCCCATGGTCGGCGGCATCTTCACCTCGTTCCTGCTCGAGTTGATCGTTTACCCCGCCATCTACGAAGTCTGGAAGTGGCACACCGAAGTCAAGAAGGTACAAGCATGATCGCCATCGTTCTCCTGCTGCTGGCCGCCCAGCCGATCACCATCGGCGCCGGCGAGATCCACGACAAGAAACACGTTTATCGCCCGCTCGACATCTCCCAGATGACCGTCAGCCCCGAGCGCGTCGACATCCGTCTGTTCTCCGGCCGCAAGCTCCGCCTCAAATTTCCCCATAACGAAGCCAAAGCCCGCGAGATCATCGCCGCCTGGCGCCCCCTGCTCGACAATCGCCTCGTCGCCGCCCTGCCCGCCGCCCCCGCCGCTGTCGAATGGGAAGTCCCCGTCCAGCTCAACCGTCTCCGCCGCGGCCCCCAGGGCGTGCTGCGCTTCACCCGCGACGAGATCATCTTCGCCACCGACGCCCGCGGCCAGTCACGTATCTGGCGCCTCGTGGACATCGAAAACATCTCCTCCGCCGACCCCTTCGAGCTCACCATCTCCACCCACGAGCGCCACCACCGCCTCTACAACTTCACGCTCAAACAACGTACCGACCAAAAGCGAATCGACGCCATTTGGCGTCGATTGCAGCGTCAACAGGGTTTGGAGTTTCTCGATTCGCTCGAAGCTAACCGTTAAGTCGCATCAGGCGGCCGCCGTGCTCTTTCATGAAGCCGCGTGCCTCCTCAAGACTGGCAAAGGCGAGCATGCTCGGCGAACAGCGGTCAAAGTGCGATTCCAGTGGCCGCTTCTCGGCTGAGAACTCATGCTCATGTCGCCCGCAGGGGTTGAGGTCGCTGTCGCGCACGATGTAGGCATCAGCTGGCTTCAGCGGCGCGCTCGTGCGGAAGTTCGCCACCGACACCACCTCCACCGGCTTGCCGCCCTGCATGTGCACCGATAGCGCACACGCCAGGCAGCAGTAATCGTTCTTCTTGCCCTCAACACTGGCCACCGTGCGCATATGGTCATGCACCGGTCTGTCGCAAGCCGCACACTTCTCCGCCTTCCGCGCCGGGAGCTTCCACCACACCAGCACTGCGGCTGGCGCTCCCAGACAGATGGCGAAGAATGACTTGCGTGTCATGGTCAGGCGAGTGTGATCTTCTTGAGGTCGATCTTCTTGCGGTCACCAACGCCAAGGCCCAGGGCCCCGGCAATATCAACATGCTCCGGCTGCATGCGCACAAAATTCGAGTCCGCATCGCGCCGGGCCACCGCGAGCGGGTCCATACCCATCGCCACGCGCTTGGCATCCAGATGATCCCACCCGATGCGATCCATTGCAACCGGGTCGGTCGAGAAGAACATCCGCTTGTGTTCCCAAACGTATTTGGCTTTCTTTGGGTTCAATCCCGGCCCACCATGGTACAGCGCCTTCACCGCGTCGCAGATGTTCAGCACCGTCTTGTTGCGGATCACCGGAATCGAGACCGACGTCGGAATAAACTGCCCGCAGCTGTTCAGCTCCGGTGAGCTGTGGCTTCGGTTCACGTTATTCACCAGGCCATGCGACAGGTTCTTGAGCGCGATCGTCAGGCCAGCCGACTGGTGATGCTTGAGCAGCGGCAGGTTGATCAGCTTGTCCACCTGCTTGGTGATGAAGTTCGAGGCATAGCTGCGCCGCGCCGTGTCATTGGCAAAGTCATAGCCCGGCAGCGTCAGTTGCATGTCCATGTAGTGGTTCAGATCGTAGCCTTCGATCTTCTGCTGCGTGTTGTCGTAGTAGTCTGTCGCCCACGACACCCGCACGCCTTCCGGCAGCCACTTGTCAAAGCCCGCCGCATAGAACTCATCCTTGTAGCGGTCATAGACCACAATGTCCTTGCGCTTCACGCCCGCCGCTTCAAGGCACGCAATGATCTCCTGCACGGTCTCCGCCGAGCTGATCACATAGGGCCGCGAGACGGGGTTGAGCTTGAGGCCAATCACCTCGCCGGGCGACACGAACATGCGCCAGGCGGCCACATAGTCAGGCGCCCCGGTGAGCTCCATCATGCCGCGGCGCAGCATGTCACGGACGGCTTCGCGCTGAAACGCGCCGTTGATGATCGAGCCGTTGTGCTCTACCTCCACAACGCGGCCAGGAAAGAGGCCGGGCATCGACCATTTGGTCCGGGGAGTCGCACTGAAGGTTGAACTGGCAAGAGCTGCCTGAAACGGGAAGATCGGAGCGATGGCGCCAAGCGACAACATGCGCTCCATCCAGGCACGGCGGGATTCTTTGCGGGCTGGTTCCATGCCTAATTATAGGACGTAGCCATGTTGCCGAAACCAGCTCACCTCGTCGCGCAGCGTCTCCTCAAGCGGTCTGAACCGCAGGCCGAGCTCGCGCTCCGTCAGGGCATGGCTGTAGCGCGACCGGCCTTCTTCCCGCTCCAGCAGGCGCACCGTCGCCAGGCTTAACAGCGCGGGCTTGCCGGTAAGCCGCGCCTTGAGCTCCTCGAGCGTGCCCACGATGTAGAGCAGCCAGACCGGCAGCCGGCGCCGCGGCGCGGGGATGCCGGTCAGCCCCTCCAGCCGGTTCACCAGATCGGCCAGCGAGATCTCGCGGCCCGCCGCCAGGTAACGCGTCCCGCGGACCCCCTTCTCGAGTGCCAGCACTTGCGCAAGAGCCACATCCCGCGCGTCCACCACCGAGAACGAACCCGGCACAATGCCCGGCAGCTTGCGGTGCATGAAGTCGAGCACCGTCTGCCCGGCCGAGGTCGGCGCGCTGTCGCCAGGGCCGTGCATCCACCCCGGCAGCACAAAGGCCGCCCAGAAGTCCGGATGCCGATCGAGGAACTTCAGCACGGCCCGGTCCGCCTGGATCTTGCTGCGGTAGTAGTCGTCGGCGTCTTCTTCCTTGCGCCACATCGTCTCATCAATCCATTGGCCGGGCTCGCCGTCCAGGGTTGCGATGGAGCTCGTGTGGATCGCCCGCCGCACCCCGGCCGCATAGGCCGCCTCAAACAGCTCGGTGGTGCCGAGCACGTTGATGCGGTGGAGCTGCTCCCAATGCGCGCCGCCCTGATAGGACTCGCGGAAGTAAGCCGCCGTGTGAAACAGCGCCTCCACACCCACCAGCGCCGGGGCAAAGCCCTGGACGTTGGCAATGTCGCCCTGCACAACCTCAACATCGAGGCCTTCAAACTGGCGGCGGGCCTTCTCCACCGAGCGCGCCAAAGCGCGCACCTGCCAGCCCTGTGAAAGTAGAATGCGAACGAGGTTGTTGCCCAGCAGGCCGGTGGAACCGGTGACGAAAGCGATAGCCATAGTATAATTGTGAGTAATTACTCGCATTTGTCAAGGAGCAAAATTTGGAACGCAAGCGCCAGCAACGCGGCCTCGCCCGCATGGAGGCCCTGGTGGGGGCCGCCGAACAGGTCTTCGCCGAGGTTGGCTTCGAGCGCGCCACCACCAACCAGATCGCCGCGCGCGCCGGGGTCTCCCCCGGCACGTTCTACCAGTTCTTCGCCGACAAGGGCGCCATCGCCCAAGCCCTCGCCCAGCGCTATGCGGCGCGCTTTGAGGCCGTGCATCAAGACGTGCTGGCCGCGGGTATTGAGCAGTTGCCGCTGCGCGAGTTCATCGACCTTGTGGTCGACCCGTTTCTCGCGTTCCACCAGCAGGCAAAGGCCTTCGACGCGCTGCTGCTCGGCGGGGCGATGCCCGGTGAGCTGAGCGAGCGCATCATCGAGCTCAAGACCAGCTTTGAGACGCGCCTCGTCAAGCTCTTCCTCGCCAGAAGGCCCAAAGCAAAGCCAGCCGAGATGCAGACGGCGGTTGCCGTTTCGCTGTCGATCTTCCGCGGCATGTTGCCTCTGTTAACGCAAGAAAGCCCGACGCCGAGGCGCCGGGCTGAAAAGGAATTGAAAGTGGTCTTGGAGCGCTATCTGGCGCCGCTGCTAGACGATAGCGGCGGGGTTTGACAGCGTGCCGATCTGCGGCACGGCGATGGTCACCACGTCGCCAGGGGCGAGAGCGCTTTCCTGGGTGACGATGATGCCCGTGCCGGTCTGCAGCACGGTGCCGCAGGGAACCGGGTTCGATCGCAGAAGGAAGCCAATCAGGTCTTCGATCTTGCGACCGAGCTTGCCGGTGCTCGTCTTGCCTTCAAACGTCGTCGTCTCGCCGCGCTTGATGACGCAGGTCATCTCGAGGTCGTAGACGTTGCCGATCTCATCAGGCGTGACAAAGACCGGGCCGATGGCGGCGCAACCGGTGAAGGTCTTCGACTGCGGCAGGTAGAGCGGGTTCTCTTTTTCGATGTCCCAGGCCGAAACGTCATTCGACACCGTATAGCCGAAGATCTGGCCCTTTGAGCCGATCAGGACGGCCAGTTCGGGCTCGGGGGCGGTGAACTTCGAATCCTCACGGATGCCGATCGGCTGGCCGGGGCCCACCGCGATGCGCGAGGTGCCCTTGAAGAACAGCTCGGGCCGGCCGCCTTCGAAGACAGCGCGGTAGAAGCCTTCGCGCGTGCCGTGTTCGGCGTCGCGGAAGCTCGAGCTGATCTCGTAGGTGCAGCCGGCGCCCCAGACTTCGCGCGGGGCGATCGGGATCAGCGGCGTCACCACTTCGACGTGCGCGCTGGCCAGGCGGCTGGCGAGTGACGTGAGTTCGATGCTTTCGACTTCGGCACGCTTGACGAGGTCGTACAGCGAATAATCCGGGATGGCGCGGGCGTGCGTCTCATCCTCAAAAATGGCGGCAACTGTGGCGCCATTGCTCTTGATTTGTCCTAGTTTCATCGGTCGCTTTCCGGTTGTTTAGTACTTGAGGTAAACGGTCTTGTAATCGCTGTAGAAGTCGAACGCCGCGGGGCCCTGTTCCTTGGGGCCGAAGGAGGAATCCTTCGTGCCGCCAAAGGGCAACTGGTATTCAACGCCGGCCGAGGGCAGGTTTACCGTCAGCAGACCGGCTTCAGCGCCGTAGATAAATTCAAACACGCGCGAGATGTTGGTGGTCTGCACGCTGGCCGACAGGCCGAACTGGGTGGCGTTGGCAAGGCGCATGGCGTCTTCGAAATTGCTGGCGCGCTGCACGGTGAGCACAGGCCCAAAGATTTCTTCCTTCGCGATGCGGGCGTCTTCGGCGACGTTGGCGAAGATCGTGGGCTCGACATAGTAGCCCTTGTCATAAGCGCCACCGGTGAGGCGGTTGCCACCGACGACGGGTTCACCGGCTTCTTTGCGGCCGATTTCAATGTATTCGAGGATCGTGTTGAGTGCGCCTTCGTCGACGGCGGGGCCGATGTCGATGCCGGCTTCCATGCCGTTGCCGACCTTCAGCTTTTTGGTGCGCTCGACCAGGGCGGCGACGAACTTGTCATAGATCTCGTCTTCGACGATGGCGCGGGAGGTGGCGGTGCACTTCTGGCCGGTCGAGAAGAAGGCGGCGTTGGCGACGTTTTCCACGGCCGAGTTGAAGTCGGCGTCCTTGAGGACGATGGTCGGGTTCTTGCCACCCATTTCAAGCTGGATGCGGAGCATGCGCTTGGAGGCCTCGGTGTGGATCCATTTGCCGATGCCTTCAGAGCCGGTGAACGAAATGGCTTTGATCGGCTTTGCTTCGACGAGAGCCTTGCCGAGGGCGCCGCCGGAGCCAGCGACGAAGTTGACGACACCCTTGGGGATGCCGGCCTCGTGCAGGGCCTCGATGATGCGCCAGGCCGACAGCGGGGCGGCGCTGGCGGGCTTGATGACGACGGTGTTGCCGCAGATCAGGGCCGGGGCGAGCTTCCAGGCCGGGATGGCGCTCGGGAAGTTCCAGGGGGTGATCAGGCCCACGACGCCGATCGCCTTGCGGATGGCGAACATGTGGACGCGATCGCGTTCGCTCGGCACGAGGTGGCCGTTGAAGCGGGCGCCTTCGCCGGCAAAGTACTTGAAGATGTTGATCGTGCGGCGGACTTCGCCCTTGGCTTCGGGGAAGGTCTTGCCTTCTTCGCGCGTCATCTCTTCGGCGATGGCTTCAAAGCGGCTATCGAGGATCTCGGCGGCCTTGAACAGGATGTTGGCGCGGGCGGGGGCGGTCATGCCGGACCACTTGGGGAACGCGGCAGCAGCGGCGTCAGCAGCGGCATCGACATCCGCGGCGGAAGCTTTTACGAAGAGGCCTACGAGTTCGTCGGTATTGGCGGGGTTGCGATTCTCGAACGTGCCGCCTGAAGTGATCCATTCACCATTGATGTAATTGCCGAATGTTTGCATAGAAGTCCTTTATTTGGAAAAGTCCACTTTCGGGGCGGTACGGGCCCCCGGGTCGGGATTGAAATAAGCATCGTGGCGGGCAAAGCCGAACAGCGACGCGGCGATATTGGCGGGAAACTTGTCACGGGTCGTGTTGTAGTCCTGCACGACCTCGTTGTATTTGCGACGCTCGACGGCGATGCGGTTCTCAGTGCCGGCGAGCTCATCCTGAAGGCGCATGAAGTTTTCGTTGGACTTCAGCTGGGGGTAACTTTCAACGATGACGAGCAGACGGGCGAGGGCGCTGTCGAGCTGTTCGTTGGCGGTAATCTTGTCGCCCTGGGTGCGGGCGCCGGTAAGAGCGGCGCGGGCGTTAGCGATGTTGGTATAGATCTCTTTTTCTTGCGCGGCGTAGCCTTTGACAGTATTGACGAGATTGGGGATGAGGTCGGCGCGGCGCTGGAGGGCGACATCGACCTGGGCCCACGAGCCCTCGATGGCTTCGCGCTTGGTGACCAGCTCGTTGCGGCTTGATACGAGATTGCCGCCGACGAGCAGGGCGCCGAGCACAAGAACACCGATAACAATGAGAGCGGAACGCATACGGGGTTTCCTCTAAAGGGCGTCTACGGACGTGACCAGCAATTGAATCTGCGCAAGGTAGTCTTCGAATAATTGTACTGAGTCCACAGCCCTGGGGCTGAGCTTACCTTCGCGGAGATCGACCAAGGAGGTTAGCACGGAACCGTAAATCAGACCGGCGGAGGCGGCGGCAGCGAGTAAATCGCGGCGGCGATTGGGAGCATCGAGACCGCGCAGAATCAGCAGGTGGCGCAGGAAAACGAGGAAGGTGCTGAGGGAATCTTCAAGCAGGCGCAGCAGGGAGCGGGGCTCGGCGAGCAGCGGCGCGGCCTTCTGGCGGAGGCGGAGCAGCTTGGAGCGGAGCTCGTGCTCGAGCTGGCGGCGGTGGCAATCGCGCTGGACGGTGAGGCCGGTGACGGGGTCGGCGCCGTAGAGGACGCGATGGGCGCGGGTGATGTCGACGATCTCGATGGGGAATGCGTCGGTGGAGCGGCGGAACTCCTCACGAGTGAAGACGAGGGGCTGGGGATGGCCGAGGTCCATCCACCAGAGGAAGACCGGGGCGGCGGCGCGGAGAGTGGCGGTGGTGATCTCGTGGGTGAGGATGAGCGTGTTGAGATTGGGGTGGCCGGGGTCGAGCTCGCCGCGGGCGGCCGAGCCGTAGAGGACTACGGCATCGAGCGTGGAGCCAAGGGCTTGTTCAAGGCGGGTGACGAGGGATTGGAGTTGCTTGTCAGAGTCCATGGGGTTTGAGGTCCTTACCAGTCGCTGGATGCGCCACCGCCGCCGGAGTCGCCACCGCCAAAGCCGCCCCAACTGGAGCCGCCGGAGGAAGCGCCGCCGAAGCCGCCACCACCGTAGTAGAAGCGGGAGCGGCGACGACGACCGCCGTTGAGAAAGCTGAGCAGAATGAGGACGCCGATGATGATGACGACCTGGACAAAGTTGATCTCGAAGGGCGCGTCGGCGGCGGGGCGCGCGGGCAGAGGCGCGGGGATGGTGATGTTCTTGTCGGCGGCGATGCGATCGCCGAGGGTGCGGGCGGCTTCGATCAACGCGGGGCCGTAGTTGCCGGCGCGGAGGGAAGGCCGCATGGCGCGGAGAATGTCGCCCGCGACCGCGTCGGGCACGATGGGCTCAAGGCCGTAGCCGACCTCGAGGCGGGACTTGCGCTCTTTGATGGCGAGCAGAAAGAGCGCGCCTTCGTTCTTGCCTTTGAGGCCGACGCCGAACTGGCGGTAGAGGCGATTGGCGACGTCTTCGACAACGTCGCCCTCGAGGGATGGAATGGTGACGATGGCGACCTGGGCGCCAGAAGACTGCTCGAGGGAGGCGAGGTAGGCGTTGATGGTGTCGCGGGAGGAGGAGTCGAGAACGCCGGCAAAGTCGGAGACGTAGCCTGCGGGCTTGAGCTTCGACCAATCCGCGGCGGAGGCGGAGAGGACGAGAGCGAAGCTCAGCAGGAGGCGTAACACGGGATGGCGCTTATTCTAAATCTCCAGAATGGAGCGGTCGAGATTGAGCCCGTCGACCTTGCCGAGGATGGTGAGGGCGAGGCGATCGCTATGGAACGCTTCGCGGGCCTGGGCCTGGACCTGATCGCGGGTAACGGATTCGATGCTGGATAGCATTTCGTCCATCGAGAAGAAGCGGCCGAAGAAGATCTGCTGGCGGGCGAGGTTGGTCATGCGCGAGTTGGTGGACTCGAGGGAGAGCATGAGGGAGCCTTTGAGGTGCTCTTTGGCGCGGCGGAGCTCTTCTTCGGGGACGAGGTTGTCGCGGAGGTCGCGGAACTCATCCATGACGGAGCGGATGACGCGGGGCAGCGTTTCGGCCGAGGTGCCGGCGTAGATGGCGATGCAGCCCGAGTCGCGGTAGAGCATGAGGTCGGACATAACGGCGTAGGCAAGGCCCTGGCGCTCGCGGATGTTCTGGAACAAGCGTGAGGACATGCCGCCGCCGAGGATCGTGTTGAGGATGTAGGAGGCGTAGCGCGTCTCGTGATTGATGGGGTGAGAGGGGGCGCCGAGGTAGAGATGGGCCTGCTGGGTGCGCTTCTGCTTGAGGATGAACGGCGCGGAAAGCACGGGGGCCTTCTGCTTGGGCAGCTTTTTGCCGACGGGGCGATTGGCGAAGGAGGCGCCGACCATTTCGACAATGCGGTCGTGCTCGAGGTTGCCCGTGGCGGTGATGACGATGTTGGCAGGCGTGTAGACGCGCTGGTGATAGGCGATGAGCATGTCGCGCGTGAAGGCCTTGATGGTGGGCTTGATGCCGATGATGGGCTGGGCGAGGCCGTGCCCTTTCCAGAGATGCTTTACGAACAGCTCGTGGACGAGGTACTCGGGGTTGTCGAGCTCCATCTTGAGCTCTTCGAGGATGACGCCTTTTTCTTTCTCGAGCTCCACGGGGTCGAAGGTGGGGTTGAGGACGAGGTCGGAGAGGATGTCCCAGGCGATGGGCAGGTGTTCGTCGAGGACCTTGGTGTTGTAGGAGACGAGCTCTTTGGTGGTGAAGGCGTCGAGATTGCCACCGATGGAATCGACGGCGCGAGCGATGTCTTCGGCCGAGCGGGAGGTGGTGCCTTTGAAGAGCATGTGCTCGAGGAAGTGGGCAATGCCGCGTTCGGCGCCCTTCTCAAGGCGCGAGCCGGAGGCAATCCAGATGCCGATGGCGACACTGCGGACGTGCGGCATGCGCTCGGTCACGATGGTGAGGCCGTTGGGCAGGGTGGTGTTCTGGATTTCGCGGACGGGATGGGAATTCATTGATGGAAACAAAGGGGAGGACGGATACTTATATTGTGACAGAGCAAAGACAGTCGCTGATCGGCATGGAACTGAAGGATATGGAAGCGGCGCTGGCCGGGAAGTATCCGAAGTTTCGGGCGCGGCAGATCTATGAGGCGTTGTATGCGCAGCGACGGCTGGATTTGAGCGAGGTGACGGCGCTGCCGGTGGCGATGCGGCAGGAGCTGAACGTGGGGGCGCTGCGGACGGATACGCGGTATCAATCGACGGATGGCACGGTGCGGTATCTGCTGGGGCTCGGGGACGGCAAGAGCGTGGAGGCGGTGTTTATGCCCGATGAAGGGCGTGACACGTTGTGCATCTCATCGCAGGTGGGATGTCCGGTGGATTGCAAATTCTGCCTGACGGCGCTGATGGGCCTTGAGCGGAATCTGACAGCGGGCGAGATCGTGGGCCAGGTGCTGCACATTGCGGCGGAGCACGGCCTCGACCCGCAGGACCGGCAGATGAACATCGTGATGATGGGCCAGGGCGAGCCGCTGATGAACCTGGACGCGGTGTTGAAGGCGACGCGGATCCTGACCGATCCGAACGGCGTGGGCATGACGGAGCGGCGGATCACGGTATCGACCTCGGGGCTGATCCCGAAGATTGAAGAGCTGGGCAAGGCGGCGGTGAGGCCGAAGCTTGCGATCAGCCTGAACGCCTCGCATGAAGAGCAGCGCGTGGAGCTGATGCCGATTACGAAGAAGTGGCACCTGAAGGAGCTGCTTGAGGCGTGTGCGGCGTATCCGTTGCGGCCGTGGGAGGCGCTGACGTTTGAGTATGTGCTGTTGCGCGGGGTGAACGATACGGACGCGGATGCGCGACGGGTGAGGAAGCTGCTGGCGAACCTGCGCTGCAAGGTGAACCTGATTGCGTTGAACCCGGGGCCGGGGATTCCGTTTGAGACGCCGGAGCCGGAGCGGGTGAAGAGCTTTCAGGAGATTGTGCGAGCGGGGATGCCGTGCTTTATCCGGCGGCCGCGGGGGCTCGATATCTTTGCGGCGTGCGGACAACTGAAGCGGATGAATGAAGGGCCGGAGCTGGTAACGATCACCCCATAACAGCGCGGACTAGAAGGAACTGCTCGAGCAGGGCCGGGTCGCCGGTGGCAGTGATGCGCGGACGGGCCTGGGCGGGCGAGAGGGCCTTGGTGAACAGGCGCCAGGCATGATCGGCCGAGAGCGTGAATGTGGCGGCGAGGGGCGCGGCGGAGGAGAAGCGCCAAGTGCCGCCGGCGTCGCCGGTGATGGTGAGCTCGATGCCTTGGCCGGGCATGGCGGCGGGGACGGCCTCGACGAAGAGGGCGAGAACGGGGTGGAACCAGAGGCGATCGTAGAGCGGGGCGGCGCCGACAGCATCGCGGATCTGCTGCTGGTGGTGCCAGTATTCGGTGTAGTTGCGCGCAGTGTCGAACCATTGGTCGGAGCGCGTGTGGCCAGCCCAGGCGACGGGGAAGAGCGCGGTGGCGTAAGGGTCGAGCGCGGTGACGTAAGTGGCCAATTGGGGACCGGTGAGGCGCAGGAGATCGGTGAGGACGCGGGGGCTGAGGCGCTGGGCGGCGGTGACCCAGGTGGCGTTAAGCCCGTTGAGGAACGTGTTGAGATCGGTGGTGGGCGGGGCGAGGCGATGGCCGTCGCGACCGATGGAGAGCAGGCGGAGCTGGGTGTCGAGAATGTGGGCCGCGATATCGTGGACGGTCCAGCCAGGGCAGGCGGTGGGGCGGGACCAGTCGGTGGGGGTGAGGGAGTCGAGCAGCGTGAGAAGTTGCTGGTGCAGCGGTGCAAACAAATGGGCGGTCTCGATCATCTTTACAGGTTACAGAGGAGAATTAGAAGATGATTCGGCTGATGCAGGAAGCGGACATCGCGCACGCGGACGGGATATTGCAAAGGGCGCACCGGGTGGAGGTGAGTTTTGCGTTGCAGTTGAGGCGCAACCGGGGGCTGACGCCGGAGTGTTGGTGGGTGATGGAGAACGAGGGGCGCGTAGTGGGCGTGGTGGGGGCAACGGATTATGGACCGTTTGCGCATATCGGGTTGATGGCGATTGATCCGGCGGCGCAGTTGGCCGGGGCGGGCGGGGAGTTGTTGCAGTATGCGCTGGACCAGTTGGAGAAGCGGGGGTTTGAGGCGATTACGTTGTACTCGACGGACGCGGGGCTGGGGTTTTATCCGCGGTTTGGGTTCGTTTGGGCGGGGCTGTCGACGGAGTGGGAAACACGGAAGCGCGTGGCGCGGGAGCGGCGGACGCGGGTGAGGCCGACGCGCGGGGTAGAAGAGATAGTGGCGTGGGACCGAGCGGTGTTTGGCGGCGAGCGGGGCGGGCTGCTGCAGGCGCTTGATGCGGAGATGGGCGAGAGATTGCTGGTGGCCGAGGATGCGGCGGGGCGCGTGATTGGGTTCGTTTATGCACAGGCGGTGGTGATCGGGCCGTTTGCCGCGGAGACGCGCGAGGTGGCGGGGGATCTGCTGGATGCGGCGCTGGAGCTCGAGTATCGGAGCAAGCCGCGGGTGTTGCTGCCGGAGGCGCATTTTGACGGGGAGACGCTGATGGTGGAGATGGGATTTGTGCCGGTGCGGACGTCGCGATGGCTGACGCGCGGGCGAGCGCCCGTGCAGCAGCGGGGCAAGATGTACGGACAGGGCGCGTACTCGCTGGGTTAGCCGTGGTGTGCCCGAGCGAGGAAGTGGACACACCACGGGTGGGGTCGCCCGAGGGTGCGTGAAAGTGGATTCGGATTTCAAGGAGCTGTAATCCCGCAGGATTGGGTTCGTTTGGTCAGTTAAGCGGCGG
>CAZBTA010000099.1:0-17882 GCA_964494515.1 uncultured Bryobacter sp.
CGTTGGGGCCACATCCTGAAACACACATCGAGCTCGCCACGCTGCTCGAGAAACAGGCCAAATTGCCCGCCGCTGCCGCCGAGCTTGAGAAGGCGGCGCGCATGGCCCCGAAGAATCCCATTCCGCATTACAAGCTATTCCGCCTCTACAGCCGCCTCGGCCAGCCACAACGCGCCGCGCAGGAGAAAGCCCTGCACGAAAAGCTCACCGCGGAAGAGAAGGCCGAAGCCGACCGCCGCCAGGCGGCCACCAAGCATTTGAATTTGAAGGTGCAAAAGCCATGATCAAGCGCAGAGATCTTCTTTGGGGCGCCGTCGCCCCCTCGCTCTGGAGCGCCGACAAGAAGTTGATGCTCCCCTCCGACATGCCTGACAAACTTGGCTTTCGCACCATGTGGTACAACCCCATTTCCCCGGTCGACGCCGCCACCTGGCAGCTTGAGATCAGGGGCCTTGTTGAGAAGCCGGGCCGGATGCGTCTGGCCGATCTGCGCCGCCTGCCACAGGTGACGCAAAGCTCTCGTATGAAGTGCGTACAGTGCTGGAGCGCGCGCACGACCTGGGGCGGCTTTCGCTTTCAGTCGCTGCTCGATATCGTCAAGCCCCGCAAAACCGCGAAAGCCATCCGTATCGACTGCGCCGACAAGTGGTACGAATACATGTCGCTTGAGGAGATGGCCAAGCCCACCGTGCTGCTCGCTCTCGATCGTGGCGGCCAGCCACTGCCGGCCAAGAATGGTGCGCCGCTGCGCTTGCTCGACCCCTCCAAGTACGGCTACAAGTCCGCCAAGGTCATCACCTCGATCACGTTTGTTGAAGAAGGCAAGGGCTCGATGGCGTGCGATATCGGCCCTTACTATTCGCCCTCGGGTGAGATCCTCGCCGGCTACGATACGCCGCTTGATCTCATGCCCGGCGCGGCCACTCCGGGCTGGAAGCTCGACCCCAAATCCCGTCGTAAGATCAAAGGCGGAGAGATCACCGAGTACTGATGCTGTCCAAACGCCAATTCTTGCAGGCCGCCGGCGTCAGCGTCGCGAGCCGCATCGTCACTCAGGGCGCCGAGCCCAACGAGGCCGCCCGCAAGGTGATCATCGTTACCTTCGGCGGTGGGGTGCGCTACAGCGAGACGTTCTCGGGCGATGGCTTGCGCAACATTCCGCGTCTGGCTGAGCTTAAGGCGCAGGGCCGTTTCTATCGCGATTGCCGCAATCTCGGCGTGCTGTCGCACTTCAATTCCAGTGCTTCGATCCTTACCGGCCAGTGGCAGCGCGTGGATGATTTCGGCTTCCAGCCGCCCGCCAGCGCAACCGTGTTTGAGGCCTATCGCCAGCAGCGCAAGGCCGGCCCGATGGATGCCTGGGCCATCTGCACCAACAAGAGCTTTGCGAGCATCGGCGCTTCCGCCGGCGCCGGAGCGAATGTCGTGCTGCCCAAGCAACTGCTGCTCGAGGCGGTGAAGGATGTGGTCAAGCGTGGCAGCGGCATGGGCGTGGCCGATCGTGAGAATGTGCGCCGCCGGCTGCAGTCGATCCTTGAGGAAGGCTATGAGGGCGTGGGCTGGACGGTGTTCAAAGGGGGGCGCCAGCTGGATGTCAAGGTGCGCGAGACGCTCACGCATGCGCTGGTCGAATACATCAATGGCCCCGAGGCGCCGGCCTCGGGCGACGAACTGACGTTCTTCATCACGCGCGAGGTGATGCGCGAGTTTGCCCCCCGCGTGATGCTGGTCAACTTCTGGGATATGGATGTGGCCCATTGGGGTTCCTACTCGCTCTACCTGCAGGCCGTCACGCGTACCGATCGCCTGGTGGGCATGCTGCACGATGAAGTCCAGCAGAATGCTGCCTACAAGAACAAGACCACCATCCTGATCCTGCCCGAGCTTGGGCGCGACGGCGATGCGAATGCGGCCAATGGTTTTCTGAATCATCGCTCCGGCGATGCCTCCTGCCGCAACATGTGGATGCTCGCTCTCGGCGCGGGCGTGGGCAAGGGCGAGATCGAACGGCCCGTGGCACACATCGATATCGCGGCCACCACAGCGGAGATGCTGGGGGTGAAGTTCGATTCCGCCGGCAAGGTGCTGCGCGAGATTGTCTGATGGTGTCCCCGGCATTACAGGCGCTGATCGACAAGGGGCTGTTCGACCGCATCCCCGCTACGTTCTCCACGTTCTTCTTTGACCAGATCAAGGATTGGGAAACCCTCTTTCCTGCCGAGCGCGCCTACTTTGAGCGGCTGTTCACCCTGTTCGACAAGTTGGGCGAAGAGGAGTTCAGCGAGTTGTTTACGCCCTTGCGCGAAGTGGAGCGCAAGATGGGCGTCAATGAGAAGACGTGGCCCCGGCGCACGTTCACGCTCGATCAGGTGGACTTCCTCAATCGCAACGCCCACTACGCCGAATGGCGCGGCATCATCACCAACATCTTTGCCCGCGTCGATCCAGTGCTTGAGGCCGACGTTGCCCGCCGCGGCAAGCCGCGCGTCTCCGTCGTCATCTCGCCGGGCGAGTTGCCTGTCGGGCCCGACCGGTTATGGACCCGCCTCAAAGGCCGCCGTGTCGCGCTTGAGGATTCGCTCGACCCGGCCGTCCATCTCAAGGCCTTGCTCGAGGCGCCGCAGCCCGTGCCCTATGACCGCTGGGTGGTGCAGACGGGCAATGATCTCCCCGTGCCTGAGGGCGTGATCTCGCTAAGCTACGACGCGCTGAGCGCCTATCGCCAGCGGCTGACCGAGCAGGTGCAGACCGTGGTCGAAAAGGAACAATTGCGTGGGCCCCGCGAACTGGGGGCGCGGCTGCGCAAGATGAAGCTGCTGCCCGGCGAAGGCAAACTCGCCAGCGACCCGATCCTCGCCGAGTTCACCCGCGCCGTGCTACTGGCTGGCAATGGCACGCTGCTCATCAACAACACGTTTGTCGAATGGGCCACCGTACAAGCAGTCCGCCGTGCGCGCCCCAGCCTGATGCTCACCCACTTCGGCATCCGCAACAAGATGAAGCCCTTCTCCTCGCTGCTCATCTACGCCGACCCTGAGACCGCCAACCCTATCCCCACGCAGATCGACACGCTCGGCACCTATGTCGATCTCGAGCTGCTGTACCTCTACGTGTGGCAGGAGTTTGAAAAGTACGCCGAGTACAAGCGCAACACCGTGCACCTGTTTGTTGCCGCGGGTATGGACGAGGTGTTGGTGATCGCCCCGCCCGACTTCGAACTGCCCGCCAAAGTGCGCCCCGAGGCACTCGCCAAAGCGTGTCTCGACTGGCTCCAGTGGTAGCCCTTCTGGTACCCTGTCACGCATGAAGCGTGTCATCAGTCTCCTTGCGTTCGCCTTTTGCCTGAGCGGCCAGACCATCGACTGGAAAGCCGTCGAAGCCGAAACGCTCGAGCACTTCACCAACGTCGTCAAGATCAATAGCGCCGATCCCGGCGGCAGCGAAAAGCCCGTCGTCGATTACCTCAAGAAGGTGCTCGACAAGGAGGGCATCGAGTCAAAGATCTTCACGATGGATAACCTCGCTGACCCCACCATCATTCGTCCCAATCTCGTTGCGCGCCTCAAGGGCAGCGGCAAGAAGAAGCCGATCCTCATCGTGGGCCATACCGACACGGTCAACGTCGACCCCAAGAAGTGGAAGCACGGCCCCTTCTCGGCGCACCGCGAGGATGGCTACATCTATGGCCGTGGCACCGTGGATGACAAAGACAATCTGATCGGCGCGCTGATGTCGATCGTGCTGCTCAAGCGCTACAAGGTGCCCCTCGATCGCGATGTGATCTTCATGGCCGAAGCCGGCGAAGAAGGCAACCCCGCCATTGGCGTTGCCTATCTGGTGCGTGAGCATTGGCCCGAGATCGATGCCGAGTATTGCTTTGCTGAGGGCGGCTCGGCGACCCGCACTGACGGGCGCTTGCGGTTTGTCTCGGTGCAGACGACCGAGAAGATCCCGGCTGGCGTGCGTCTGGTGGCGCGTGGCGTGGCGGGGCATGGTTCGGTGCCGCTGCAGTCGAACGCCGTCGTTCACATCGCGCAGGCCGTGGCGAAGGTGGCCGCCTGGCAGCCGCCGATGCGTCTGAACGATACAACGCGCACCTACTTTGAGCGCCTCGCCCAGGTCTCCACTCCCGAAGAGCGTGCCCGCTATAACGGGCTGTTTGATTCCGAGAAGACCGATGCCGTGCAGTCTTACCTCGCCGCCAATGAGCCGCGCCACAATTCGATGTTGCGCACCTCGATCTCCCCCAACGTGATCCAGGCCGGCTATCGTCGCAACGTGATCCCGAGTGAAGCCGAGGCGCTGCTCGATATCCGCGCGCTGCCGGATGAAGACATGAAGAAGTTCGACGAGCAGTTGAAGGCCGTCATCAACGATCCCGCCGTGAAGATCGTGCGCGATAACTGGGCCACGCGTCCGGGCGGCGCGCCGTCACGGCTTGATAATGAGGCATTCCAGGCCATCGAGGCCGTGGCGAAGAAGCATTACCCCGGTGTGCCGACGCTGCCAACGATGTCCACTGGTGCTACCGACATGGCCTTCCTGCGCGCCAAGGGCATGCAGTGCTACGGCATCGGGCCGATGATCGATTCCGAAGATGGCCCGAAGGGCTTCGGCGCGCATTCCGATCAGGAGCGCATCATCGAGCAGGAGTTGTACCGCTTCGTTCGCTTCCACTACGATCTGGTGGAGCAGATGGCGAAGGTGAAGTAATGCTGAGAGGGGGCTACCCCAACACCTCGCGGTAAGCCCCCTCTTCAAATCCGATCACCCACGTATCACCCTTGCGAAACGCCGGCGCCCGCAGGTTGCCCGTCGGTCCCAGCGCCACCTCCAACACCTCATCCATCGACGCCTGCTTCATGTCAAACGCCAATACCTTCTTGCCTTTGGCGACAAGAATTCTCTTGGCCCCTCCCAACAAAGCCGCTGCCCCCGCACGGTCAATCGGCTTCTTCTTCGCGTTCACTTCCTCGGCGACGCTCACCTGATTCTTCGCAAGAAACTCCTGCGTTTTGCCACAGCTCGTTCAGCCCGGACGATGATAGTTCCAGTCGATTTTGCTCACCTTCCCAGCATGCCAGAAGTGATAGGCTACCGATGATGCTAAAGACCTGGTTCGCCTTTGCCGCGCTGTCGCTCTCGTTGTTTGCCGCTGAAACCGTTGAGTATTCCAACGTTGGCGCCAAGCTCGAAATGGATATCATCCGCCCCACCAATGTCACCGGGCCCGCGCCGGCGGTGCTGTTCATCCATGGGGGCGGCTTTCGCGCCGGCAATCGCCAGAGCTATCTCCCGCTCGCCGAAAAGCTCGCCGCCCGTGGCTACGTCACCGCAACGGCCAGCTATCGCCTCGCGCCACGGCATCAGTTTCCCGCCGCGGTCGAGGATGTCAAAGCCGCCGTGCGCTATCTGCGCGCCAACGCCGCCCGCTTCGGCATCGATCCCGAGCGCATCGGTTGCTGGGGTGGCAGCGCCGGTGGCCATCTCGTGCTGATGCTTGGCCTGACGGCCGATGTTGCCGAGTTTGAAGGCACCGGCCCCAATCGCGAGTTCTCGAGCAAGGTGCAGGCCGTCGTCAACTACTATGGCCCCACCGACTTCACCCAGAGCTACTCGAAGAGCGTGGATGCCGCCCTCGTGCTGCCGCTGTGGCTCGGTGGCCACCTCGATCAGAATCGCCGCATTCACCAGAAGGCGAGCCCCATCAACTGGGTCACGCCCAATGCCGCGCCGATCCTGTCGATCCATGGCACCAAAGACACCTATGTCGCCTATGAGCACAGCGTCATGATCACCGAGCGGCTGCTGGCCGCAGGCGCTGAGGCCGAGATGGAAACGATCTCGGGCGCTGGCCATGGCTTCAAGGGCGCTGATGCGGAGAAGGCCGAAGCCGCCGCGTTTGCCTTTCTCGATCGCGTGCTCAAGGCGAAGGCTCCGCAAACGCGCATCCTGATCTCCGACCACGGCCCTCGTGGCGAAGTGGTGGCCATGGATTGGCCTTCGGGCAAGAGCTACTGGTCGGTAAAGAACGGCCGCGGCCATGATGTCCAGAGCCTGCCGAACGGGCATGTGCTGTTCACGATTGCCCCCGAGAAGCGCGTCGTCGAGATCGACGACAAGCAGAAAGAAGTCTGGAGCTACGGTGAAGGCCTCGAGCATCCGCTCGCTGCCCAACGCCTGCCCAATGGCAACACGCTGATCGGTGATGCCAAGGCTGGCAAGGTGATCGAGGTCACCCCCGATAAGAAGATCGTCTGGACCTACGCCGCCCCCAACCTCGCCAACATGCGCATGCGCAACAGCCGCCGCACCGCCCAAGGCACCACGCTCATTGCGGAAGAAGCGATCGCCAAGATCCACGAGGTCGACGCCGCGGGCAAGGTGATCTGGACCTGGCAGGCCCCCAATGGCGAACAGCGGCGTGCCTACCAGGCCATTCGTCTCGACAATGGCAACACGCTGATCAGCATCAGTGATCCGGGCGAAGTGGTGGAAGTGAATCGTGAGGGCAAGGTGGTGCGCAGTGTGGCGGGCGCGAAGATGGACTTGCAGTTTGGCTGGGCCTCGGGCCTCGCCGTCATGCCCAACGGCAACTGGCTCATCGTGGATTACACGGGCCGCCGCCTTGTCGAGGTCGATGCCAAGGGCAAGATCGTCGCCGAGATGAGAACGGGTGAGCGTACCGTTGCTAGTGTCGATGTAGTCCGGTAGCGCTCACCCTTCGGGTGGGGGTTATTGGTTGAAAGAAAAGTTGTACTGCACGTTCAGTACGGATCGCACCGCCTTGCCATCAATCGTCGCCGGCGCAAAGCGCCACTGGCTCACGTTGTGTGTGGCGGGCGGGATCAGGTCCGGGCGGCCGTCGATGGCCTTGATGCCGGTTACCTTGCCGGTCTCGTCCAGGCTGACCTCAAGCTTGACGGTCGCATTCACGCGTACCGCCGGGTTGACATAGCGCATGTCCATGCGGGTTTGCTGTACGATGCGTGCCGGCTCAACCTGCGCGGCGCCCAGTGTGGCGCCCGCAAGCAGCACGGCGATGAGAAATGGTTTCACGGTGGATTACCTCCTGCACTTGAACACGCGCAGGAGGCACCCCGAATTGGCTCACGCCAGCAACTTATTTACGATGCGGCCATGCACGTCCGTCAGCCGGAAGTTGCGGCCCTGGAACTTGTACGTCAGCTTGGTGTGATCAAAGCCGAGCAGGTGTAGCAGCGTGGCGTGCAGGTCATGCACATGCACCTTGTCCTCCACTACGTTAAAGCCCAGCTCGTCCGTCTGCCCCATCACCAGGCCCGGCTTGGTGCCGCCGCCCGCCATCCACATCGTGAAGGCGTTCGGGTGATGATCGCGGCCATCGGTGCCGCCCTGCGTCATCGGCGTGCGGCCAAACTCTCCCCCCCACACCACCAGCGTGTCTTCGAGCATGCCGCGTTGCTTGAGGTCCTTGACCAGCGCCGCGCAGGCCTGATCGGTGTCCTTGCAATTCTGCTTGATGTCCTTCACCAGGCTGCCGTGCTGGTCCCACGCCTCGTGGAAGATCTGCACAAAGCGCACGCCACGCTCGGCCAACCGGCGCGCCAGCAGCACGCAGTTGGCAAACGAGGGCTTACCCGGCTCGGCGCCATACATATCGAGGATGTGCTTCGGCTCCTTGGAGATATCCATCAGGTCCGGCGCGCTCGATTGCATCTTGAACGCCATCTCGTAGCTGTTGATGCGCGTCGAGATCTCGGGGTCGCCCACCTGATCAAGCTTCATCTTGTTCAGCCGGCTGATCGAGTCGAGCGTGTCGCGCTGCAGCTCGGCATCAACGCCCTGCGGGTTTGACAGATACAGCACCGGGTCGCCCGAGGCGCGGAACTGCACCCCCTGATGCACCGTCGGCAAAAAGCCCGAGCCCCAGCATGAGTTGCCGCCCGAGGGGCCCTTCTTGCCCGTTGAGAACACCACAAACGCCGGCAGGTCTTCCGCCTCGCTGCCCAGCCCGTAAGTGGTCCAGGCGCCAAAGCTCGGCCGGCCAAAGATCATGCTGCCCGTGTTCATCAACAACTGCCCCGGCGCATGGTTAAACGCGTCGGTGGTCATCGACTTCACGATCGAGATGTCGTCCACCACCGTCGACAGGTGTGGCAACAGCTCACTCAGCTCGGCCCCATTCTGGCCATACTTGGCAAACTTGAATTTCGGCCCCAACAGCTTCGAGTTCGGATTGATGAACGCCGCGCGGTAGCCCTTCAGCAGGTCAGCCGGCGGCAGCGTGCCATCAAACTTCGCCAGCTGTGGCTTGTTATCGAACATCTCGAGATGGCTCGGCGCGCCGGCCATAAAGAGATAGATCACGCGCTTGGCCTTGGGCGTGAAGTGCGGCACCTTCGGCGCCAGCGGATTCGCCGATGCTCCTTGTGCCAATCCCCGCAGCGCCAGCGCGCCGAGGCCCACGCCACAATCCTTCAAAAACCAGCGTCGTGCAACAGAAAGCTTGTCTTGCATGGGGCTATTCCTTCGTAATCGTTTCGTCGAGGTTGAGAATCACCCGCGCCAGCGCGGTCCACGCCTGCTCGGCGGCAAAGTTGCGCGAGCGTTGCTTGTTGAGGAAGTTCTGCAGTTCCGCAAGCTCTGCTGCCGATGCCGGCCGCGAGGTCGCCCGCCGGAACGCAAACTGGATCCGGCTCTCGTCCGTCTTGCCGCCCTCAGCCAGCGTCTTCTTCGCCAGTGCCTGCGCGGCCTCAAGGAACATCGGCTCGTTCAGCGCCGTCAGCGCCTGCAGTGGCGTGTTCGAGCGCGAGCGCCGCACACACGACACATCGCCATTCGGCGTATCAAAGTTCGTCAGCATCGGGTACGGCACGCTCCGGTAGCGGAACGTATACAGCGCCCGCCGGTAGCGATCGCCGTCCTTGTTCTCGCTCCAGTTCTTCGGCCCATAGCTCGACGGCGGCAGGAACAAAAAGTCCGGCGCCGGCGGGAACACGCTCGGGCCACCCACCTTCGGGTTCAACAAGCCACTCGCCGCCAGCGTAATGTCACGCACAATCTCGCCTTCCACGCGGAACCGCGGCCCGCGCGCGAGCAGCCGGTTGGCCGGGTCCTTGCTCAACAACTCGGGGGTCGCCTTCGAGCTCTGCCGGTAGGTGTTTGAAGTCACAATCAGCCGGTGCAGCTTCTTCATGCTCCACCCCTGATCCATAAACTCCACCGCCAGCCAGTCGAGCAGCTCCGGGTGCGACGGCGTGGCCGTCTGCTTGCCAAAGTCTTCACTCGTCTCCACAATGCCCGTCGAGAAATACGCCTGCCACACGCGGTTCACAAACGCCCGCGCCGTCGTGGGCGCATTGCGATCCGTCATCCAGTTGGCCAGGTCGAGCCGCGTCGCCCCTGCCCCGGCGGGCATCGGGTTCAGAAACGCGGGCACTCCCGGCGTCACCGCCTGCTTCGGCTTCAAGAAGTCACCGCGCTCGAGAATGCTCGTCGTGCGCATCTCCTCACGCGAAGCCAGCACCAGTTGCGACGATCCGCTCGGCAGCGTCTTCATCAGGTCGTTGATCTGCGCATTCGCCTCGGCCCACGCGGGCACCGTCGTGCGCCAGTAGCTGAAGATCGCCTGCGTCTGCTGCGGCGTGCGCTGTGCCGCTGGAATGTTCAAATACTCGCGCACCCGCATCGGCGCCGGGTCAGCGGTCGCCTTCGCGTCATCGCTCACCGCCAGCCGCACGCGGCCGAGATTCTGATTCTGGTTATCGTCACTGTTCCACCCGCCATGCTTCTGGCTCAGGTAAACGTTGATCACGGTCTTGCCGTCGCTGTTGTCGATCGGCGTCTCAAGGTTAAACACGGCCTTGCGCGGCAGATTGCGCAGCACCGGCCCCGCGTCATGCCCCCACGCCGTCTCGTCCTTGCCATCGATCGCATACTCGATCGGCCCGGTCACGCGCCGCTTGTCCGACTTGTCGTAGTAGATCTTGTCGATTTCGCGCTCCGGCAGATTGATGTCCGCCGTCGCCCGCGCCACCTTCAGCTTCAGCGGCTTCTCGGCGCCCGGCCGCTCGATCTCCACTTCAAACTCCGTCAACGCGCCCGTCCCGTAGATCGAGCGCCCCGGCCCGCCCAGCGGCAGGTTCGGGTCATTCAACAGCTCAAGCCGGAACGAAGCCACCGTCTTCAGCTCGGGCTTGAACGTCATCTTCGCCTTGTGCTTGGTCGGCGCATAGCCAGAGGCCACCATCGACGCATCACGCTGCATCAGGTATTTCTGCCCGCCCGTCGAGATGTCATCCACCTCGGGCTTCACCACCTGCCATGCGGTCGTCTGCCGCTGTGTCGCTTCCCATTCGGTCATCTGCTGCTGCCAGTTCGGCGTGCGGTGCTGCAGGTCGGCCTCGATCGCCTTCACCTTCTCGAAGATCCGCGCCCGCTGCATCTGCTCCTGCGGCGTATACACGGCCACATTCGCCTCGTGGGTATTGTTCAGGAAGGCAAACATCCGGTAATACTCTTCCTGCTTGAGCGGATCAAACTTGTGGTTGTGACACTGGGCACAAGCAATCGTCAGCCCCAGCATCGACTTGCCGATCGCATCCATGCGATCAAACATCGCCTCCATCCGGAACTGCTCCGGGTCCACGCCACCCTCTTCATTGATCATCGAGTTGCGCAAGAAACCCGTCGCCACAATCTGATCCTGCGTCGCATTCGGCATCAGATCGCCCGCCAGTTGCTCGCGGATGAACTGGTTGTATGGCAGGTCCCGGTTATGCGCGTTGATCACGTAATCGCGGTAGAACCACACCTGCCGCATCTTGTCCTTCTCATAGCCATCCGAGTCCGCATACCGCGCCGCGTCGAGCCAGTGCCGGCCCCAGCGCTCCCCATAATGGGGTGAGGCGAGCAGCCGCTCCACCTGCTTCTCATACGCGTTCTTCGACTTGTCCTTCAGGAACGCATCCACTTCTTCCGGGGTCGGCGGCAGTCCCGTCAAATCGAGCGCCAACCGGCGCAACAACGTCGTGCGATCCGCCCCCACACTCGGCTTCAGCCCTTCCTGATCAAGTCGCGCCAACACAAACGCGTCAATCGGATTCTTCACCCACGCCGGGTTCGACACCGTCGGCGGCGTCGCCTTCACCGGCGGCACAAACGCCCAATGCTTCTTGAGCTCCGTCACCTTTGCGCCCACACTGTCGGGCCACTTCGCGCCGGAATCGATCCATCGCTTGATCAGCGCCACCTGCGCCGGCGGCAACGCCTCGCTGCCCATCGGCATGCGTTCCTGATCACCCAGATTCGCCACCCGCCGGTACAACTCACTCTCCATCGCGTTGCCCGGCTTGATGCTCTTCATCGCCAGCGCTTTGGCATCCAGCCGCAAACTCCCCATCTGGCTTGCCGCCCCATGGCACCCCACACAGGACTTTTTGAATATCGGCTGGATATCGCGCTCAAAGTCGACCTCTTCACTCACAGGCGCCGGAGTCTGCGCCCAAAGGCCAATCAGGAGCGCCGCGGACAACGAAGAAACAGAGATCGCAAGCTTCACGGGTGGTTTAACCTGCCCTTAATTTATCGCAAACCAGACCTGCTATCGTCGGGGCATGCGCATTGTTTCGCTCTTATTCTTCACGGCTCTCCTCTACGCGCAATCGCCCATCGGCTACTATCTTGGCGACCTCGTCATCCCCACCGGCAAGCTCCGCATGGGCCTCACCGTCAAGGCCGGCCCCAACAACACCCTCACCGGCGAGTTGCTCTCGATCGACCAGGGCTTCTCCACCCTGCCCATCAACAGCCTCTCCGTCGATGGGGTCACGCTCAAGTTCGCCATCACCCGCGTCAACGCCAGCTACGAAGGCACCTTCAGCGAGGACGGCCAATCCCTCACCGGCAAGTTCATCCAGGGCATCCCCCTCGAGCTCAACTTCAAGCGCGTTGCCGAATTGCCCCGGCCCTCACGCCCGCAGGAGCCCAAAGGCACTCCCCCCTACGCCGTCGAAGACGTCACCTTCGCCGGCGGCGCTCCCGAGATGACCCTCGCCGGCACGCTCACCATGCCCAAGGGCGCCACAGGGCTCCCCGCCGTCATCCTCATCAGCGGCTCCGGCCCCCAGAATCGCGACGAAGAACTCTTCGCCCACAAGCCCTTCCTCATCTGGGCCGACACGCTCACCCGTGCCGGTTTTGCCGTCCTTCGTTACGACGACCGCGGCACCGCCAAATCCACCGGTCTGTTCAAGGGCTCCACCACGCAGGACTTCGCTCTCGACGCCCAGTCCGCCGTGCAATACCTGCGCGATCGCAAGGAGATCGACCCCAAGCGCATCTTCCTCATCGGCCACAGCGAAGGCGGCGTCATCGCTCCCATCGTTGCCAGCGAAGACGATTCCATCGCCGGCATCATCCTTCTCGCCGGCACCGGCGTCACCGGCGAAGCCATCCTCAAGCGTCAAATCCCCGACCTCACCAAGGCCGCCGGTGGTTCTGAATCCGTCGCTATCACCCAACTCGCCGCCGTCGAAAAGCAGGCACAGGTCGACCCCTGGATGGGCTACTTCTGGAAGTACGACCCCGCCACCGCGCTCAAGAAGGTCAAGTGCCCCGTGCTTGCCCTCAACGGCGAACGCGACCTGCAGGTCAACGCCGAGGTCAACCTCGCCGCCATCGAAGCCGCCCTCAAGGCCGGTGGCAACAAGAGCTACACCATCAAGACCCTGCCCAAGCTCAACCACCTCTTCCAGACGGCCGAGACCGGCAGCGGTCAGGAGTACGGCAAGATCGAAGAGACCGTCGCCCCGATCGCTCTCGAAGAGGTTACGAACTGGCTGAAGCGCGCTTCGGCCAGGAAATAAGCTCCGTCGCCTGTCCCCGTCGCAGGCTCGAGTGCAACGGCGTCTCGAGCTTCGCCGGAAAGTCCGTCCGGTAGTGCCCCCCGCGCGATTCCTCACGCAGCAGCGCCGCCTTGGCCACCAGCCGCAACACGGTCGCCATGTTGCGGCGCTCATAGTCATTGCGTCCCGGCGATGCGATCAAATGCCGCCCACCGTTGTCGATCGCATCGAGCACCCGGTTCAGCCCCGCCGCATCACGCGTGATGCCACAGCCATCCCACGCCAGCTGCTGCAGCCGCTCCCGCTCAAGCAGCGGGAACTGCTCATCGCCAAACGTCCGCCCCGCCTTCGCCTTATCGCTCTCCGCCAGCATCGCCTCGCCCGCTCGCGCGCCAAACACCACGCCCTCAAGCAACGAATTCGACGCCAACCGGTTCGCCCCATGCACACCCGTGCACGCCGCCTCGCCCGCCGCATACAGCCCCGGCACACTCGTCTGCCCGTGCAGGTTCGTCCTCACGCCACCCATGATGTAATGCGCCGCCGGATGCACCGGCGCCGCCTGCTTCGTAAGGTCGATGCCGAACTTGAAGCACGTCTCATAGATATTCGGGAATCGCTGCCGGATCCACGCCGCGTCCTTATGGCTCAGATCGAGCAACACATGCGTCGCCTGCGTCGCGGCCATCTCCGCAATGATCGACCGGCTCACCACATCCCGTGGCGCCAGCTCTTCCATCGCGTGATAGCGCTGCATAAAGCGCTCGCCCTTCACATTGCGCAAGATCGCCCCCTCCCCGCGCAACGCCTCGCTCAGCAGGAACCGCGGCCGCCCCGGGATAAACAGCGCCGTCGGATGAAACTGGATAAACTCCACATCCGCCACCTCCGCCCCCACGCGATACGCGATGCCAATGCCGTCACCCGTTGCCACTGTCGGGTTCGTCGTGTTCAGAAACAACTGCCCCGCGCCACCCGTCGCGAGCAAGACCGCCCGCGCATGCACATCAATGCGCCGCCGCGTCTTGCGGTCATACGCCACCGCCCCCGTCACCACCCCATCCTCCATCAGCAGATCCGTCACCGCCGCAAAGCTCTGAAAGCTCAGCCGCGGCTGCGACGCCGCCTTCTCATGCAGCGCCCGCGCGATCTCGCGTCCCGTCGAATCTCCACCCGCGTGCAACACCCGGCTCCTGCTGTGCGCCCCCTCACGCGCCATCAGGAATTGTCCATTCTCCATGTCAAAATGCGCGCCCCACTGGAGCAGCTCTTCGATCCGTGGCGGCCCCTCCTGCACCAGCGTCTCCACCGCCGTTTCGTCACATAATCCATCTCCCGCCATCAATGTGTCTTGCACATGCAGCGAAAAGTTATCATCATCGGAGAGAGCTACCGCGATCCCGCCTTGCGCGTACTCTGTTGAGGACTCTTCAATCGTGTCTTTGGCGACAACGAGCACCGTCCCATGCTCGGCCAGCGTGATTGCCGCCCTCATTCCCGCCACACCCGCGCCCACGACCAGATAGTCGAAGGACATTTTCTCGTTATGAAGCAATGCGTTTTCCTGCTTATATTCTCAGTCGCCAGCCTTCTGGCTCAAGTTACAGACTACTTCCCTTTGGTGCCCGGTAGCACATGGATTTATCGTGCCCCTGCTCCGGCCGGCACCCTCACCATCCGCGTCGGCAACGCCACCACCATCAACGGCGTCGACTACTATCGCGTCGAAGGCTACCAGCCCGAGGCCGTCCTGCTGCGCCTCGATGAACGCGGCAACCTCATTCGTTGGGATGAGTCCACTCGCACCGAAGCTCTATTTTTGCGCTTCGATGGCACTGGCTTTTCCTCCACCGCCACCCCTTGCCGCCAGACGGGCACTGCCGATACCAAACCAGCCTCCTACAAAGGCCCCATCGGCTCGGTCGATAACGCGCGCGTCATTCGCTACAGCGGCGGCGTCTGCGCCGATGCCGGCCTCACCCGCGAGACCTTCATCCCCTGGCTGGGCCTCGTCGAACGCGCCGAGACCACCTTCATCGGCGAGCGCACCATCGAGCTCGTCTACGCCCAGATCGGTGGTGTCACCTATCTCAACGATGCCGGCGTCGCCTTCTCCATCACCGCCACCCCCACCGCGCAGGGCATCGCCGCGCGCCTCGTCCTGCACAATCGCACCGATCGCCCCTTCGACCTCAACTTCCGCTCCACGCAGTTCTACAACTTCCAGGTGCGCAATGCTCAGGGCGATGTTGTCTACACCTGGAGCGCCGACAAGATCTTCCTCCAGGTCGAACGCAAGCTCACTATCCGCGGCGAAGAAGTCTGGGCCGACACGCTCCCCGTGCGCAATCTCCCGGCCGGCTTCTACTCCGTCACTGGCGAGCTCATGAATAGCGACGGCCGCAAGTTTCTCGCCACCACGACGATCAACTTGCCATAGCCTGCTTCAGCGCGACATCCAGCCTCTGTATCTGTTCGGGCGCGAGTTTCACTCCGCTCGAACGGATGTAGAACACATCCACCGCCCTTTGCCCTTCCGTATGCAGCAGCACCGTGTCGATCTCAAACTGCTCCCTTGAGATCGTGCTCGCCAGATCATAGAGCAGCCCCGGCCGGTCCTGCGCCTGCAACTCGAGCAGCGTCGCCACGCTCGACGTCTCGTTATCAAATCGCACCACCGTATCGATGTGCATCCGGTACCGGATCGTCGCCTTCGGCCTCCGGCGCAACAGTCGCTCCGCCGTCTCCTTGCCCGTCACCACGCGCCGTATCGCCTCGCGCAGCTCATCCACAATCGGCGGATTCAACTCGAGGCTCTTCAGCGGATCCGAGAACACAAACATATCCAACACCTCGCCCCGCGCATTGCCAAACGCCTCGGCCTTCAGAATATTCATCCCAAAGCTCGCTAGCGTCCCCGCCAGATCCGCCAGCAGCCTTGGCCGGTCCTTCGTCACCACGGTCAAATGCCAGTCGTCCTGCCGGTGCCGCAGGTCTGTGGCCACGCCAATGTTCTGCGCCGCGCGCGACAGGTTCAGATGTTGCTCCCGCTCGCTCTCGCTCGTGCGAAACCAGTAGCGCGTCGGGAATCCCTTCACAAACGCCGCCATCTCCCCCGTCGATTGCGCCGCCTCATCAATGCGCTCGTCTTCCAGCTCCTTGGTCAGCTCCCGCTCAATCGCCGTATACGCATGCCATAGCTGCGATCGCCGCCACGTCGTCATCGCCCCGGGAAACACCGCGCTCGAGTCCGCGATCGTTAACAGCGTTAACATCGCCAGGTACTCTTTCGTCTTCATGCGGTGCGCCGCCGCCTCGGCCACTTCCGGGTCCGCGATGTCGCGTGTGCTGATCAACGACCCCAGATACAGATGCTCGCCGATCAACCGCTGGATCACGTCCAGCTCCGCCGCCGGCATCCCCGTCCGCCCGCCAATATCCGCCGCCATCAGCACCGCGCGCTCATCATGATCGCCGCCCATGCCCTTGCCGATGTCATGCAGCAACAGCGCAAACCGCAACAGATGCTTCGTCTCACACCCCAGCCACAGCGCCCCAAACTGCGCCTGCTCAAACGCCAGCGCCTCCAGATTCTCAAGCGCAATAATCGTGTGCTCGTCCACCGTATAGCGATGGTAGAAATCGCGCACCACCAGACAATCCGCGTGCTCCCATTCCGGCAACTGGCTTGACAGAAACCCCGATTCCGCCATCGATCGCAACGCCACCGCCGCATGCGGCTGCACAAGCAACGCCTTCCACTCATCCCATCGCCATTCACGCCCCGGCTGCAGCCGCTTCTGCGTATCGCGCGCCAGCTTCAGCCCGTGCCGCGCCTGGAATACAAACAAACGGTGCGCCGCCTTCGCGTCCGTCTGGAACGCCCCCGGATGCCGCAGCAGAATCTGCTCGCGCGACACCGTGAACTCCTCATTCGACAACTTCGACCGCGATTCAAAAAAGCTCCCCATCAGCCCCGGTCGCCGGTCGAGCACCCGGTCCTTCGCCTCACGACAAGCGGCATAGATGCGCCGCGCCTGCTTGAAGTAGTTGCGCATGAACGCCTCGGGCTTGTCCGTCAGCCCGTCCTGCTCGGCAAACCGCAACACGTTCTGATCGCGCCCCGTCAGCTCATGCAGCGCCCAGCGGATCGAGAACAACACTTCCGCCTCCGCGCTCAGCTCCGCCGGTTGCTCGCCCGCCAGCTTGGCAAACCACCGCACCGCGTTCAGATCGCGCAATCCCCCGCACGTCTCCTTGATGTCCGGCTCAAGGTGTTGAATCGTGTGTTGAAACCGCTCATGCCGCCGCTCGGTCATCCGCGCCAGCTCCGTCGCCAGATCCGCTGGCGGCTTGCGGCACGCATCATCACACGCCTTTGCGAGGCTCGTGTTCCCCGTCAGATAGCGCCGGTCCAGCAGACTGATGCTGAACTCCACATTCCCCGGGCTGATCCGTTTGCAATCCGCCACCGTGTGCACACTCTGGCTCGCCCGATACCCCGCGTCCCACAGTGTCCGCAGAAACTCGCTCAACTCCCCTGACGAGAACGTCCCCGGCTCTTCCAGAATCAGCAGATCGATATCCGAGTACGGAAACAACTCCTTGCGCCCATATCCCCCCACCGCCATCACACAGCTCCGGCCACGCTGCTCCGCGGCGACGCATTGTTCCCAGGCCTTGATCACGAACTGATCCGCCGCCTCAGTGCGGGCCCGCATCCTGGTCTCGGTTTGACCCATAACCAAATGTAACCGACCTCCGATTAGAATTGGACTAACAACAATGTTGAAGTCCATTGTAGGTGTCGCTGGCTCTCTTGCGCTGCTGTCGGCTGGTCTTTTTGCCTGGCAGCAGGCCGCCAAGCTGCCGCCTCCCTTCCATACGCCCTCGGCGAACAATCGCCCCCGCGCGGTGGAACGTCCCGAAGGCGCGCGCCTCTCCCTGCCCGCCGGCTTCTCCATCACTGAATACGCCAGCGGCTTCGAGCGTCCACGCTACATGCTGCTCGGCCCCTCCAAAGAAGTCCTACTCAGCGATTCGATGAATAGCGGC
>CAZBTA010000100.1:0-17609 GCA_964494515.1 uncultured Bryobacter sp.
GAACAGGTGCATGCCTCCGGCGTGATGGCTACAGTCGCCACCGGGCTCATCCTCGGCTGGCATGCACCGGAGATCTTCACGGCCAACACGCGCATTCGCGGCTTTGCCGTTTGGCAAACGGTGGTCTTTCTCATTAACGCGAGCGTGTTCCTGCTGATCGGCCTCCAGATTCCACTCGTACTCGAAGGGCTGAGCGGTTACCCGCCAGAGATGTTGATTGGCTGGTCGCTCGTCCTGCTGACCGGAGTGATCGTGATTCGACTGCTGTGGGTCTTTCCCGCGGCTTATCTGCCGGCCGTGCTCTCGCCCTGCGTGCTCAAAACGGAAGGCCGGCCAGACTGGCGCGGCGTGGCCGTGGTGGGCTGGACGGGGCTGCGCGGCGTCGTCAGCCTCGCGGCGGCACTCGCACTGCCGCTTGAGACCGAGCGCGGCCTTCCCTTCCCCTATCGCAATCTGATTGTGCTGCTCACCTTTGCCGTCATCGTCGGCACGCTGCTCATACAGGGGCTTTCGCTTCGTGTGCTCGTGCGGCGGCTCAAGCTGCCTGAAGATACGACCAGCGAAGAAGAAGTGCTGCAGGCGCGGATTCATACCACCGAGGTGGTGCTCGATCGCGTCCTCGAGCTCGAAGCTCGCGGCGAATGCACCGGCGCCGCGCTCAGCCGCATCCGCGGTTATTACGAAGATCGGCTCGTCAGCCTGCGGGCAGAGCTTGAGGCGGCCACCGGCACCGAGAAGCTCGAATCCCCGCAGGAATTCCAAAGCCTTCACGAACAGAAGCTATGGTGGAAGCTCGTGCAGATTGAGCGCAACGCCGTCGTCGAGATGCGACGGCAAATGAAGATCGGCGACGAGGCGATGCACGAAGTGGAGCGCGACATCGACTTGCTCGAAGCGCGGATTACGCCTCGCGCCAATTGAGCTCGGCGTCAGAGCGCCGCACATAATTCGCATCGAGCGCGGCGGCATCGGGCCGCTCACCGGCCAGCCAGCGCCGCTCGGCAATCACGCCAATCGCCCCGGCGATCACCTTTGGCGCCCGCGTCACCCCATCCACTTCATCCGTGCTCACCCATTCCACGTCGGCCGGAGCCAGCGTACGCACGCGCTCAAGCGGCATCACTACCTCTGCTCCATCGAGCAGCCGCGCGTAGACATCGCCCCGCCGCGCATCGTAGAACGGGATCGCCGTCGCCGTTGTCGCCCAGGTAAGTAGCGCCTCAAGATTGCTCACGCCATACACCGGCTTGCCTAGAGCCTCACCAAGCCCCTTGGCAGCCGTCAGGCCAATCCGGATGCCGGTGAATGTGCCCGGGCCCGCGGCAGCGGCAAAGCCATCGTATTGCTCCACGGGATAACCCAGATCGTGGATCGCGTTGAACAACACGTGGCCAAAGCCGTCCTCGCCGTCGAGGGCAACTTCCTTGAGCACGCGCCCATCTGCCACCGCGGCAATGCTGCCGAGCTCATGCGTGGTATCAATCGCGAGGATCACTTGACGAGCCTCACCACGCGGTCGATGAAGTACAGCTTGCCGTTTGAGTTCACCGCGTTCACGCGCAGGTTCAGCACCGCCGGGTAACGCGTGGCCAGGCTTGCGGGCAGCACCATTTGTCCCTTGGCATTCGTGGTGATGACGCGCATGCCTTGGCCTTCAGTCGGCACATCAGCCGTGATCAGATATTGCATGAAGCGTGTGGCGCGGGTATCGCGCGTGATCGTGATCTCATATGGCAGAGGCGTGTCGGCCTTGATGTCGAGGTTGTCCTTGATGTTGATATCAAAGGGCACGCGTTTGGGGTCGATCTCGGGCTCCTGCATGAAGTTCGGCTGGCTTTCAAACTTGTAGCTCGTCAACATGCCGGCCTTGCGGCCTTCTCGTGAGACATGCAGCAGCCACTCATGCGTCTTGTCCGGCGGCTCGCCAATAAAGTGTTCACCCTTGTATTCCTTCTGCGGCACGCGCTCGCCCGTCACCGAGTCGATCCAGGCGACGTCGTAGCCATGCTTTTCCACTTCGACTTCGACAATGCCGGGGCGCTCCACCAGGTGCAGATACTCGGTGCCCCCCAACGCGAGCGCCTTGCCATTGCTGACATCAAAGAAAGGCTCCAGTTCCCAGTAGCGCGTCGCGCCCAATACTTCGGCCATCGCCTTCGTGCCGCCATAGCCGGCGTAGCTGCCGCTCATGATGGCCGACCAGACGCTCTTGCTCGATAGCTTCTTGCCCACGGTTACGATGGGCAGCGCGTACATCTGATGTTCGACGGCGGCAATCGCCGGGTCATCCCCGTTGCACAGGATGTGCGTCATCCACCCATCGCGCACAAATGCCGAAGTGCTGCCCAGCGGATAAGCGCTACGCGGGTGGCCATTGGGGTCGAGCTTCTGGATCAGCGCGCCGATCTCCTTGAGCAGCGTGCGGGCATCGCGATATGTTTCCCAATCTTTGACGATCTCCCAGGTGACATTGAGCGGCGCCAGCCGCGCCACGGCATAACGGAAGTAGCGCTCGCGGGTGCTCCAGTCGGGCAGCACGCGCGTCAATTCATTGTTCGGCCCGGCCAGCACGACGTCCACCACCACGCCATCAGCATTCAGCCGCGCCACGCGCTTTTCGAAATCAGTGAAGCGCTTCGGGTCTGGCGGCCAGGCAGGAGGAAACAACGTCCGCACATGTGTGAGCTTTTGCGCACGGATAGTTTCAAACGCTTCCTCGGCGGCGGTGGCGAGATCCCAGATCTCGGTGCCCAGCCACAAATGCGCCTTCTGGCTGCCCGTATAGCGCCAGTGGTGCACATTGGCACGATAGATAAATCCCGGCAACTCGCTCGGCAATCCTTTGAACGACAGCACCTGCTTGTCAAAGCGCGCGATGTTGCTGGTGAGCTTCAGCTCCCACAAGCCTTCTTCAGTCGGGGCGACGCGCAAGACCAGCTTGCGGCCACCATCCCAGAACGCATAAGCGAGAAACGTGCGAAAGCGCGGGCTCTTCACTTCAGCCGAGATCGCTACGGTCTTCCAGGGCTCCGGATGCTCCTTCGCCTCGGCATCGTTGAGCTCGATAACGATGTCACAGGTGCTAAAAATGATCGTGTCCGGGCACGGCGTTTGTGCCCAGGCGCCCAAAGCAAGAAGCAAAAATACGAGGCAGGCCCGCATAATAGCCAGTATGACGCGTGTATTCGTCTTTTTGATGCTGCTTTGCGCGGCGGCATCCGCCCAAACCCCGCTGGCCACTCGCACAGCGGCCATGCAGAAGCAGGACGGGTTCTTTCCCATTTATCACGAGGCCAAGACCGGCAAACTCTTTCTGCTGATTGACAAGTTCAACACCGAGTTTCTCTACTACGAGAGCTTGCCCGCTGGCCTCGGGTCCAACGACACGGGCCTCGACCGCGGCCTGCTCGGACAGGAGAAAGTGGTGCACTTCGAGCGCGTCGGCCCCAAGGTGCTGCTCGTGCAGGAGAACCTCGACTATCGCGCCACCTCAAGCGACCCCGCCGAGCGCCAATCCGTAGCTGACAGCTTTGCCCGCAGCATCATCGCCGGCTTTACTGTTGAAGCCGAAGAAGAAGGCAAGGCGCTGATCGATGTCACCAGTTTCGTCGTGCGCGACGCCATGAACGTTGCTGGACGCCTGCGTCAGCAAAACCAGGGCACCTTCCGCCTCGACCCCGCCCGCAGCGCGATCTACATGCCGCGCACCAAAGCATTCCCGAAAAACACCGAGCTCGAGGCCACCATCACATTCGCCGGCGAGAACGTTGGCAACTTTGTCTCCAGCGTGACGCCGACGCCCGATTCGATGACCCTGCGCGTGCATCACAGCTTCCTTGAATTGCCCCCTCCTGGCTTCAAGCCGCGCGCCTTTGATCCGCGCTCCGGCTACAACCAGCTGCGCTACATGGATTACGCCACGCCCGTCGAGCAACCGATCAACAAGCGCTTCATCACGCGCCACCGCCTCGAAAAGAAAGACCCCACCGCCAAGGTGAGCGAAGCCGTCAAGCCGCTCATCTATTACGTCGATCGTGGCGCCCCCGAGCCGATCCGCACCGCCCTGCTTGAAGGCGCGCGCTGGTGGAATCAGGCCTTTGAAGCCATCGGCTACAAGGACGCCTTTCGCGTCGAGATCATGCCTGAAGGCGCCGACCCGATGGATGCCCGCTACAACATCATCCAGTGGGTCCACCGTTCCACCCGCGGCTGGAGCTATGGCGCCAGCGTCACCGACCCGCGCACCGGCGAGATCATCAAGGGCCACGTCACCCTCGGCAGCCTGCGTATCCGGCAAGACTTCATGATTGCTGAAGGCATGCTCGCGCCCTACCCCGGCGCCGATGCCTCGACCAAGCGCATGATGGACATGTCGCTCGCCCGCATCCGCCAGCTTTCGGTGCACGAGATCGGCCACACGCTCGGCCTCGTGCATAACTTCGCCGCCAGCGCCTTCGGCCGCACGAGCGTCATGGATTACCCCGCGCCGCTATTCACGTTTGCCGCCGATGGCAACATCACGCTCAACGAAGCCTACGCCGTCGGCATCGGCGAGTGGGACAAGGTCAGCATCGAGTACGGCTATCAGCACTACCCGCCCGGCACGGACGAACCCGCCGCCCTGCGCGCCGTGCTCGATCGCGCCGCCAAGCGTGGCCTCTACCTGATTGCCGACACCGATAGCCGCGCCGCCGGTGGAGCGCATCCTCTCGGCCATCTCTGGGACAACGGCGCCAACGCCGTCGACGAGCTCAACCGCATGATGAAGGTCCGTGCCAAGGCGATGAGCACCTTCGGCGACAAGGTGATTACGATGTGGAGCCCGATGTCCGAGATCGAGAACAAGCTCGTGCCGATCTACCTCAGCCATCGCTATCAGGTGGAGGCCGCAACCAAAGTGGTGGGTGGCGTCGACTATCGTTACGCCGTGCGTGGCGACGGACAGCCGGTGGCCAACATTGTCGCCCCCGAAGAACAGCGCCGCGCCCTGCGCTCGCTGCTCGATACGATCAAGCCCGAAGTGCTCAATCTTCCGGAAAGCCTGCTCAAGCTGATGCCGCCTCCGGCTCTCGGCTACGCGCGCACACGAGAAAGCTTCCGCGGCCGCACGGGTTTGACGTTTGACGCGCTCGCCCCCGCCGAGGCCGCTATCAACATGACGCTCGGCCTCATCCTGCATCCCGAACGCGCCAGCCGCCTCGTCCAGCAGAACTCGCGCGACGCAAAGAACCCCTCGCTCGAAGAGGTGATCGACAGCATCAGCAAGCTCGCTTTCGCCGCGGCGACGCCCACCGGCATGACCGGCGAGATCCAGTCGCTCACCCAGGTCTCGCTCGCCTATCATCTGATGGCGCTCGCCGGAGACCAGCGTGCCGCCTCGCGGGCGCGCTCCATCGCCTTCAACAAGCTTGAGGAAATGGCAATTCGCGTTGATCCGTGGCTCAAGAGCCAGATCAAGCGCTATGCCGAGGATCCGAAGCAGATCCCGTTGCCGCGTCCGGTGGAGCCTCCGCCGGGCATGCCGATCGGAGACGATGAAGCGCCTCTTTGGTAAAGCGCCTCACATCGGGATAGAAAGCGGCAAGATCGTCCTCAAGTTGCTTGTAGTGGAGCCGTAGCAACTGCTCGGCTCCAGCGAGGCCAAGTGGCTTCTTGCGTCGCTGTTCCATTCGCACCAGCACTTCCCCAATCCCTTCCACCCTGCGATAGCTGCCCATCCAGTTGCCCGTAATCATGCGCAACGGGATGGGCCGCAATGCATCTGGCAGGCCTCCCACATGCGGCTCCACGGCCGCTCGCAAAGCGTCAATGTCAGCGTCCTGCGCGAGAAAGTGATCGTAGAAGACATCCACCAGCACGCCCGCAATCCGCCGGTGCGCCGGCCCCAGTCGCTCCACGCTCCGCACCACCGCCGGATGCTGATCCGTATAGCGATCAATCTCCCGGTGCAACCGTACGCCCAGCCCCAGTTCCGCCGGTGACACATCGCGCGCCGGGCCCTTAAAGAAATCCCCCAACAGATTCCCCAATGTCACGAGGCCTTCGTCCGGCAATACCAGCAGATGCCCCAGATAGTTCACTCTTTAACGATAGCTATACTGCACTTCATGGTGATTCGGCCTGATGAGGCAAGCCCCCGCGATCTCTACAAACTTTTGATTGGAATGATTGTTCCTCGCCCGATCGCCTGGGTTTCCACCGTGAGCGTGGATGGGGTGGCCAACCTCGCGCCATTCAGCTTCTTCAACGCCTTCTCGGCCGATCCACCCGTCGTAGGCTTCGCGCCCAGCCGCCGGCCCGGTGGCGACACCCGCAAAGACACTTTACGCAACGTCGAGCAAACCGGCGTCTTTGTCGTCAACATCGTCAGCGAATCGCTCGCCGATGCCATGAATGCCAGTGCAGCCGAAGTGCCGCCCGACGTCGATGAATTCACGCTCGCCAACGTCACCAAGCAGCCGGCCAACGAGATCGCCGTCCCGATGGTCAAGGAATCGCTCGCCAAGCTCGAGTGTCGCGTGCGCCAAATTCTGCCCCTTGGCGATCGCCCCACCAGCGGCGTCCTCGTCCTTGGAGACGTAATTTGCTTTCACGTTGCCGACGAGATCATCAGCGACTTCAGCATCGACCCCGCCATGCTCGATGCCATTGGCCGCATGGGTGGTCCTGTGTATTGCGACACCCGCCACCGCTTTGCCAAAGCCCGACCGGGCGGAAATTCAAAGCTCTAAGGCAACCGGGCGCAACTGCGCCAGCCGCGTTACATCAAGCTCGCTGACAAAAGGCGGGATCGGGCCCGTCTTCGCAATGCCCGCCAACTCCACCGCCGCATGGATCACCCGCGCCGGCCCCCACGCATCGCGCAGATCCTCATGCGCGATAAACCGCTCCCGCACCACGCGCGCCTGCGCAAAATCACCCGCCTCGCACAGCTCCCAGATCTGCTGCGACAATGCGGGCGCCAAACACACCGACCCTGACGTAAACCCCGGCAAACCAAACTTTTCCAGATGCGTTACCGCCGGCCGCTCGCCGATCCCGCTGATCACGAGCCGCCGCTCCACTCGCTCGAGCAACTGCTCAAGGTAGGCGTCTTCAGCCGGATTCTGTCGCACCACGGCATACTTGATCCCCACACAAACACCATCGCGCACCAGCCGCGCCACGGCATCGAGCCCGGCCGTGAGATCAGCTCCCAAATTCTGTTCTTCCTTGATGTAGACGATCAAGGGACGCCCGGCGCGATCGGCAAAACGTCGCAACCCCGTCTCGATCCCACGCGCATCTCGCGGATCCGCACACGGCAGCGCCATCACACAAGGGAATCGCGTCTCCCGCAACAACTCCGCCTGATCCATCAGCCGCCCATAGCTCGGCCCGGCGCTTGGGATCACCCATAGCTCATCATCCAGCCCCTCAAGCCACTCCAACAGCTCGGCATACTCGCGCAGCGTGATGTGATAGAGAAAAGCGTTGCCGCCATACATCAGCCGCGTAATGCCGCCCGCGCGCAGATGGCGCACCAACTTCAGATTTTCTTCAGGGTCAAGACTGCCATCCGTCCGCCGGCACAGCGGCGGCACGGCGATTACGCCACGTCGGTCGGCATCGCTGACGGGGCTGGTTTTCATTGGGCTTTAGGTGGCGCGGCGACGCTGTAAAGCGAGCAGGCCGCCTTGCTGTTCAAAAACATCTCGCTCTCGGCATTGATCACCCCGAGGTGATCCCAGCTCTGGTTCATCGCATTGCGCGACCACATGCCACAAGCCTGTGCGCGCTCGCCCTCGGTGAACAGATAAAGCGCCACGGCGGTGCTGCGCGTCAGGTATTCACGCCCGCCATCATTGGCCCCGGCCAGCATGTCGCCGATCTCCTTCTTGCCCGTGAAGAACAGCAGTGAATCGTAGTAAGGCACCGTCGCATTCGAGCCACCCGCCTCGGGCAGATTCGCCGCCAGATACTTTTTGGCGGCCTCCATCTCGCCCGCGCGCCGCAGCGCCATGTAGTGCCAGTAGACGAGCGGCACCCGCACATTCAAATCCTTGCCAATCGCTTCGCAGGATCGCCCGCCCTTCAAATCCGTCCTGGTTTCGAGCGGCTTCGTCACCTGCGCCTCACACGCCGCAAACACTTCCGCCGCCTTCGCATGATCGCCGTTGAAGTAGTAAGCTAGCCCCCGATAATAGGCAACCTCAAAAGAATCCGGAGCCAGCTTGGCAGCCGCATCCAGATCGCTGATCGCCTCGCGGAACCGCCGCACCGACAGGTAACGATGCCCACGCATCCGCAAAAAACGGAAATCCTTCGGAAACTTCGTCACGCCCTCCGAGTAAGACGCAATCGACTCGAGGTAGCGCAGATACATGTCCTGCAGCCGCCCCAGCGCTAACCAGGCCTCGGGGTCGTTCGGCTTGTCCTTCACCAATTGGATCCCCGCCGCAATCTTGCCGTCCTTGTCCTTGGTGCCAAATAACGCATTGCCTCCAAGGCTGGCCGCCTGCGGTTGATCGGCGTCGCTAAAGCCTTCTTCGGCCTTCGGCACCTTGAGCTGGTCGAGAGGCACCAGTGGCGGCGGAGTCGCCGTCTGTTGCGCCATCACGGCCCATGCGGCCAGGAACATTACACAAAATCGCATAGCAAATGCCAGTTCACTCTCTAGATGCGGTTGATCAGCGAAGCCACATAAGCCGCGCCAAACCCGTTATCGATATTCACCGTCGTCACGTTGGACGCGCAAGAGTTCAACATGGATAGCAAAGAAGCCAAACCATTAAAGTGCGCCCCATAGCCAACGCTCGTCGGCACCCCGATCACCGGGCATCCCACCAGGCCCCCCACCGCGCTCGGCAGCGCGGCTTCCATGCCGGCGCAGCAAATGATCACGCGCGCATCCCACAGCTTGTGCCGCTGCTCGAGCAGGCGGTGAATCCCGGCCACACCCACATCGCTCACCGCCACCACTTCGTTACCCATCAATTCGGCCACCAGGCGCGCTTCCTCAGCCACCGGCAGATCGGCTGTACCAGCACAGATCACCAGGATCTTGCCCTTGCCATGCATCACCACTTCGCGCTTCAGAATCAACAGCCGGCTCAGCGGATGATAAACCGCCTCCGGCAACTTCTCCTGAATCGCGTGGGCCGCCTCGGCGCTCACCCGCGTCGCCAGCACATTCTGGCCGCGAGCAGCCAGCCGCTCGGCAATCGCCGTGATCTGCTCCGGCGTCTTGCCCTGCCCGAAGATCACTTCCGGCATCCCGTGCCGCAGCGCGCGATGGTGATCCACTTTGGCGAAATCAATATCTTCGAAAGGAAGATGCTTCAGTTGCTCAGCGGCAGCTTCGGGGCTGAGTTCGCCCGTGCGAACGCGCTCGAACAAATTGCGAACCTGATCCTGATTCATATCTATTTAGAAGTCTAGCTTGGACCCCACCGTCACCCCATACTTCGCCGCCATGCCGGCATTGAGTTCCAGCACAAACTGCGCGTCCTGATTGCCCCCATGCTGCGGGCAATCGCTCGATTTCGTCGCCGTACAGGGCGGCACATTCGCCTGGATCTCCACCACGTTCTTCTTCGAATCCATCCAGATGATGTCGAGCGGAATCTTCACCTGATACATCCAGTACGAGTAACGTCCCATCTTGTTGTGGAGAAACAACATGCCCCGATCTGCCCCCAGCGAATCGCGGAACATCAACCCGCGCAGCATCTCGGCATAATCAATCGCCATCTCGGCATACACCTTTTCGCCGTTCGGCATCGTCACCGCGCGAGACATAAAGCGGTCGGCCTCCTTTTCACTCGACGAACAGGACATCAATAAACCAGCAATCGTGCAACAGAGGACAAAGAATCGCATCCATTAAAATGGTAGTTGATTCCTCGCATGGCCCACACGGACACAGCCGCGGCACCGCTTGGCTTTATCGAGCGCTTGCGCCGCACGCTCGACATGATCAAGTTCGAGCATTCCATCTTCGCCATGCCATTCGCGCTCACGGGCGCGCTGCTGGCCTGGCGTGAGCTCGGTTTTGCCATCGATACACCGGGCCTCAAGCTGCTCTACATCGTCCTCGCCATGATTGGCGCCCGCAGCGCCGCCATGACGTTCAATCGCATTCTCGACGCCCACATCGACGCGAAGAATCCCCGCACGGCCATGCGCCACATCCCCGCCGGCCAACTCAGCCGCCGTTTCGCCTGGGGTTTTCTCATCGCATCAAGTCTTCTCTTTTTCTTCGCCAGTGCCATGCTCAATCCCCTCTGCCTGGCCCTCAGCCCCGTCGCGCTCGCCGTCGTTCTCTTCTACAGCTACACCAAGCGCTTCACATCGCTCGCCCACGTTGTGCTCGGCATCAGCCTCGGCATCGCGCCCTCGGCCGCCTGGATCGCCATCACGGGTAGCGTCGACTGGCGCATCGCCTGGCTAAGTGTGGCCGTGCTGTTCTGGACGGCCGGCTTCGACATCATTTACGCCTGCCAGGATGCCGATTTCGATCGGCGCGAAGGGCTGCACAGCATCCCCGCCCGGCTCGGCATTGCCCGCGCTCTGTGGCTGAGCCGCGCCTTCCACGTCATCACCGTGGGCGCGCTGCTGCTGCTTTCGACAACCATGAGTCTTTCCCCGTGGCCAGTGGTGCCTGTGGCGGCTCTTCTCATCTACGAACAATCACTCGTCAAGGCCAACGACCTCAGCAAGGTCAACATGGCCTTCTTCACCGTTAACGGATTCCTGGGCCTGGCATACTTTGCCGCAATGGCCATCGAGGTATATCGCAATGTTTGATGATCAGCGGCTGCGGCCGATTCTCGACAAGGTGCTCGCTGGCGAGCGCCTCAGCTTTGACGATGGCGTCGCGATGTACAAATCGAGCGACATTCTCGCCATCGGCCACATGGCCAACATCGTCCGCGAGCGCATCAACGGCAACGCCACGTTCTTCAACGTCAATCGCCACATCAACCCCACCGACGTCTGCGTCGCCCAATGCAAGCTCTGCGCCTTTGGCAAACAGGTGCGCGACCCCGATGGCTACACGATGTCTCACGAGCAGGCATGGGAAGTCGCCGGCCGCGGCTGGTCCGAGGCGGTCACCGAATTCCACATCGTCGGCGGCCTTCACCCCACCCTTACCCTCGACTGGTATTGCGAGCTGCTGCGCGGCCTCAAGCAGCGCTTCCCGCAGGTCCACCTCAAGGCCTTCACCATGGTCGAGATCGGCTACTTCGCCACCCGCAGCAAGCTCACCATCCGCCAGGTACTCGAGAAGCTGAAGGAAGCCGGCATGGATTCCCTGCCCGGCGGCGGCGCCGAGATCTTCTCTGAATCTGTCCGCCGCATCATCTGCGATCACAAGATCGATGGTGACGTCTGGATCAACACCGCCCGCGAGGCCCACCAGCTTGGCCTGCATTCCAACTGCACGATGCTCTACGGTCACATTGAATCTGAAGAGGATCGCGTCGACCACCTCGTGCGCCTGCGCAAGCTGCAGGACGAGACCAACGGCTTTCAAACCTTCATCCCGCTAGCCTTCCATCCGGCGAACACCCCACTCCATCACGTGCCCGTCACCACGGGTTTTGACGACATCAAGAACATCGCCATCTCGCGCCTGATGCTCGACAACATCCCCCACATCAAGGCCTACTGGATCATGATGACGCCGCGCATGGCGCAGATCGCCCAGCGCTTCGGCTCCGACGATCTCGACGGCACGGTGGTCGAAGAAAAGATCTACCACGACGCCGGCGCCACCACCAGCCAGAGCCTGCGTCGCGACGAGCTCGAGCGCCTAATTCGTGAGGCCGGTCGGGAACCCGTCGAGCGCGACACGCTTTACCGTCGTGTCGACCGCACCACGCGCCCTGAGGCGGCGTTCACGATTCTGGTCTAGAAACTCGCGCGCCCCTGCGGCGCCCATGTAGCGCTCAAGCAGCTTGGCATCGGTCGCCGCCAGATCCACCACGATCAGGCCGTCAAGACAGTTGCCAAACTTCGGGTCGACATTGAAAGCGAGCAACTGCCCGCCCAGCTTCAGATACTGGCGCAGCAGCACCGGGATCGATTTGCCATCGGGCTCGAGATTCGCCACCAGTTCCGCCAGCTCATCCAGATCACAATACGTCGGCTGCTGCACCTCATGCGAGGGTTTCAGCGGTCTCCTCGCCTTCACCAGCCGCTCCAGCAGCGGATTGCCATTCTGCCGGCTCAACACGCTCGCCATCAACTCGCGCGATACTGGCGCATAATCCGCACTCACACTTACCGGCCCAAACAACACCCGCGCCGGCGCATGGTCGAGCACAAAGCGCCCGATGCCTTTCCACAACAGCAGCAACGGCTGAAATCCCCGCTGATAATCCGGATGCACGAAGCTTCGCCCCAGCTCGATTGCCGGACCCATGTAGCGCAGCAGTCGCTCATCAAACGCAAACAAAGAGTGCGTGTACAAGCCCTTCACTCCGCGCCGCGCCACAATCTCATCCACCAGCCCCAACCGGTAAGCTCCCACAATCCGCTCATCCCCGCGGTGCCAGAGGTAGAGGTGGTGGTAATCGGCGTCATAGCGATCGAGATCCACCGTCTTGCCAGTGCCCTCGCCTACCCGCCGAAACGTTTCCTCCCGCAGCCGTCCAATCTCTCGCAACGTAAACGGTAGATCTTCGGCGCGCCCTACATACAGATCCATCTCGCCCGCCCGCAGCAACGGCTGCTCCGGCATCTCCATTCGCAGGCAATCCACCGGCATCGGCCCGCTCAGCGGCTTACCCGTCACTACATGCCGCCGCCCCGCCCACTCGCGCCGCCGCAACAGATACGTCCGCCACCGCAGATGCTCCACCAGCGCATCATCATCGGCAAACCGTGCCACCCGCGCCGCCAGAATCGGCGTCCCACAACGCAGTTCCACCCGCGTCTGCTGCTTGTTCATCAACTCGAGCGGCAGCAGCGCCGAGCGCAACCGCGGATGCACCAGCCCCGCCACCTGAAACAGCGCGCTATTGCGCCCCGCAATATAGATCGGCAACGCCGTCGCCTGCGTCCGCTTGAGCAACCACGCGATCGACCGGCTCCACACCGGATCGGCCACCTCCACCGGCTTGCCCAGCTCAAGACGCAACTGCGACACCTCGCCCGCCGGAAACACAAGCAACATTCCCCCACTCTTCAACCACGTGAGCGCCTCACGCATGCCCCGCGAATTCACCCTCCTCGCCTCGGGCCCTTCAAACGTCTCTACCGGAATAATCCGCCCCTGGAGCTCCGGTAGCGCCGCCAGCACCGAGTTTGCCAGGATCTTCACATCAGGCCGGATCGTCGGCAAAAGTCGCGCCAGCGCCACCCCCTCCACAATGCCAAACGGATGATTCGCCACTGCCAGCACTGGCCCCGTCCGCGGCACACTCGCGAGGTCCGCCTCGGGCACCACCACCTCGACTCCCAGCGCATCGAGCAGCCGCGCACAGAACGTTTCCGCATCCCCACCCTGTAACCGGCGATACAGATCATCAGTCTTCGCTACTTGCAGAATCTTCAGAACGGCCTCGAACAGCGGCTGCGGCACCGCCTCCGGCATCACCTTGCGAAACGCGCTGCGAAACGGCGCCACCTGCGGATCCACTGCATTCTGTTTCAGCATTTTCGAGCAGAATGACGCAGCTACATTTCGTGTTGACAACAACCCCGTATCAGTTGCGTCAACGCCCAACTTTAGATTTTTGACGCCTCTCCAATAGGGCTACACTGGTAAGCAACTTTTAATTTCATGCTTCGATTTCTCGCCATTCTCGCTCTCACGCTCAGCGTGATGCTCACTGCCTGCAACAAGGAGCAGAAGACGGCTGTGGTCAAGAAGGAGTCCGGCCCCGCCAAAGTCAAATCCGCCATCGCCGCGGAACGCGTCGTCAAACGTACCGTCGAAAGCGTCGGCACCCTCTTCCCCATGGAAGAAACGATCATCAGCGCCGAAATCGATGGCCGCGTCGACCGCGTCGACATCGACCTCGGCGACTTCGTCAACAAGGGCCAGGTCATGGTCCACATCTCCGACGAAGAACAGCGCTACCTCCTCGCCCAGAACGAAGCCCAGTTCCGCTCCTCGCTCGAACGTCTCGGCCTCAGTAAGGAAACTGACCGCGTTCAGGACATCAAGGCCACCCCCGACGTTCGCCGCGCCGAAGCCGATCTCTATGACGCCGAACAGCGCTTCAAGCGCACTCGCGAACTCCGCGACCAGGGCATCGGCCCTCAGGCCGACCTCGATCAGGCCCAGGCACGCTTCAATTCCGCCAAGGCCGCCTACGATTCCACCATCAATCAAACCCGCAACCTGATTCAGGAAGTCGAACGCTTCCGCGCCGTCGTGGATCTCCAGCGCAAAAAGCTCCGCGACACGACCGTCTACGCCCCCTTTGCCGCCAGCATCAAAGAGCGCCTCGTCACCGTCGGCCAGTTCGTCCGCGCCAACACGCCGCTGCTCACGCTTGTCAAGACCGATCCCCTCCGCCTGCGCCTCGATGTGCCCGAGCGCATGGCGCCCTGGGTAAAGATCGGCCAGATCGCCGAGGTTGAAGTCGAGGCTTTTGAAGGCCAGAAGTTCGCCGGCAAGATCTGGCGCGTCTCCCCCACGGTTGATCAGGCCAAGCGCACCTTTGTTGCCGAAGCCCTCATTCAGAACCCTGGCATGCGCCTCAAGCCGGGCAGCTATGCCCGCGCCCGCATCCCCACCGACAAGTCCGAGAAGATCGTCATCCTGCCCACCCAGGCCGTGCAGTACATTCTCGGCTCCAACAAGGCTTACGTCATCAAGGACGGCGTGGTCGAAGCGCGTGAAGTCAAAGTCGGCGAGCGCTTCGAGAAAGAGATCGAAGTCCTCGAAGGCGTCACCGCCGGCGAAATGGTCGCCACCAGCAACCTTCCGCGCCTCGATACCGGCAGCAAAGTCGTCACCGATAACCCGACCCAGGTTTCTTCCAAGTAACTTCGCTGTTTCTCCCGCTCGGCCCTGCCTGATGAGAAGCGGCTAGTTTCCGGCCCCATTCAGTGCATCTGCGGCTCAATCGCTTTCGGAGCTACGCAGTGATAAGCTCGACAAGAAGGTTCGTCTCCCGCGTCTCATCTTGGAGGCAAACATGCTACTTCGCTTGATCACGCTGCTTATGCTGGCTCTATCCTCATGGGCTCAGCAAGGCACGCTCGCCGCCGATTCCACTGGCTCCCAATTCTCCTTCGTCACCCCGCTCGCACTTCGCGGAGAACCCTCAACGCTCGGCCAACCGCAGGTCTATCGCCACCTGCCCACCGGCCCCCAGCGCACTCCTTATGACTTCGGCTTACGCTTGGCCACTACGCCATTTCTCTCGGCGGCAGGCGACGTCACCGGCTATTTCTCCTACATACCCTGCTTGGGCCCGTGTTCCTTCGCGCGGCCGAGCGAACAAGTGGAAGTCACCCGCAACGGCGCCACTACACTCGAGTACGGCAATCTGCTCCGCCTGAGCCGTAACGGTCGCTATCTGCTCAACGCCGGCTTTGCCAACCTCACCACGCCATCCATCCTCGACCTCGACACAAAAACCCGCCACACGCTCCCCAACGTCCTCCCGCGCTCCTTCCGCAACACCATCACCGACGACGGCGCGCTCCTGAGCACCGAGCCCGGCATCTTTGCCGGCATCGGCGACCTTGCCTACTATTCCCAGCTCCTGCTCACGCCCTTCGGCGGCGCCCCCAAGCTTCTCTACACGGCCCCAGCCATGCGCTTCGCCGCTATCACGCCCGACGGCGCCACGGTCGTCCTGCTGGCCACCCAACCCACGATCCGCCTCATCCGTCTCAACGTCTCGACCGGCCAGCAGCAACTCCTCCTCGATGGCCTCAGCGCCACCCCCCTCAGCCTCGAGATCGACCAGACCGCCTCGCGCATCCTCCTCCGCCTCGATCAACAGCTCCTGCTCTGGGACACCGCTCGCGGCTGGTCAAGCCTCCTCTGGCACGACGAATCCCTCACCGATTCCCTCCTCACCGACGACGGCTCCACCGTCTTCACCATCACGGGCAAGGGCCGCTACCTCCGCATCTCCACCACCACCGGCGCGCTCACCGAGCTCTACGCCCCCGTGCCCACCAGCGGACGCCTCAGCCTCGGCAGCTTCCCCGGTTCGATCCTCCGCATCACCACGCCCCAAACTAACGACGAGCTCGAGTTCTACCTGCAAGGCCGCCGCATGCCCGTCTCAGCCATCACTCCACAATGGGTCGACGTCCAGATCCCTTTCGAGTCCACTGCCTCCCCGGACAAAACGCAGAACGAGCTCACCATCACCAACCCTCGCTCCCCCTTCGCGCTCTATCTCGCTGCCACCGTCGGTCGCGCTCCGCTGCCCCAACTGGTCACAACCGGCGGCGATCTCATCACCATTGCCACCGATTTCGCCAAGCTCTATTCCGCCACCGATCCCATCCCACCCGACAGTCTCATCCACTTCTACGCCACCGGCCTCGGCCCTCTCGATCTACCCGTAGCCACTGGCCAACCCGGCCCGGCCAATCCCCCCGCGCGGCCCCAGTCGCCCCTCTCCTGCTCGCTCTTGATCAACGCCCCCACACCAATCCCGCTCGAACTACCTACGGTGATCTACGCGCCCGGCCTGATCGGGGTATTCCAGATCGACGCACGTATCCCTTCCGGCCTCCCCGCGGGCGAAGCAAGCATCTATTGCACAACGAACAATCAACAGGGTTCAGTCGCGAGAATCTGGCTCCGCTAGCCTTCGCGCTCAAAGCGCTGGCCATAGCGGTTCAGGTACGTGCTAATCAGCTGCAGCGCCGTGGCCAGCGCCATCCATACCTGCCAGTGTGAGAGCAGCCCCCGCCGGATCACAAACTCTTCCGTTACATTCAGATCCGCCAACAGCCGCCACAACCCAATCACCACACACAACACCGCGGCCGGCGTCAACAATGCCGCCATTGCCAGGGCAAGCTTTGCATCCAGGTTCTGATATCCAGTCACCTGTGGACCCACGCGCAACTTGATCCGGACAATCATGACTGCTTCGCTCTCATTCTATCAATTCCGATATCGACCGAAACCGGGGCGATACGATAGATTGTTAAGGTCAAATCCATGCAGAAAATTAGAACCGCAATGCTGGGCACGGGCTTCATGGGCATCGTGCACACCGAAGCCATCCGCCGCCTCGGCAACGTTGAAGTTGCCGCGGTTGCCGCCTCCTCCGAAGCCAAGGCCAAAGCCTTCGCCGATCAGCTTTTTATCGACCGTGCAACCGGTGACTGGGAGTCGCTTCTCAAGGATCCCTCCATCGACGCCGTGCACATCTGCACCCCCAATGCCCTCCATCACCCCATGGCCAAACTCGCCATCGAGCAGGGCAAGCACGTGCTCTGCGAAAAGCCCCTCACCATGACCAGCGCCGAGGCCCGTGAGCTCCTCAACCTCGCCGAAGCCAAGGGCGTCGCTCACGCCACCAATCACAACCTGCGCTACTACCCCGCCGTCCAGCAGATCCGCCAGATGGTCGCCGCCGGCGAACTCGGCGACATCCTCGCCGTCCAGGGCACCTACTCGCAGGATTGGCTCC
>CAZBTA010000101.1:0-17443 GCA_964494515.1 uncultured Bryobacter sp.
ACGTTCTTTGGCTGATTGCGTTCCATCGCGTCGAGTCGAGTCCCAGGCATCACCGCATAAACAACTACCACCAGGGCAACGACGACAGTCAAGGTGGCAATGCGCGCCACCATGATCCGCCGCATCAGCCCCTTCACCTCTTCTTTGCCAGCAATCCAGGCTGCATTCAATCCACCGGAAATCACAATAGCCATCAAAAAGTTGCCGGCATCTGATGCTAGACGTTCGCCAACACCTGGGATCGCACAAAGCACCCCAGCAACCACCATCACGGGCAAGCACCAAAGCAGGCTCAGGATAACGAGCGGCCATCCACCCTCCGCCTGGCCAGCATCCTGGTAAATGAGCGCGACAAACACATAAACCAACAACAGCAAATACCCTACCGCAGCGACAACTCGAGCACGCGAGAACATAGCCAACCCAACTATTACAAACTTACCAACCACAAACGCAAAGGGGCCAACCCTTGGGCTGCCCCTTGCGATACCGTTAGTACTCGCCCCTATTACTCTTGTCGAAAAACCCGATCGAGAGACTGCCTGATCTCCGCCTCGCGCGATAGCGGAATCAGGAGGCGACCATTCGCCAGCAGAATGCAATCACTCACCCCCAGTCCATCAACGACTTTCAACTGATCCGCCTTCACCGCCGGCCCCCGATCATAGGCCACAAAGACGCCTTCCACGAGAACCATCCCTCCGCGATTCCAAATGTGGCAAACATTCACATCGCGTCCCCCGTCATACTCGCAGTGCTGCCACACCCCCGATAACCCGCTCCTTTGCACGGCAGCCTTCGGCACGTTCTTCGGCCTGCTGCGCTCCATTGCGTCAAGGCGAATGGCGGGCATAACGGCTTGAACAACCGCCACCAGAGCGATCGCAACGCCCAGGGTGGCAAAGCGTGCCACGGGACTGCGGCGCAACAATTCCCACACTTGGGCGCGGCCCAGAATCCAGGCGGCGTTCAATCCACCGCAAATCACGACCCCCATGAAGAAGTTCCCGCCTTCTGTCGCCAACAATTCACTAACACCAGGAATAAAGTCCAAACCGAAGAAAATCCCCAGCACAGGCAGTGACCACGGCAAGCCGAGCACCAGCAGTGGAATCCCGCCCTTCGCTTCGCCCGTGTCCGCATAAGCAAGCGCGACAAACACACAAACCAATAACAGCAAATACCCCACCGCCCCGATAACACGAACACGCGAGAACATATTCACTCCAAGTGTCGCAAGCTAACCACCTACAAACGCAAAAAGGGCCAACCCGCAGGTTGGCCCTCTCTCACTAACTTGCAAACAGTCTAGCTGTTGGTCTCTTCGCCGCCCTCAGCGCCTTCACGGCCTTCCTGCAGCGCCTTGAGACGCTCTTCACGACGCTTGGCGCGATCCGCCGCGCGGCGCACCAGCTCGCTACCCACCAGCTCAAGCTTGCAGGTCTCGGCGCCGTCGCCCTGGCGGAAGCCCACGCGCACGATACGCGTGTAACCACCATTGCGCTGGCCAAAGCGCGGTCCGAGCTTGTCAAACAACTTCTTGACGCTCTCCGGGGTCATCAGAAACTGCGCGGCCTGACGGCGGGAATGCAACGTGCCTTCCTTGGCCAGCGTGATCATCTTCTCAACCAGCGGCTTCGCAGCCTTGGCCTTCGGGATGGTCGTCTCCACGCGTTCTTCGAGTACAACACTGGTCACCAGGTTCCGCAACAGCGCCCGGCGTTCGCTGAGGCTCCTCTTGAGTTTGAAGCCGCCCTTACGATGTCTCATTTCCTAACTCCTTCGTCTTACCTTGCTACCTTAGAGGTCATCGTCGCCCAACGGCAACGGCTCCATGCTCACGCCGCCAGGAGGCGGGATCAGGCGGCCGCTCGGGTCGATCTTCATACCGAAGCTCAGTGAGAGCCCGCCCAGAATTTCCTTGATTTCGTTCAGCGACTTGCGACCGAAGTTCTTCGTCCGCAACATCTCCGCTTCCGTCTTCTGCACCAGATCCCCAATGGTTTGAATATTGGCGTTCTTGAGGCAGTTGTAGGAGCGGACGCTCAATTCGAGCTCTTCCACCGAACGATTCAACACTTCGTTCATCTGACCCGCCGCGCGTTCCACCGGTTCTTCCACCGATTCCGGCGTTTCTTCGAAGTTCACGAAGATCGTCATGTGATCCTTCAGCAGCTTGGCCGCCATACCGATCGAGTCGGCAGGGGACACAGCACCGTTGGTCCACACTTCGAGAGTCAGCTTGTCGTAATCCGTCATCTGGCCCAGACGGGCCGCTTCGACGTTGTAGTTCACCTTGCGCACCGGCGAGTGCACCGAGTCGATCGGAATGTAACCCAGCGGCAGATCTTCGTCAAAGTTGCGATCCGCGCTTACATACCCGCGGCCCATCTTCAGCCGCATTTCGATCGTCAGGCTTCCGCCTTCACTCACCGTCGCGATGTGCATATTGCGGTCGAGCACTTCGACATCGCTGTCGGTCTCGATCGATCCACTCAGCACCTCGCCCGCGCCATCAGCCTTCAGGCGAACCGTCTTGATCCCCTCGCCAGCCATCTTGAAGGGGATCTGCTTGAGATTGAGAATAATGTCGGTGGCGTCTTCGACTACACCGGGAATGGGCGAAAACTCATGCGCCACACCTTCAATTCGAACGGCGGTGATCGCGGCACCCTCAATCGAGCTCAACAACGCCCGACGCAGTGCATTTCCGATCGTCGTCCCAAATCCACGCTCAAACGGCTGCGCCGTGAACATGCCATACCGCTCGCTCAGTGTTTCCGTATTGGCAACCAGACGCTTTGGCTTTTGAAAACCTCGAAACATGCGCCTCCTTTAAAGAGAAATTGTAGTGAATCGTGCCAATTACTTCGAATACAGTTCAACGATCAGCTGTTCGTTGAGCTGGATTTGGACCAGGTCTTCACGCTTCGGCGCCTGAATTACGCGCGCCTTGAAGTTCTCGCGGTCCACGTCGAGCCAGTTCGGCGCCGGCAGATGCGAAGTCGTGTCACGCGAGGCAACGATCGTGCTGATCTTGCGGCTCTTTTCCACGATTTCAACAATGTCGCCGGGCTTGACCGTGAAGGAAGGAATGGTGGTGCGGCGGCCGTTCACACTCACGTGACCGTGACGGACCAGCTGACGACCCTGAGCGCGGCTCGTCGAGAAACCCGCGCGCAGAACAACGTTATCGAGGCGGCTTTCGAGCATGCTCAGCATGTTCTCGCCCGTAACGCCCTTCTGGCCAACGGCCTTCTCAAACAGGTTGCGGAACTGGCCTTCGAGCACACCGTAATAACGGCGCGCCTTCTGCTTTTCGCGCAACTGCAGGCCGTAGCCCTGGATCTTTGATTTGCGGTCCTTGCCGTGCTGGCCAGGGACGAAATTCCGCTTCTCGATGGCACACTTTTCAGTGAGACACCGCTCGCCCTTCAAAAAGAGCTTCATGCCCTCGCGCCGACAAAGCCGGCATACCGGGCCATTATAACGAGCCATGTTTCTTTCTTATTCTCCTGATCTACCTGAGTGCTTCGATTCAGGTGCAGTTTACGGCCGCTCTGGCCTTCGTCCTGCTTCCAATCGCGAACTCAATTGAAGCTACTGCTAAAAACTATTAGACACGACGGCGCTTCGGCGGGCGGCAACCGTTGTGCGGGATCGGCGTGGTGTCACGGATCGAACGCACTTCAATTCCAACGCTGCCGAGGGCGCGCACAGCCGATTCACGGCCGGCGCCAGGGCCCGACACGCGCACATCCACCGAACGCAGACCCGCGTTGTCCTTCGCCTTCGTGGCGGCCGTGAAGCTCGCCTGCTGGGCGGCAAACGGCGTGCCCTTGCGCGAACCACGGAATCCGAGCGAACCGCTCGAGCTCCAGCTCAGCACATTGCCCACCGGGTCGGTGATCGTGATGATCGTGTTGTTGAAAGAAGCCTGAACATACACCAGTCCCACCGGGATGTTCTTGCGCTCCTTCTTCTTGAATACCTTCTTCTTGTTGCTCTTCGCTTGCGCCTTAGCCATTTCTGATCCTCACCTCGCTCTTTTACTTGCCTGGGGCCGTTGGACTATTTGCTCGGCTTCTTCTTGCCGGCAACCGTGCCCTTACGCGGACCCTTGCGAGTACGGGCGTTTGTGTGCGTGCGCTGGCCACGGGCCGGCAGACCACGACGGTGCCGCAAGCCACGGTAGCTGCCCATTTCCATCAAGCGCTTGATGTTCATGGACACTTCCTTGCGGAGGTCACCTTCCACCGCGCCTTCGCTTTCGAGCAGAAGACGGATCCGGTTTACTTCTTCTTCGCTCAGCTCGGAAATCTTCTTGCCGGGTTCGATCTCGCAGCGATGCAGAATCGAGTTTGCCCGGGTCCGACCGATCCCGTAAATGTAAGTCAGGCCAATTTCAGCCCGCTTCCGGGCCGGTAGATCTACGCCAGCAATACGCGCCATATAACCTTGTTATCTCCTTGAATCTTTCCCGAAACTCTTAACCCTGCCGCTGCTTGTGCTTCGGGTTGGAGCAAATTACGCGCACGACCCCTTCGCGGTGGATGATCTTGCACTTGTCACAAATCTTCTTGACTGACGGACGAACTTTCATTACCGTAATCCTTCGACCTTCTCTCAAATCTTTCCACCGGCTGATCCCGCCAGCAGTTTCACGATGCGCCCCCGCGACTCATCGTGCGGAGACAACTCAACCAATACCCTGTCGTTGGGCCGCAACCTCGTGAAATTCACTTTCGTCGCGCTGGCCGGATGCCCGATCACCTGAGCCCGGCTTTCCAACTCCAACTTCACTGCCCCGTTCGGAAGCAGATCCAATACCTTGGCTTCTACCGTCTTCGGCTCGCCCATCAGGGCCTCGTCAGCACCTGCGGGCCGTCCGCGGTTATCGCCACTACATGCTCAAAGTGCGCGCTGGGCTTCCCGTCGGTCGCCACTGCCGTCCACTTGTCGCTCAAAACATTCGTCTCCGGTCGGCCCAGATTCACCATCGGCTCAATCGCCAGAACCATGCCTTCCTTCAACTTCGGGTTCTCCTGCGAACGGTCCACATAGTTTGGCACCTGCGGTTCCTCATGCAGCTTCGTCCCGATCCCATGGCCCACAAACTCGCGAACCACAGTAAATCCATTCTTGAGGACATGGCCCTCCACGGTCCGGCTGATGTCGAACAAGCGGTTGCCGACCACACACTGCTGAATCGCCATCTCCAGCGATTCGCGCGTCACGTCCAGCAGCCGTTGCGTCTCCGGCGAGATCTCGCCCACCGGAACCGTCACCGCCGAATCCCCGAAATACCCGTCAATCGACAAGCCCGTGTCGATGGAAACAATGTCTCCATTCTTCAACTGGCGCTTGGCCGACGGCATCCCGTGGACCACTACCTCATTCACCGACGTACAAAGAACATACGGGAACTTCGCTCCCGCCGCCTCGGAGTAGTACCCCTTGAAGGCGCTCTTGGCTCCAGCGTCGCGGATCATCCGCTCGGCTTCCACCTCGAGATCCATCGTCGTGATCCCTTCTTTCACCATCTTCGACAGCTCAGTCAGGATCTGATAAACCAACAGCCCGGACCGACGCATCTTCTCGATCTCCGACGGACTCTTGCGGATGATTGCCATCTCTACAGGCCCTCCCCGCTCGTCAAATCATCGTCCATCGACGTCTGTATCCAGGTCACAATTTCGCCAGACAAATCATCAGGCTTCCGGTCGCTGCCGTCCACCTCAAAAAATCTTACCCGCGAGGCAAAGTATTCCAGCACCGGCATGGTCTGCGCATCATATGCCACCAGACGCTGCCGGATCACCGCTTCCTTGTCATCTTCGCGAATGATCAGTCGCGCACCCTCGATATCGCACCGTCCGGGCACAATCGGCGGCTTCAACCTGATGTTATACAGGGTTCCGCACTGCGGGCACACACGTCGACCCGTTAACCGGGCCGTAATCACATCATAATCCACTTTCAAGTGGATTACCAACAGGCGAAGTCCGCGCCCCTCCGCCATGCTCACCAACATGCGAGCCTGGTCAAGGGTACGCGGGAATCCATCCAGTAGAACTCCAGCTTCACAATCCGGGCGATCCAGCCGGTCTTCCACCAGTCGAATCACCAGATGATCCGGCACCAGATTGCCTGCCTTGATCACCTCTCGGACTTCCAGTCCCAGTGCATCGCCCAGTGCAATATGCTCGCGCAGCATATCGCCGGTTGACACATGGGGCAGACCCAACCTTTCGGTCAAGATTTTGGCCTGCGTTCCTTTACCCGATCCAGGCGGCCCGAAAAGCACCACCCCGACCGGGGATCTTTCACCGTTCAAGCCTTAAACGCTGCTCCGGCGACCACGAATGCGGCCAGCCTTCGGAGTAAAGCCCTCGTAGTGCTTCATGATGAGCTGCGCTTCCACCTGGTTCACCGTGTCCATCGCCACGCCCACCACGATCAGCAGCGAGGTGCCGCCGAAGTAGAACGAAACGCCCAGACCATCGAGCAACCAGCGCGGGAACGCACCGTCAATCCAGCTACCCACCAGCGGCAGGCGCTGCAACTTGATCCCCGAGATCATGATTTCCGGCAGCAGGCTCAGCAGCGCGAGGTACAAACCGCCGACCACGGTGATCCGGGTCAGGATGCGGTTCATGTAGTCAGCCGTGTTCTTGCCAGGGCGGATGCCAGGGATAAATCCGCCAAACTTGCGCATGTTATCGGCCGCTTCGTTCGGGTTGAAAATAATCGAAACGTAGAAGAAGCAGAAGAACACGATCAGCGCGGTGTACATGATGAAGTACAGCGGCTGCGTGTGGCCGATCGATTCGAGCAGACCACTCAACCAGCGGTTGTTCTTGATCCACTCCACCTGCAGAAACGTCTGCGGGAACGTCAGCAGGCTCTGGGCGAAGATTACCGGGATCACACCGCCGGCGTTCACCTTGAGCGGCATGTGCGTCTGCTGGCCACCCATCACGCGACGGCCCACCACGCGCTTGGCGTACTGCACCGGGATGCGGCGTTCGCCGCGCTCAACCAGCACAATCAGGGCAATCACGGCGATCATGATCGCGATGATGATGATCAGCTGCAGCGGGTTCCACTGCCGCGTCACAAACACGTTGTTGTAAATTTCCTGGATCGCCTTCGGCAGGCCGATCACGATACCCGTAAAGATGATCAGCGACATGCCGTTGCCGATACCGCGCTCGGTGATCTGCTCACCCAGCCACATGATAAAGGCCGTGCCGGTCGTCAAACTGATCATGGTCATCAGCACGAAGCCGACGCCCGGGTTCAACACAAAACCGCCACCCGCGGCCCCGGCCGATTGCAGCGCCATGGCAATGCCAAAGCTCTGGAACAGGGCAAGAACCACCGTCAGGTAGCGCGTCCACTGGGTAATCTTGCGACGGCCCATCTCGCCTTCCTTCGACAGCTTCTCGAGCGTCGGCACCACCACCGTCAACAACTGCAAAATGATCGACGAGGTAATGTAGGGCATAATGCCCAGGGCGAAAATGGTCAGCCGGCGGAACATGCCGCCGCTGAACAGATCCATGAATCCGAAAATCCCGCCCGCATTCTGCCGGAAGTATTCTTCCAGACGATTGGCGTCAATCCCGGGAGTCGGGATGTGGCCACCGAGGCGATACACAGCCAGCATGGCGAGCGTGAACAGCACCCGGTTGCGTAGGTCGGGTACCCGGAACACGTTGGCGAGGGCTTCGAAAAACTTCATGGAATTACGATCGATCCTTTAAGTAGGAACAGGTCAACTGCTGTTTACTTCTTCTTGGCGGCCTTGCGCTCAAGGGCGGCATCACGCTTCGGATTCTTGATCGGAGCCGGCACGAACGGCGGAATCACTTCCACACTGCCACCAGCGGCTTCAATCTTGGCCTTGGCGGCCTCCGAAAACTGATGCGCCTTCACCGAGATCTTGCGCGTGATCTCGCCAGTACCCAGGATCTTCAAGCCCTTTTCGAGCTTCTTGAGGACCCCGGCGGCCTGCAGCGACTCCGGCGAAAACTCGTTGCCTTCCAGCTTATCAAGCCGGCTCAGGTTCAGCACGACGTACTCTTCACGGAACGGGTTGGTGAAACCACGCTTCGGCATGCGGCGGTGCAGCGGCATCTGGCCGCCTTCAAAACCGCGCATCTTCGAATAACCGGAGATCGAGCGGGCACCCTTCGCACCACGGCCGGAGTACTTACCCCGACGCGTACCCATACCCTGACCAACGCGCTGCTTCTTCTGCTTTTGCCCCTCGGGCGGGTGGAGATTGCTAAGATTCATGGCCTGCTATTCCTCGACGATTGCCAGCAAGTGCGGCACCTTCAACACCATACCGCGAAATGAGGGCGTATCGGGACGCTCCACCACACGGTTCATCTTCTTCAAACCCAGGCTGCGCACAATCGCCTTCTGGGTTTCGGGACAGCTGATCGGGCTGCCGACCAGCTTGATCTTGATCTTCTTGTCCGCCATTAGAGTTTCTCCAGACTGATGCCGCGCATGTCGGCCGTCGCCTGCTTCTCGCGCAACTGCTCGAGAGCGGCAACCGTCGCCTTCACGGCGTTGTGCGGATTGCGCGAACCCAGGTTCTTGGTCAGGATGTTCGGAATCCCGACGCTCTCAATCACGGCGCGCACCGGGCCACCAGCGATCACGCCAGTACCTTCCGGAGCCGGCTTCAGCAAAACAACCCCTGCTCCGAAACGACCTTCCACCGGGTGGAGGATCGTCGTCTGCAACGTGTTGATCTGCCGCAGATTGCGCTTTGCCGCTTCAATGCCCTTCTTGATGGCCGAAGGAACTTCCTTCGCCTTGCCCGTGCCGTAGCCGACGACCTTCTTTTCAGGATCGCCCACCACCACGAGAGCCGCGAAGCTCATGTTCTTACCGCCCTTGACGACTTTCGTGACGCGATTGATCGAAACCACTTGTTCCTTGAGGTTCAAGCCGTTCGCTTCTACCCGCTTGATGCTGTTTGCCATGCGTTATTCCTTACCGGCTTCCCTTCTTAGAACTCAAGTCCGCCTTCGCGAGCGGCATCCGCCAGGGCCTTGATGCGGCCATGGTACAGGAAGCCACCACGATCGAAAACGACTGCATTGATGCCCGCGGCCTTGGCCCGCTCGGCAACCAGCTTGCCCACCACCTTCGCCGCTTCGACGTTGCCGCCGCTCTTGACGTTGGTGCTCTTCTCGGCGGTCGATGCGGCGGCCAGCGTGCGGCCACTGCGGTCATCGATCACCTGGGCATAGATATGATTCAGGCTGCGGAAAACAGCCAGGCGCGGACGTTCCGGCGTACCCTTGACCCGCTTCCGGATACGGGTATGAATTCGGCGGCGAACTGCGTCGCGATCTACCATTGATTTCATTTCTTCGTTCCTCGCTCGTTCTTACCGTTTACTTACCCTTACCGCCGGCGCCGCTCTTGCCAACCTTCTTGCGGAGCACTTCGCCCGTGTAGCGAACACCCTTGTTCTTGTACGGATCTGGCGGACGCAGCGCGCGCATGTTCGCCGCCACTTGACCCAGCAACTGCCGATCATGGCTCTTCAGCACAATGTGCGTCTGCTTGTCGATCGTCATCTCCACGCCCTTCGGCAGCAGGAATTCAATCGAGTGGCTGTAGCCAAGCGTGAACACGGCGACGTCGCCCTTGAGATCGGCACGATAACCGATACCCACAATGTCCAGCTCGCGCGTCCAACCCGTGGACACACCGGTGATGGCGTTGGCGGCCAAAGCACGGGTCAACCCGTGGGCCGCGGCTTCACGATCGCTAGCACGGCTAATCGTCAGAGTGCCGTTCTGGTTCTCAAGCGTGATGCCCGCCGGAATGGGGACCACCAATTTACCCTTGGGGCCTTCTACCGTCAGCTCGCTACCGATCTGGAGCTTCACTCCACCCGGCACGGCAATGGGCTTTTTACCTACACGTGACATATCTTGATTCCTTTTTCGCTCCCTAGTACACCGTGCAGAGCAGCTCGCCGCCAACCTTGGCCTTGCGCGCCGCCGCACCGGTCATCACACCCTTCGGCGTCGTGAGAATGTTGATCCCCAGACCACCCAGCACCTTCGGCACTTCGGCCGAACCCACGTACACGCGGCAGCCAGGGCGCGAGTTGCGCTCGAGATGCGAAATCACACTATCATTCGTCGGGGTGTACTTCAGGTACACCTTGATCGTCTTCTTCGTGCCCTCTTCAGCCAGCTTGAAGTTGAGGATGTAGCCCTCTTCCTTCAAAATGCGGGCAATTTCGAGCTTCAGCTTGGAGGCCGGGATATCCACTTTCGAGTGGCGCGCCTTCAGGGCATTGCGCACTCGCGTCAGCATGTCTGCGATGGGATCGGTCGTCATCCTTTTTCTTCCTTCTTTCGCTTTGCGCTTACCAGCTCGACTTCGTCACGCCCGGCACTTCTCCGGCCAGCGAGAGCTGGCGGAAGCAGATGCGGCACAGGTTGAACTTGCGCATGTAGGCCCGCGGACGGCCGCAGCGACCACAGCGGTTGCGGTGCTGGCAGGCGAACTTCGGCTTCTTGTTATCCTTGGCGATTTTTGCGGTAGTAGCCATCGTGTTCCTTCTATTCTCCCCGTCCTACTGACGGAACGGCATGCCCATGAACTTCAGCAAAGCCAGCGCTTCCGCGTCGTTCTTCGCCGTGGTCGTAATGCAGATGTTCATACCCCGGGCCTTGTCCACCTTGTTGTAGTCGATTTCCGGGAAGATCAACTGGTCCTTGATGCCCATCGTGTAGTTGCCACGGCCATCAAACGACTTCGGGCTCACGCCACGGAAGTCGCGCACACGCGGCAGCGCGATGTTCATGAAGCGGTCGAGGAATTCATACATCGCGTCATTGCGCAGGGTCACCATGCATCCGATGGGCATCCCTTCACGCAACTTGAAGGCCGCGATCGACTTCTTGGCCTTCGTGATCACCGGCTTCTGGCCCGAGATCGCGCTCAGTTCCTGCACCGCCAGGTCCATCAACTTTGAGTTACCCGTCGCCTCACCGAGACCAATGTTGATCGATACCTTCTCGATCTTCGGGATCGCCATCGGGTTCTTGTAGTTGAACTCCTTCTGGAGTGCCGGAACCACAGTCTTTGTATAAACTTCTCTCAGCCGCGCTTTCATTGTTGTTCTTTATACCTTTCCGTCTTCGGGAGGGACCTGGCTAAGCTCAAGGCTTACTTGGAATCCAGCACCTCACCAGTCTTCCGCGCGATGCGCGTCCGGCGGGTCTTGCCACCCACCGTCTCAACCTTGCTGCCGATACGAGTCGGCACGCCACCGGAGGTCAGCACCATCACGTTGGAGACGTGCAGGCTCGCTTCCTTCTCGATGAAACCACCCTTGATGCCACGGGCCGGATTGGCCTTCGTCGCACGCTTGACCATGTTCACGCCTTCGACGATCACACGGCCCAGCTCACGGTTCACTTCCACAACCTTGCCCGACTTGCCCTTGTCCTTGCCGGCAATCACCTTGACGAGGTCGTCCTTCTTGATGCGGATCCGCTTCGGAATCCCGGCCTTCTGGCCAGCCGTCATCTTGCTCAACGTCGCCATAACTCTTACACGACCTCCGGAGCGAGCGATACGATCTTCATGAACTTCTTGTCGCGAAGCTCACGAGCCACCGGACCAAACACGCGCGTACCCACCGGCTCGCCCAGTTCGTTCACCAGCACCGCGGCGTTCGAATCAAAGCGGATATAGGTGCCGTCCTTGCGACGGGCTTCCTTGCGCATGCGTACGATCACGGCGCGCACAACCTTGCCCTTCTTTACCGACGAGTCCGGAGCCGCTTCCTTGACGCTCGCCGTGATGATGTCACCGAGGCCAGCCGTCAGGCCCTTGTCACCGCCACGCGGCAGAATGCACTGGAGCTTGCGGGCGCCACTGTTGTCCGCCACTTCCAGCATTGTTCTCATTCCAATCATTGCGTTATCTCCGTAACTCTACCTGGGAAATGTCTACTTGGTCTTCTTCTTGCCAGACTTTTCAGCCGGCTCATCTTCGATCTGAACGCGAACCGCCGGACGCACGATCTCGGCCAGTTCCCAGCGCTTCAGCTTGCTCAACGGGCGCGTCTCGACAATGCGCACCTGATCGCCCTGCTTGGCCTTGCCTTCTTCGTCATGAGCGTAGAACTTCTTGCGACGGGTCAGAATTCGCTTGTAGAGCGGATGCTGCGTGCGGCGCGTCACTTCGACGACGATCGTCTTGGCCATCTTGGTGGAAACAACTTCTCCCACCTTCTCCTGCTTGTTCGGCTGCTTTGCTTGCGTATCGGCCATGGCTTACTTGCCTTCCTTCTGGGCGGCGAGCTCGGCTTCGCGCAACACGGTCAGGATCCGCGCACGGTCCTTCTTGAGCTCCCGCAGTTTCTTAATGCCTTCGGTCTGCCCCAGCGACATCTGGAAGCGGATCCGGAACATGTTTTCCTCGCCCTCGGCCAGTGCCTTCTTCAGTTCGGCCGTATCGAGGCCGCGAAATTGTTCAACACTCATCTTCGTTATCCTCGCGCGACCTAGACCGCCGAACGCAGCACCAGCTTCGTCTTCATCGGCAACTTCATCGCCGCCAGACGCATCGCCTCGGCTGCCGTCTCAAGCGGCACACCTTCCATCTCAAACAGAATCTTGCCAGGGCGGATCACTGCCACCCAGCCATCCGGAGCACCCTTACCGGAACCCATGCGGACTTCCGCGGGCTTCTTGGTAACCGGCTTGTCAGGGAAAATCCGGATCCAGACCTTGCCGCCACGCTTGATGTAGCGCGTCATTGCGATACGCGCGGCTTCAAGCTGACGGTTCGTGATGTAGCCACAGGACATGGCCTTCAGGCCATATTCACCGAAGTCCACCGACGAGCCGCGGTATGCCATGCCGCGCATGCGGCCGCGTTGCTGCTTGCGGTATTTGACTTTCTTTGGCATCAACATAGGGCGTATTCCTCTTTACTTGAATTCGTTGTGCGCGTTTACTCGGCCGGGGTTTCGCCGGTGGCTTCAGGAGCCACTTCAGCACCTTCGGTCTTCCAGCTCGGGGCCGGCGGGGCCATCGGCGGCAGAATCGGGCCACCGCTCTTGATCGTCGAGGGCACTTCCGGAGCCGTCACCACCACACCGGCGTCAGCCACCGGCGGCACAGCAGCTTCCTGCTGCGGGCGCGGGCCACGGTCGTCGCGGCGCGGGCCACGATCCCCACGGTCGCCACCACGGTCGCGGCGGTCGCGATTGTCGCGCTTCGGGCGCGGTTGCGGGTCACCATCGTTGCGCAGCATCACACGACGCTGGCCTTCACCGATATCACCCTTGTAGATCCAGCACTTCACACCGATCACACCGTAGGTCGTCGTCGCTTCGGCAAAGCCGTAGTCGATGTCGGCGCGCAGCGTGTGCAGCGGCAGCTGGCCATGCAGATACCATTCGGTGCGCGCGATTTCAGCGCCGTTCAGACGGCCGCTGATGCGCACCTTGATGCCCTTGCAGCCGAAGCGCTGGGCGCTGTCGACGGCCTTGCGCATCGCGCGGCGGAACGCCACGCGCTTTTCCAGCTGCAGCGCGATCGACTCGCTCACCAGCTGCGCGTCGAGTTCCGGCTTGTGCACTTCCTGAATGTCGATGAAGACTTCGCGATTCGTCTTCTTGGCCAGGTCCTGCTTCAGCTTTTCGATTTCCGCGCCCTTGCGACCGATGATGATGCCCGGACGCGACGTGCGGATCGTGATGCGAAGCTTGTTGCCCGGACGGTCCACTTCGACCGAGCTCACACCGGCGCTCTTCAGACGGCTACGGAGCGATTCCTTGAGTTCGAGGTCCTCAAACAACAGCTTCGAGTAGTCCTGCTTGGCGAACCAGCGGCTCTTCCAGGTTTTCGTGACCCCGAGACGGAATCCAAAGGGATGTACTTTCTGACCCATTCGCTTTTGTCCTTATGCCTCTGCCTTCACTTCGTCAGCCACACCATCGCTCACCTTCACGACAATGTGCGCGATCCTCTTCTGGTAACGGTAGGCGCGGCCCATCGGAGCGGGACGGATGCGCTTCATGCGCGGCCCTTCGTTTACGTAGGCTTCACTCACCTTCAGGTTGTCGACGTCGACTTCGCTGTTCTTGTTTTCCGCATTGGCGATGGCGCTGCGCAGCACCTTTTCCACTACCGGCGAGATGCGCTTGTTCGTCATCTTCAGCACCTGGATCGCCTCACCAGCGTTCAGGCCACGGATCAGATCGATGACCAGGCGCGCCTTCTGCGGGCTCACACGGATGTAACGGGCTTCTGCTTTCGCTGTCATGTTCTGGTCCTATTTGCCTTTTTCGTTGCTCTTGGCCACGTGCCCCTTGAAGGTACGCGTCGGAGCGAATTCGCCCAGCTTGTGGCCCACCATGTTTTCGGTCACATACACCGGGATGAACTTCTTGCCGTTATGCACCGCGAGCGTGTGCCCGATGAAGAGCGGCATGATGGTCGAACGCCGGCTCCAGGTCTTGATGACCTTCTTCTCGTTGCGCTCGTTCATGGCTTCGAGTTTGTCGATCAGGTGACCGTCAGCGAACGGTCCTTTTTTGAGGGAACGGCTCATGGTATTAGCTCTTCGACTTCCTGTTGACGATCATCTTGTCGGTGCGCTTGTTGTTACGGGTCTTGAAGCCACGCGTCGGCTGACCCCACGGGGTCACCGGGTGACGGCCACCCGAGGTACGGCCTTCACCACCACCGTGCGGGTGGTCGACCGGGTTCATTGTGACGCCGCGGTTATGCGGACGCTTGCCGACCCAGCGGCTGCGACCGGCCTTGCCGAGCGTCTGGTTTTCGTGATCGAGGTTGCCCACCTGGCCAACCGTCGCATAGCAGTTGATCAGTACCTTGCGCACTTCGCCGCTAGGCAGCTTGAGCAGGCAGTATTCTTCGTCCTTGGAGACGATCTGCGCCTGCGCGCCAGCGCTGCGGGCCATCTGCGCGCCCTTGCCGGGGCGGAGTTCGATGGCGTGCACCGTCGTACCAGCCGGGATGTTCTTGAGCGGCAGCGCATTGCCCACCAGAATGTCGGCTTCCGGGCCCGACATGATCTTGGCGCCGACCTTCAGGCCGACCGGAGCAATGATGTAGCGCTTCTCGCCATCCACGTAGTGCAACAGGGCGATGCGGGCCGAGCGGTTCGGATCGTATTCGATCGACGCCACCGTCGCCGGCACACCAGCCTTGTCACGCTTGAAATCGATGTCACGATAGGTGGTCTTGTTGCCACCGCCACGGAAGCGGCTCGTGATGCGGCCAGCCGAGTTGCGGCCACCGCTCTTCAGCTTGCCCTTGGTCAGGCTCTTTTCCGGGGTCTGCTTGGTGATGTCCTCACGCGTCACAACCGTACGGAAACGGCGCGTGGGAGTAAACGGGCGATAGGACTTAATCGGCATTAGACGACCTCGGCGTATTCAGGGACCTTCTGGTCCTTCTTGAGCTTCACGTAGGCCTTCTTCCAGTCCGAGCCATAGGCGGCGAACTTGCCGCGCCGGCGCAGCTTGCCTTCGTTGGTAAGCGTGCGAACTTCTTCGACCTTCACCTTGAAGATCTTCTCGACGGCCTGCTTGATCTGCGTCTTGTTGGCATCGGGAGCGACTTCAAAGCACAGCGTGCGTTCGCCGTCCTTTTTGATCACACCCTTTTCGGTCACGATGGGCCGGGCGATCACTTCGTACAGGTTCATTTACTTCAAAGCCTCCGACAGTTTCTCGGCGGCCGACTTGCTGATCAACACATGCTTGTGCTTGAGCAAATCGTACGTCGTGACGAGGTTTGAGCGGACCAGCTTCACGCCAGGGATGTTGCGCGAGCTCAGCTCGAGATTGCGATTCTCGGCCGTCTCCACCACCAACACCGTCTTGTCAGCGTTCAGCTTGCCCAGCTTCGACACAAAATTCTTGGTCTTCGGGTCAGCCAGGGTAAAGGCGTCCACAATACGCAGTTCGCCATCACGCAGCTTCGCCGTCAGGGCCGAGCGCAGCGCGCCCAGAACCATCTTCTTGTTCAGGCGGTAGCTGTAGTCGCGCGGCTGCGGACCGTGCACCGTGCCACCATGGCGCCACAGCGGCGAACGGATGCTGCCCATACGAGCGCGACCCGTGCCCTTCTGCTTCCAGAGCTTCTTGCCGCTACCAGCCACTTCGTGGCGGGTCTTCGTTGCCGCAAGGCCCTTGCGCTGGCCGGCCATGTAGTGGCGGACCGACTCATACAGCAGGTGCTCGTTCACCTCGGCGGCGAACACTTCCGCCGCGAGCTCGAGGGAACCGACCTTCTGGTTTTCAAGATTGATTACGTCTACCGTTGGCATCGTGTTAGCCCCTCGCCTTTGCACGACGGATCATCACGTAAGAGCCATTCGCTCCAGGGAGCGCGCCCTTCACCATGATCACGTTCTCTTCCGTGTCCACCTCGACAATCTCGAGGTTGCGGACCGTCACCTGGTCGTCGCCCATGTGGCCGCCCATGCGCATGCCAGGGAAGACACGCGACGGGAAGCTCGAGGCGCCGATCGAACCAGGCGCGCGGTGGAACATGGAGCCGTGGCCGCCCGGGCCGCCACGGAAGTGGTGACGCTTGACGACGCCCTGGAATCCACGCCCCTTCGAGATGCCGATCACATCGACCTTCTCGTTGGGCTTGAAGTCTTCGGCGGTAATCTTGTCGCCAGCCTTGAAGTCGCCGTTGCCACGGCCGAGTCGGAACTCGCGCGTGTACTTGACGCCTTCGGCGCCGGCCTTCTTCAGGTGACCGGTGTCCGGCTTGTTGATGCGGGCAGGCTTGACGTATTCCATCAGACCGACTTGGATCGCGTCATAACCGTCCGTGGCCGGCGTCTTGCGCTGCGTGACAACGCAGGGGCCCGCCTTGACCAACGTGACAGGTACAACCTGACCATCGGCGCGGAAGATCTGCGTCATGCCGATTTTTTTACCTAAAATTCCTGGGCTCATTGCCACCTTCTCCAGGTCCTAAACTCTTTACTTCTTGCCGAAAGCTTTGATTTCGACGTCTACGCCAGCCGGCAGGTCGAGCTTCATCAGCGCGTCCACCGTATCCTGCGTCGGCTCCAGAATGTCGAGCAAACGCTTGTGCGTGCGGATTTCAAACTGCTCCCGCGACTTCTTGTCCACGTGCGGTGAGCGATTCACCGTGTAGCGGTTCCGCACCGTGGGAAGCGGAATCGGCCCGGCAATCACCGCGCCCGTGCGACGAGCCGTATCGACGATTTCCGTCGTCGACTGATCGAGCACGCGGTGATCATAAGCCTTGAGGCGGATGCGGATTCGTTCTTTGTTCATCTCTCTGTCCTGACTCGCCTAACCCTGCTCAAACTACTCGATGATTTCCGACACCGTGCCGGCGCCGACCGTGCGGCCGCCTTCGCG